>JAUWLU010000364.1 GCA_030613545.1 Desulfuromonadales bacterium
CAAAAAGTCCGTCCTACTGCGTTGCAGCGTTTTTTCAGGACTTCGACATACCATATGTATGCCTTCACCCCTGAAAAATCACTACGCCTTGTAGGCCGAAATTTTTGCTTAGCCATCTCATGACTTTTTGCGAAAGCATCAAAGATTGCGGCGGATTTTTTTCGGCCGAAGCTGGCGAATACTGCAATCATGCCCGATCTATGCTACCTTGCGCCCCACGGTCCTTCTGAAAAGTGTCAGCAGTGGTTGGAGGAAAGCCATGTCAACGCCAAGCAACGGTCGCCAGCGACTGATCTGCCGCAATCCCTTTGAGTGGTTTGAAATCCATCCCGACGGCCAGGTTTTTGCCTGCTGCCCGGCCTGGCTCAAGCAGCCGTTGGGAAATCTGCTTAGCGACGATCTGGCCAATATCTGGAACGGCCCTAGCGCCAGGGCTCTGCGCCAGGCGGTTCACGACGGTTCGTTTCGCCACTGTAATTTAAAGCGTTGCCCTCGTTTGGCCGGTGCCACCGAGCCGGTCCAACCCCTCGCCAGTCTGCCGAATGACGATCTGGCCGCCATCTTCAGTGCAAAACAGACTGTGCTGCCCTGGGGGCCACGCAAGCTGAATCTCTGCTATGATCGCAGTTGCAACCTGGCTTGTGCGAGCTGTCGTCAAGGGTTGTTTGTACCTTCGAAGCAGGAACGGGAACGGGCCGCACGGCTCAGCGAACGGGTGCAACGTGAGCTCGCCCCCCAGGCCCGGCAGTTGATCATCAGCGGCACCGGCGACCCCTTCGCCAGCGACGCTTATCGACGGCTGCTGGAAGAGTTCGTTCCCTGCAACTATCCCCAGCTCGAATCGATTCATCTGCACAGCAACGGCCTGTTGTGGAATGCTGCCGCCTGGCAGTCGCTGCAGGCGGCCCAGCCTTTCGTCCGTTCGGCGGAGATCTCCATTGATGCGGCCAGCGCTGCGACCTACGCCGTCAATCGTGGCGGTGATTTTGAGCGGCTGCTGGAGAATTTGACCTTCCTGGCCAGTCTGCCCATCGCCATTACCCTCAGCTTTGTCGTGCAACAGAACAACTATCGCGAGATGGTCGATTTCGTGAGCCTGGCTCAGGGCTTCGGCTTTGCCGTCTACTTCAGCCAGCTGGTCAACTGGGGTACTTTTCGCAAGCAGGAATTTCGCCGTCGTGCGGTGCATCTGCCGCAACATCCGGAACATCAAAGTTTTTGTGCCCTGTTGAGTGAGGTGGCCCGCCTTAAAGGGGTCGATATCGGCAATCTGCAGACGCTTGTGAACAATTAACTGGCGCCGGACACTCACCGCTCTGCTGGTGATCAATTGCCCTGTTTGGCTCTCTGTTGCATGGCGGCATATTCGTCCTCGTAGAAGAACTGACCGGCGCCAAACGCCGGCTGCAGATCGTCGAGCCAGGTGGCTTGCGGATCGTAGCGGGCAAAAAAGGGGCGCTGCACCCAGTCCGGGTTACGCCCCTGAATGAAGCGCAGCACCAAGACCTGCTCTCCACCGATCTCCGCCACCCCCTGCACCTCGATTTTGCCCGGTCCGGCGCTCATGGACGGTCCCCGCACCGTGCGAGCCAGGCCCGAAACCTGCTGCAGGGCGTCGCGATAGATCTGCCAGCAGCG
>JAUWLU010000291.1 GCA_030613545.1 Desulfuromonadales bacterium
CACCGCCCTGAACGGCGCCCCCGCAGCGGTCAGGATCGGGATGTAGTTCCCATAGGTCGGCGTTTGCAGCCAGACCGTGGGTCGGCTTGGCATCTGCGCCAGCAAATCCGCCATGACCCTAAGCGCGACGGCACCGCCTGAGGTCTGGGCCGCGACGAACTCCCCGGCATCATAAAGATCCGCGCCCAAGATTTCTTGCCCCAAAACCCGGTAATAATCTGCGTCTCCGGTTAGAGCCAGATAAGCTTTGGTCCTTTGGGTTTCGACTAGACGCTGTTCCGCCTGTTTGACGGCTTTCAGGACTGGAGTGTGACCGTTTTCATCTTGATATATGCCCACCGTCAGATTGAGCTTGTCGGTTCGTGGGTCCTGCGCAAACAACTCGGTACCGATCATGATCGGGTCGACCGGATAGTCTTCTACCTTTTCAAACATTGCCCTGATCTCCTTCCCAAATTGCCCCAGCGCATTCAAGTGTGCTCATATTGCGCCCCTTAAAGTTTGGTGATGACGGTCGCACCGACGGACTGGAACTTGTCCATGTTCATCAGGGCTTCGGGCGCCTCGGCCAAGCTGATCTGATCGCCCACAAGACGGGCGGGATCAAGCTTGCCGGATTCCACCATGTCCAGCATCGCCCCGTAGCGGTGTGCCTGCATTCCGTGGCTGCCTAGGATCTCTAGTTCCTGCCCGATCACTTTAGACATCGGTACTTGCGGCGTGGCATGATCTGCCAGCATCAAACCGACCTGAACGTGCTTGCCGCGCGGGCGCAGGTTTGCGATCGAGTTAAAGCAGGTCACAGGGTGGCCAAGCGCGTCGAGCGAAACATGGGCACCGCCTTTGGTAAGCTCGATCACCGCTTCGGGCACATCGGCAACGGATGCCCCGTTGATGGTGGCAACGGCCCCAAGCGCCTTGGCCAGAGCCAGCTTTTCGTCATTAATGTCGATAGCGATCACGTTTGCGCCAACCGCGTTTGCGATCATCACGGCAGACAGGCCAACGCCACCACAGCCGCGCACAACAACCCATTGGCCTGCGGACGCCTTGCCCTGATCGACGACTGCACGGAAAGAGGTGGCGAACCGGCAACCGAGACTGGCCGCAGTGGCAAAATCCATGCTCTCAGGCAGGGACACGAGGTTCAGATCGGCCTGATGGATGCCTACATATTCAGCGAATGAGCCCCAATGGGTGAAACCCGGTTGGAACTGGTTGTGGCAGACCTGTTGGTGACCAGCGTGGCATTCAGGGCAGGAGCCACAGCCCCCCACGAAGGGAACGGTAACCCGGTCGCCAACCTTCCAGTTGGTGACGTCTTTGCCAACGGCCTCAACAATACCCGCCAGTTCGTGCCCGGGAATATGCGGCAGATCGATATCGGTGTCGTGCCCCATCCAGCCATGCCAGTCGCTGCGGCAAACACCAGTGGCTTCGACCTTGAGCACAACGCCGTGCACTTCTGGTGTCGGATCGTCAACAGTGACGACTTTGGGGGCTTCTTCGAATTTCTCGAACAGGACGGCCTTCACTGGGACTGATCCTTCTGGGATGAGTTTGAATTGAGCGCACTTTACCTTGTTTGGGAGAAATTTGTTTGCCATTCTTCCCTTGATGGGTAATTTATAGGGTGGATTACACCCAATCTATGGCAAAAAAGAGAAGAGTCTGCCCCTTGACCGAAATCGACAATATCAATGCGGAAATCCTCGACCTACTTCAAAACGACGGGCGTATGCCCAACGCGAAATTGGCCGAACATCTGTCAATGAGCGAGACGCCTTGTTGGCGACGCCTCAAACGGTTGGAGGAAAGCGGCATTATCGAAGGCTACCAGGCCAACCTGAACCGCCGGAAACTGGGACTAGGCGTGATGGCCTTTGTGCAATTGAGTTGTTCCGAACACGATCAGGCCTCAACTGCAGAGTTTCAGCGCATCATTGAGACCACACCCAATATCCTTGCCTGCCACAATACGACCGGTGCAGATGATTTTCTGCTGATCGTAGTGGCGCGTGACCTCGACGACTACAGCGTATTCGTCGATAGCACCCTTCGTCGCCTGCCGGGTGTCACGAGCATTCGGTCAAACCTGTCGCTCAAGGAAATGAAATCCTCGAACAAGTTACCCGGCAAATACAGCGGCGTTTGACAACAGCGCGCCAGTGCAGCAAGCGTCAATTTCCTGATTGCAGCCAGAGACATATGGGACTCCCATACGGACTTTAGCTGCATTCCACTCCAATGTCCGGTCTGGCGTATCGGCCAGAGTTTGCAAAGCTCACTATCTGCGCATAGCCGACCTTGGTGTGGATCGCAGCGAAGGTCCGCATCCCGCCCATAGCGGACTCGTCTGCTTCCGGCCCATTGCTGCCTTTGGTGACAATCTTAAATGCTGCGATGCAGCCCGTCATTGCAGACATTGGCACGTTGGCCGCAGCATTTTGAGGTACCAATGACCGCTGAGCGGACAAAGCAGTCATTCACTTTTCTGTCGTCTTGCCCTGCAGGCTGCGATCATTGTCCCCGCTGCAAGGCTAAGTAAGAACAACCAAAAGCCGATAGACGAAACACTGAGTTCTGCACTCGGCCAGAAAACGTCTTGCCAAAAGTCGTCAATGTGTGGGCGCGGGCCAATGTACATCTGCAAGCCGACAGGAAAGTCTCTTT
>JAUWLU010000177.1 GCA_030613545.1 Desulfuromonadales bacterium
GGGGGGTCTTTAACATGGAGCAGTTCGACCCTGAGCTGTTCCTCGACACCCTCGCCCCCATGGGCCTGAATACAAAGGTCATCGCCGGCGGCGACTGGCCGGAGTTGTAAGGCGAAGGTTCAAGGGACGAGGAACGCGGGACGCGAAAATCATCGTTGTCGTCCTATCCCCCTGTGACCCCGCCGGAGCGGAGTGGATGTTTTGAGAAAAAGACGGGCAACTGTTTGAGCGTCAGCGAGTTTTTGCCCGTCCTCAAAAAGTCTGCGCAGCGCAGGGAACCCGCCGTAGGCGGGCAAGGAGCCGGGGCGCGTTTTTCTGCTTACTCTTTTGCCGCGCAGCAAAAGAGTAAGGCGTCGCGGGGGGGGCGCAACCCCGCGGTGTCAGATTTTCAATCTCGAAGCAACAAAAAGCAATCTCAGATGGGACCATCATGATCGGCATCGACATTCCCAAAATCCTCGAGCTCGCCCCATCCCCGGCCTACGTGGTCGACCTCAGCCGACTGCGCCACAACTTGGCAATCCTCGACCAGGTACAGCAGCGCAGCGGAGCGAAGATCCTGCTGGCCCTCAAGGCCTTCGCCTTGTGGCCTCTCTTCTCGCTGATCCGCGAGACGCTGCACGGGGTCTGCGCCAGCTCCCCCTGGGAAGCCCGCCTCGGTCGCGAGGAATTCGGTCGCGAAATACACAGTTTTGCCGCCGCCTTCAAAGAAACGGACATCGTCGAACTGCTGAGCATCTCCAACCATCTGGTATTCAACTCCTTCAACCAGTTAGAGCGGTTTCGGCCCCTATGGCAGAAGGAGCAGGGCCGGGTTTCCATCGGGCTGCGCATCAATCCGGAGCATTCTGAAGGGCATACCGCCCTGTACGACCCCTGCGCGCCGGGCTCCCGGCTCGGCATTCGCCGGGCCGAATTCGACGGCAGATCGCTGGACGGAGTCGAAGGGCTGCATTTCCATACCCTCTGCGAGCAGCTGTTCGAACCGCTGGCTCGCACTGCCAAGGTGGTCGAAGAACAGTTCGGCGAATTTCTGCCGCAAATGAAGTGGCTCAATTTCGGCGGCGGCCATCATATCACCCGCGAGGGCTACGATATCGACGGCCTGGTGGAGCTGATCCGCTATTTCCAGGACAAATACGGCGTACAGGTCTACCTCGAACCGGGGGAGGCCATCGCCATCGGTACCGGCCTGCTGGTCAGCGAGGTCCTGGATGTGGTACATAATCAGGTCGACACCGCCATCCTCGACGTCTCGGCCACCTGTCACATGCCCGACGTGCTGGAGATGCCCTACCGGCCCGACATTCACGGCGGCTTTGATGCCGGCAAACAGGCCTGCAGCTATCGCCTCGGCGGACCGTCGTGCCTGGCTGGCGACGTGATCGGTGACTGGTCTTTCGAGCAGCCCCTGGCCCCCGGTGATCGGTTGGCGTTTCTCGACATGGCCCATTACACCATGGTCAAGACCACCACCTTCAACGGCATTCAGCATCCGCATATCTGCACCTTTGAGCCGGATACGGGCGAGCTGAAGATCCTGCGCAGTTTCGACTATCAGGATTTCAAAAGCCGACTGGCCTGATGCCAGTGGCATGACTTGACAACTTAGCTTACGGAAGGGCTTAAGGGCCCGCCGAATTCCTCATCAACAACTCAACTGGTGATGCCTATGAAACGCTGGTCGATCAGGGACTCTGCCAAAATCTACAATCTGCCCAACTGGGGGGACGACTTCTTCTCCATCAGCAAGAAGGGCCATATCTGCGTCCATCCCTCGCCGAGTTCCAAGTATTCCATCGACTTGCGTTCCCTGGTCGACGATCTCATCAAGCGCAACATTCAGCCGCCGATTCTGCTGCGTTTCATGGACGTGCTGCAGGGACGCATCGCCGCCATCAATCGAGCCTTTAAAAGCGCCATCACCGAGTACGATTATCCGGCAAACTACCAGACCTTCTTTCCCATCAAGGTCAATCAGCAACGCCAGGTGGTTGAAGCCATCGCCCAATTCGGCAAGAAGCACAACATGGGGTTGGAGGTCGGCTCCAAACCGGAACTGGTGGCGGCCATTTTCTTTGCTACCGGGGAAAAGCTGCCGATCATCTGCAACGGCTACAAGGACAACGATTTTATCGAGATGGTCCTCTATGCCACGCGCATCGGCTACGACATCACCATCGTGGTGGAAAAACTCTTTGAGCTGGAAAAGATCATTGCCTTGTCGCAAAAGGCCGGCATCGTGCCGAAACTCGGCATTCGAGTCAAGCTTTCCTCCCGCGGCACCGGAAAATGGGCAACCTCCGGCGGTGACAACGCCAAATTCGGCCTCAAAATCTCCGAACTGCTGGCGGCGGTGGAGATCCTTCGGGAGCACGATCTGCTCGACACGGTAAAGCTGCTGCATTTTCATATCGGCAGCCAGATCACCAAAATCGATAAGATCAAGAACGCTCTGATCGAAGGCGCCCGTATCTATGTCGAGTTGCGCAAGATGGGAGTCGGTCTTGATTATCTCGATATCGGCGGCGGCCTGGGGGTCGACTACGACGGTTCCAAATCGAGCGATTTTTCCAGCGCCAACTACACCATTGATGAATACGCCAACGACGTCGTCTACCAGGTGAAGAACATCTGCGACGAGGCCGGCGTGGCCTGCCCGAACATCATCTCCGAGTCGGGACGGGCCACCGTGGCCCACTATTCGGTGCTGGTCACCAACATCCTCAACACCAATACCCAGAACGCCCTGCCCGACTTCGATGAAATCCTGGAAAATGCCGAGGAACTGTCACCGACGGTCAAAAAGCTACTCGACATCTACCAGAGTCTCGACCGCCACTCCCTGCGGGTCGATTATCACGACACCATTCAGCTGATTCAGGAGGCCGTCAGCCTGTTTAACCTCGGCTACCTGAATCTGCACGACCGAGCCCTGGCCGAATGGCTGTGCAGCAAGATATTCATCAAAATCACCGGCATCGTCGAACGGCTGAAGACGGTGCCCGACGAGCTGCAGGAGTTTCAACAGAGTCTGCGCCAGACCTATTTCGCCAACTTCTCCCTGTTTCAGTCGCTGCCCGACTCCTGGGCCATCGACCAGCTGTTTCCCATCGTGCCCATTCAGCGCCTGAACCAGAAGCCGGAGGTGATGGCCTCCATCGCCGACATCACCTGCGACTCGGACGGAGAGATCACCAGCTTTGTCGGCGAACAGGGGCGCACCGAGTATCTGCCCATTCATAAAATCGAAAGCGGCGAAGACTACTACATCGGCTTCTTTCTGATCGGTGCCTACCAGGAGATCCTCGGCGATATGCACAACCTGTTCGGCGACACCAACGCCGTCCACGTCAGCTTCAACCGCAAGACCAACTACAAGATCGACACGGTGATCAACGGCGACGCCACCTGGGAGAGCCTCAAGTACGTGCAGTACAAGGGCCCGGAGATCCTCAAGCACGTTCGCGACACCCTGGAAAAGGGCGTTGCCTCGCGCAAGATCAGCTTTGAAGAGACCAGCCACTTTCTGGCACTGCTGGACAAGGTGCTGGTTTCCTACACCTATCTTGGCGAATAGTCCTCCGGCAGACCTTGTATGCGGCCTGAGGTAAAACTGTCCAGACAAAACGAGGCGAAGCCCAGCAGGGCTTCGCCTATTTTCATTACTGCTCTTTCAGTATTTTCTTAAAAGTTCAGGATCGCGTCGATCTGGTCCTGGGTCATGCCGGTGCGGTACTGACCGTCTCTCCAAAAATTATCGACGATGGTATTGGCCTCGGCATCAATGGCGATGGCCAGATCGGTTATGCCGGTGGCCGTATCGCCGGTGTCGACCCCGTTCATGATGATGAAGTTGACAATCACCACCGTCTCCCCCGGTGCCACGGTGATATCGTAGCGGTGGGTAATCACATCGCTACCGTTGCCATTTCCAAGGCCGTCATCAGAAGTAAACGTGAGACTATCGACATTACCGAAACCTGGATTCAATTCGTAAGTGCAATTCTACTTGCTTGGTTTGAAGGGTAAGCTGCGGCAGCAACCCTGAGCCAATGCGCAGTGGCCGTCCCTGCCCGAACCACCCGCGAATTTGCATATCCCTCCCCGTCCGCCTACAATGGCCTGCCGCGATCAAAAATACTGGCCATCTAACCCGTTTTCTGCTACCCTTCAACGGCTTTTTCTGGCATGGACATTGCTCTTACCCTGTAAAGCAAATAAATTTACCCTGCCATCGAACAGAGAGACAAAGACACCGCTATGCGTAAGACATCTACACAATGCCCCGCCGCCAACGACCCGTCCCTCAGCCGCCGCACATTTCTCAAGGCGGGACTGACCTGCATGGCTGGCCTGGCCTTGCCGTTACCCAGCTTCGCCCAGATCACCGGTCTCGCCGACCGGCAAAGAAGCCTTTCGCTCTACAATACCCATACCGGCGAAAGCCTGCAGTCAGTGATCTACTGGGCCGACGGAGACTATCTTCCCGAGGCTCTAGCCGATATCAATTTCCTGCTCCGCGACCATCGAACCGACCGGGTCAAGCCCATCGACCCGAAGCTTTTCGATCTGCTTTACAGCCTCAGCAGCAAACTGGACAATCAAAAACCCTACCAGATCATTTCCGGCTATCGCTCACCGGAAACCAACCGCCAGCTGCGACAGACGAGCAGCG
>JAUWLU010000205.1 GCA_030613545.1 Desulfuromonadales bacterium
GGCTGCTAAACGAATTCTTGGTATTGCTGTGGGCGGCCGAGGGGTAAAAGCCGAAGCGGGCACCCATGTCGAGACCATTAATGGTCGGGGCCTTGATGTTGAAGGCCAGGATGTTCGGCAGGAAGCCGTTGGTAACGCGGAAGCCGTCCTCCCCAATGGCGAAGCCTTCGGCGACGCCAGTGGGGACGTCGTCGGAGCTTTGATAGACGGCGAACAGGTTAACCATGCCGTCGGTGCTGAAGGACCAACCGTCGGCGCCGCCGCTGACGATGGCCGCCGATGCGGTGGATGCGAAGAACATCATGGCCGCCAAAAGGGCCAGTACGGAAATCTTGGAAAATCTCATCTTGTGTAGCCTCCTGATTGCATAAATACGCACGGTTTGTCGAATTTGCAGGCGGTGGGATGGGTCGCCTGCAGGACTCCTTGCGGGGTCCGGTCCAAAAACCTCCATCTTTTACTCTTTTTGCCGACTCTTGGGCGAGAAACTGTCTGCTGGTCTACCAGAAAAAGGGCTCTGCGAGCATCTTTTTCCCGGGTACGGTAGCTCAGCTGGAATCAGTTCGTACCAAAAGTCGCGAGTCCCCGGCCGGGGTGTGACACGGGAACCGGTTGATCTTTTACGGGGTTTACCTGTTTGGCAGCGCACCTCCTTTCCAAAAAGGTTTGATTGGTATTCTAGAAATAAACAGCCGTTTTAACAAGGGCAATTTCGATGCCATGTGCCAAGAATGTGAATTTCCGGGTTATCTATCCGATACTTCAAGCTTTTTCGTCTTTATGAGTAGCTAAATTTCCCTGCCGAAAAATATTGAGCGGCACATAAGGGTATATTATGGATCTAGTAGACACAAAATAGAACACTTGTTGCGGGCTGGCGGCGGTGGCTGAAAGCCAGAGATCGTTGCCGCTGATCATTCGCTTCGGTCAAGCGCAGTGCTACAGGGCAGATTGTTGAGCGGCTCGTTTCGGCCCGGGCCGCTAGCTAGTAGTCGGCCGGAATTCGATGCTCTGATGAACGCGCTTACCGAAAAAAGCAGGCAAAAATAAAAATACCGTTCTATAAGATGGACTCGCAAAAAGTCATGTGATGGCTAAGCAAAAATTTCGATCTACAAGGCGTAGTGGTTTTTCAGGGGTGAAGGCATACATATAGTATGTCGAAGTCCTGAAAAGCGCTGCAACGCCGTAGGGCGGATTTTTTGCGACGCCATCAAGGTTTGGCAACTTTCTGTTTCAGCGGATAGTCAAATTGCTGACGAGTATACCAGAGATATACGGAATGCAAAGGAGGGGGGGGTGAAAATTACCGGGCCACCATCTTGGGCAGGCATTGGCGAGGGGGCGCTGAATCTGAATTCAGCCGATCAGCAGCTTGATGGCAAACACCAGCACGGTAAGGGAGACGATCTTTTTGATCCAGTCGTGGCCCTTTTTTACCGCCATGTGGGTGGCGATGTAGCCGCCGATGGAATTGCCGGCGGCCAGGGCCAGGCCGAGGCCGTAATTTACCTGGCCGTGGCGGATGAAGATCGTCAGGGCGACCAGGGTAAAGGTGCCGACGACAAAGACCTTGACCGCGTTGATCCGTACCAGATCGAGGCCCTGGGCCAGCAGGGCGCTGATGATCAGAAAGCCGACCCCGGCCTGAACGAAGCCGCCATAGACGCCGATGGCAAAAAAACCAAGCAGCAATAGGACCATGCGCCAACGGCTGAGGTGCAGTTCGCTGCGTCGCCAGCGTTTCATGGGGTCGAGGGTGTTAAAGAGCAGCACGCCGAGCATGATGCCGGCCAGCAGGCGCTGAAAGAGTTGCTCGTCGACGGTTATGGCCAGATTGGCGCCGAGATAGCTGCCGAGCAGGGCCGGCGCGGTGCAGAGCAGGGCCAGTCGCAGGGGCAGCACGCCGTGGCGACGAAAGGAGCCGGCGGCAAAGATGTTCTGACTGAGAATGGCGATGCGGTTGGTGCCGTTGGCGGTGGTCGCGGGCAGGCCGAGAAAGATCAGCGTCGGCAGGGTCAGCAACGATCCGCCGCCGGCCAGCACATTAACGAAGCCGGCCAGCAGGCCGATGGCCGCCAGCAGGCCCGCCTGCCAGACCAAGGTGCCGCTCAAGGGGTCTCTAGAAGTTCGCGAATCACCTCGCCGGCCATGGTCAGACCGAAGATCGGCGGGATGTAGGAGGAACTGCCCAGGGTGACCCGTGGCCGATGGTCGGCAGCCGTATCCTCTCCTTGCGGGGCCTCCGCGCTGAGGCGGCGGAACTCTTCCAGCGAGTAGACCGCCTTGACCCCGCTGCGAATGCCTCGCCGGCCGAGTTCCTTGCGCATGATGCGAGCCATGCGGCACTTCTGGGTGCGGCCCAGGTCGCCGACCCGAATCAGGGTCGGGTCGAGCTTGTTGGCCGCGCCCATGGCCGAGATGACCGGAATCCCGTTGTTCTTGCAGCTTTCGATGAGGTGCAGCTTGGCGGTGATGCTGTCGATGCAGTCGCACAGGTAATCGAAGCCGCCGGCCAGCAGTTCGGCGGAGGTGTCGGCGCTGAAAAAGGCCTCCAGGGGCCGGACGTCAGCTGCTGGGTTGATGGCCAGGCAGCGTTCGGCCATGGCAGATACCTTGGTCCGGCCGACGGTCTGCTCCAGGGCGTGAATCTGGCGGTTGATGTTGCTGGCGGCGATGCGGTCGAAATCGATCAGGGTCAGGCGGCCGATGCCGGCCCGGGCCAGGGCTTCGGCCGCGTAGCTGCCGACCCCACCGACCCCGACCACGGCCACCGAGGCATTCCTTAGGCGCTGCAGGCCGTCGCTGCCGACCAGCAGTTCGAGACGTTCGAAACGGTGATGTTCCATAATTGAAATATATGCTCCTTGCAGGATCCCGATGGGGAGTATTGTCAAACTTGATTTATGCACTTCGCCCAAGCAAATTAAACTCCGTAAAAACGCCCAGACCCTTCAACTTTTAAACGGCAGTTAATCACCCAACGCCGCAACGAAATCAAAGCAGGACAAAACTTATTGGTACTCGCCGTAAATGGAAAAATTGATTATTCATGAAAACGATCTGGATCTTACGTAGCGTCGTCGCGGCGTTGCGTGAGACCGCTTTTGCCTGGCTCACCTCCAGGTCCGGAAAGTCCCAATACTCGGCAGGCGTTGGCGGTGGTGATGCGGGCGGTTTCCGCCAGGCTCCAGCCGCGCAGGCTTGCCACCCGCTCGGCAATCAGACTGAGATAGACCGGTCGGTTGATCTCGCCGCGATGGGGGTGCGGTGCCAGGTCCGGTGCGTCGCTTTCCAGCACTATCCATTCGGCGGGCAAGCTCAGCAGCACCTCGGGGCCACGGCGAGCGCCGGGCCAGGTCAGGGGGCCGCCGAAAGCGATGGCGAAATTAAGTTTGATGGCGGCCCGGGCGGTATCCAGGCTGCCGGAAAAGCCGTGCCAGATGCCGCCGCAGTCGCCAGCCTGTTCTTGGCGCAGAATATCCAGCAGTCTGCCGGTGGCTTTGCGGCAGTGCAGCAGCACCGGCCGGCCGGCCTGCCGGGCCAGGCGCAACTGGCCGCGCAGGGCCTGTTCCTGGATTTCGGCCGCGGGTTGCGCAAGGTGGCCGTCGAGGCCGATTTCTCCGATGGCTATTACCTGCGGTTCGTTGAGCAGATTCAGCAGCCGGTTGGCCGTATCGTTGTTCCAGCGTTCGGCGGCCAGGGGGTGAACCCCGGGTGCCGCGAGACAGTCGGGAAGGGCCGTGGCCAGTTCCAGCAGGCGCTGCCAGTGTCGCGGTTCAACGCCGGGCAACAGAAAATGACCAATACCATGCCGCTGGGCACGGACGATCTCTGTGGCCGGATCGAGCCCGGCGGGCAAGCGGTCGAGATGCACATGGGTATCGAAAAATAACTCGCGCTGGGCGGACATGGGGCCATGCTAGCATAGCCTCAAAACGGAGGGAAGCGGCACGATGGACACCGCTGGCGACAACGTTCGTGACGCTAGAGCGGGCCGCCGTGGATGAAATGTTCTTTACTGAATAAAGGCAGCTGGCTTATGCTGCCAGGCGCTGTTCCACAAGGGCGTGGTAACTGTTTG
>JAUWLU010000296.1 GCA_030613545.1 Desulfuromonadales bacterium
ACGCCCCCCAGAGACGCTTGGCGGTGGTGGAGATGCATATCCCGCCGCTTCGGGAACGGCGGGAGGATATACCGTTGCTGGCGAAGCATTTCGCCGGCGGCATAGCGGCCAGAGAAGGCCGCCCCGCCCCGGAAATTACCCCGCCCGTCGCGGAGACCCTGGCCGGCTATTCCTGGCCCGGCAATGTCCGTGAACTGGCCAACTTTATGGAACGAACCATGATTTTCTGCCGTGGCGATGTGCTCGATCTCGAGACGTTGCCGGGGGAAATACGTCGCAAAAATCGCGATGCACAGCAGGGCTTTTCCCTCAAACAGGCCGCTTTGCGGTTGGAAAAGGAATATATTAACAAGGCTCTGGCGGCAACGGGGGGCAACCGCACCCAAGCGGCTAAGATGCTGGAAATCAGTCTGCGAAAGCTGCTCTATAAAATCAAGGAGTACGGCATAGAATAGGCCGCTGTACCGCTACTGGCAGGGTGGGCTATAGCGGGCCGGCCTATTTAGAATCCATGCGGGATTGAAGAGCTAAACGTTTTTAGCGACCGGTAATTTGAACGAACAGGCGGAGCCATTAGGTTCCGTTTTTTTGTGCTGCAAAAAGGATATGGGTAGGCATGCAATTATTGCGTGGCAGGCAGTGACAATTTTTGCGGGGCACTGCTTTTCTTGGTTTCGATTTGCCTGGTTTCAGATGGTTAGCAACTTTATTCGGTTTGGCTTGTATTTTGCTTTTGACTGCCTGTATAGACCGTAAGTAGTTGAAAGGCAAAAACTTATTAAGGCTTAAATATGAAAATAATCTTAATTGAAGACAAGGGGTTTACCCTGATTGAGGTGCTGGTGGCGATCACCATTTTTGCTATCGGTCTGCTGGCCCTGGCGGGCATGCAGGTGACGGCGATCAAGGGCGGAGCCACCGCGCAGCGGGTTACCGCAGCGGTCGCTTTGGCCGACGGCATCGTAGAAAATATTCAGGCTCGGGATGCCGGGGATGCGATGTTCGACAGCGCCGTCAGCCCAGCCGTTGAATGGCCCGAAGCCCTGGCTATCGCCGGCTATACGGCCATGTACTCTGTGGCCGTCGATACCCCGGTGACCGGTCTCGCGCAAATCTCCGTTTCGGTCAGCGATAATGCCTACGGCGGTCGCACCGTATCCCGCACAACCATCAAGAGAGCCCGCTAGGAGGTATCGGTGAAACAGCAAATACAGAGTAGAGGCTTCACGTTGGTTGAGGTTCTGGTCGTCCTGGTGATCATGGGCGTGGTCACGGGAGCCGTTTACACGACCTTTTTAAGTACTCAACGACAGGCCTATACCCAGGACGAAGTGGTCGAGGTGCAGCAGAACCTACGGGCGGCCCTCGATTATCTGGTGAAAGATATTCGCATGGCTCAATTTATGGCCCCGGCCGATGAAACGGCCTTGGTCACGGTTCCTGGGCAGATGCTGGTCGATAGTAATGGCGATGGCGATTACGCCGATACCGCTGAGCGGCCGATTTTGTCCCTGGTCAGCGCCACCTCCATGCACGGTTATGCCCGGATTACGCAGGCGGTGAGCAGTTCTACGACTCTTAATTTAGCGACGAACACCGAACAACAGTTTGCTGTCGGTGATAATGTTCGGATCTTTAGGCCGGTCGACCTGAATCCTGTGACCGCCAGCTGTACCATTAGCAGCTTTCCAGCCGACAACCAGGTAGAGCTAAGCACTGCCGTAACTGTCAGCGCGGGCGACTTGCTGGTGCTTCTGCCAAATTGGCCCCTATCCCCTCCCCCGGGTGTTGTCGACAGCTTTCCCCTGCAGATCGATTACCAGTTGGCCGATGATGGTTCGTCTGCTGATGTGAACATGAATCAATTGCAACGCCGTGTCATGAACCAAGGCGGAGATACCGTCGAGGACTGGCAACTGATCGCTTCGAAAATTTCCGGCCTGGCCCTGTCCTATCTGGACGACGCCGGTAATACCACGACCGACCTGGACGAGGTGGTGGCCATCGAGATCACCATGACCGCCCGGACCGATGCGACCAGGGCTGCTAACAGCAATTTTCCCGGAGCCAAGGAACGGTCCCTGTCGACCACGGTCAAAATTCATAATGGGGTGATGCTATGACACCAAAATTAAGGCAAAAGGGAGGAAGGACCGGCTCGCAAGATGGCTTCGCCCTGGCGTTGACCATGTCGATGCTGATTATTCTCTCACTGCTGGGTATTCTGGTGCTCGATGCCACCAATACCGACCTGGCCATTACCAGCAATTATCGCTCCTCTGCCGATGCCTTTAGCGCGGCGGAACGGGCGGCGGAATATGCCACCAACCCGGATATCCTGTTCGAAACGGACGATACCCACCTGGCACTGCTACAGGATGGCAGCGAAAGTTTTGTCACCGACAGCGACGAAACGGTGGCCGGCCAAACCAGCGCCGACCGTTTCGCTCACCTGCAGGATACGGCCAACGGCACCGAACTGGTGACGTCGGACGACGACGACATCAACGTGGTCAACAATCTCGGCCCGAACGAGTTGCCCGTTCCATTGCGCAGCAAGTTCGGCGACGACTTCGCCGGCAACTACTATCGCATCA
>JAUWLU010000264.1 GCA_030613545.1 Desulfuromonadales bacterium
CTTGGGTGCCGGTGCCGAGGGGATCGTCGGCCTGCTGCCTGCGCTCAATCTGCGAGCCGGAGCCAACGCATTGAGCATCGATTTCGAGATCAACACCAGCGATATTGATTATGATGTCGATGCTGACCTGCTTTCCTTTCCGATCATGCTGGACTGGTACCCCTTCAAAAAATCCGGTTTTCGCATCAGCGCCGGCGCCTTGATCAACAAAAACAAAGCCGATCTTGAAGCCTCTTCCCAGAGCAGCTACACCATCAATGGCACGACCTATACGGCGGCCCAGCTAGGTACCCTGAATGGCAAAGTCGACTTCAACGAAGTAGCGCCCTATGTCGGTATCGGTTGGGGGAATGCCCTTGGCAAAGACAAACGCTGGTCCTTCATCTGCGATTTCGGTGTGGCTTTTCAGGGCGAGGCCAATATCGACCTTTCTGCCACCGGCCCGATTGCCTCGGACCCTACCTTCCAGGAAGATTTAGCCCGAGAAAAACGGGAATTGGAAAAGGAACTGGAGGACTACCAATACTATCCCGTCATCGCCCTCGGCATTACCTACAAATTCTAAACGGCTGCTTCACACCAACCAAAAAGGCCCGGGCATTTCGCCGGGCCTTTTCTATTTAGAACAAATTTTTCAGCCCTTGGTTGCCAGGGGAAAACCACATCAATCCCAGCAACACGCTAAGGCAACAAAGTACATTCTTTATCGGTCAGCAAACCAACCGGTTGCGGCCACTCTCCTTGGCCTGATAAAGCAGGGTGTCGGCACAATTGATCATCGCTTCGAGGCTGGCGCCGAGCTCGGTTGTAAGACCGATGCTGATAGTCAGACGAATCGCCTCATCACTGCCGGAAACGTCGAGCGCGGCCAGCTCCAAAGTTCGCCGAATCGATTCGCAACACACGACGGCGTCCTCGCTCCCCTGGGGCAGCAACGCACAAAATTCCTCCCCGCCTATTCGGGCAACGATAGCCTCGGCAGGCAAGGATTCCCGCAATACTTCGGCCATGTGCTGAATAGCCAGATCCCCAGCGTCATGACCAAACCTATCGTTGATCTGTTTGAAATGGTCGATATCGAACATCGCGCAGGACAGCGCTGAACCGGTCTCGACGGCCTGCTGCCAAACCCGAACACCACCATCGAAGAGATGGCGCCGATTGGGCAGGCCGGTCAGAAAATCGGTGACCGAAGCCCTGCGAATGGCCGCGATATTTTCCAGGTTTTCGATATTCTGGCTGACCCGGCAATAGAATTCCTCGGTGAGAAAGGACTGCTTGACCATGAAATCGTTGGCGCCGCATTTAAGAAAGCGCGCCGCCATGACATTATCACCCCGTGCCGAAATGCCGATAATCGCCATGTCGTCCTTGGACCATTGCTTGCGCAAAGTCTGGGTCAGTTCAAAGCCATCCATGTTCGGCATGTGAAAGTCGGTAATAACCAGCTTGATCTGCGGATGCTCCGCCATGATCTGCAAGGCCTGGCGGCCGTCTGAAGCTTCAAAAACCTTATACCGGTGGACCCGCAATAAAGCCGCGATGGTTTCGCGGGGCAACGCAGCATCGTCGACTACCAGCACCTCGGTTTGCGGGTTACGTTCCAGGCGCCGCAACAGGGCCGCCAGGTAGTCGAGGCTCTGCACCCCCTCTTTAAGGACGTAGTCGACAACCTTTTCCGCCCAGATCCGATCGCGGACTTCCTTACTGACCACACTGGTAAAGACGATCACCGGAATATTGTAAGCGACCAGTTGGCCGACAATTTCGCCGCTCGGTGCATCGGGCAGATTGAAATTGACAATGGCGGCGACAAACTCGCTGGCATCGTCCCTGACCAGGGTAACTGCCTCGGCCATGGTCGTTACCCAGCGCACCTTGGCGCCGGTTTCAGCTGTCAGCTTGTTCTTGAGCATTCGGCCAAAAAAGCTGGAGTCTTCTACTACGAGAATTTTTTTCACCCTGCCCCCTTCCCTGCTGTCAAATAAAGCCACATGGCTTCAACACTAGCTTTTTATCCTAACCGATCAGTTTGCTGGATAGCATCCTGGGAATCCCTTTTACCCCCTAAGCTGTGGCAACGAGACGCCCTCTGCCCTAGCCACTCAACAACGCGCATCCAAGGCACCGTTCCTGTCGTACCTCCTTGCCGAGCCAGCAAGGGCTTATATACTGGAGGAAAACTTTCGCGCCAGGAGCCTGCCCGCTGCTGCTCTGCTAAAGAATCATCCTCTTTGCCTGGACCAGGCCAGAATATAGCCGGCAGATCATGATCCACCGGTGAGTGTCAGAAGCAGCGGCCTGGTGACCCGGCACATCACGATTTTCTGACAAAACATGTCGGTTTTTTGTCTTTTCGAGTCGATCAGCCACTTTATCTGCAAAAGAGACGCCACAAAGAGATGCGACAAAAATTGCCGAACCTTTCAGTATCGAAGCCTCATCGATATCCGTGGACCTTGGGCTTGCTCCACCTGGCCCTGCTGTTGCCAGGCTTGCTGCTACTGCCGCAGACCGGCCACGGCGAGATTCACAGCTACGTCGATGAGCATGGCACCAGCGTATTCGTCGACGACGCATACCTCTCCCCCGCGGAGCGCCAGAATCTGCAGCAAAAAGTGCTGGCTGCTGAGCAAGCCATGCGCCAGTCCCGAACCACCCCGGTGGAGGTGCACGGCAACCAGGTGCTGGTGCCGGTGGAGATCAGTGACGGCCGCAGCCAGATCCGCGCCAGATTGCTACTCGATACCGGCGCTTCGCAAACCGTTTTCCATCGCCATGCCATGGCACAACTGCAGACAAAACTGCTGGGCAAAGGCTGGTCGCGCCTCGCGGACGGCCAGCTTATTGCCACCGACAAGGTCCGTCTTAGGTCCCTCAAGGTCGGCCCCTATACCTGGAAATCTCCCACGGTATACTTGATCGACCTCAGCGACTCGGAGGTTCCCTTCGACGGCCTGCTCGGCATGGATTTTCTCATGGAGCACCACTACCGCATCGATTTTCAACAGCAACTCATCCACTGGCAACCCGCCGATTGACGCCCCGACTGTCCCC
>JAUWLU010000182.1 GCA_030613545.1 Desulfuromonadales bacterium
GGCCATCGACGCACAAGAGCGTTTGCAACTGGCGGCCCGGCGTTCTTTCTGGGCCCCGGAAATATCCCTGCGCGCCGGCCTCAGCCAGCAGCTATACGAGGGGGGCGCGGGGGTCGACTCTCCCTTCACCGGCCTCCTGCCCATCGAGATACCTCAAGCCAACGACACCAACTGGAGCGTCGGCCTCAATCTGACCCTGCCCCTCTTTGCCGGCGGTGCCCGTAGCGCCGACCTGCAACAGGCCAATGAAGAACTGGCTCGGCTGCACATCCAGCGCCAGGCACTGTCCGACCGTCTTGAACAGCGCATCCGCTCGACCATGCAGCGGGCACGAGCTACTCACACCATCATCCGCTTGTCGCGCCAGGGCGCTACAGCCGCCCGTAAGAATCTCAGTCTGGTGACCGATGCCTATTCCCGCGGCCTGGTGTCGATCATCGAACTGATTGACGCCCAGAATGCCGCCTTGGTCGCCGATCGCGTGGCCGCTAGCTCTGTCTACGATTTTTTTATCGATCTGATGGACGTACAACGTGCCGTCGGTCGCTTCGACTTTTTCCTCGGCCCCCAGCAGCGGGAAGACTGGTTTCGCCGTTTGGAAGAGGTCTGGCGCCAGGACACCCCGGCAATCCCCTGAGCTGCCGGGGTTATTAAGGAAGCTGTCGGATGTATCGCGACCCGGCTAAAACACGTCTGACCGACCTGAGTTTCCAGTTTTATTTCGGGTCCATAATCAAAACAATAGGTAATCAGTTTTGATGCTTTCGCAAAAAGTCATGAGATGGCTAAGCAAAATTTTCGACCTACAAGGCGTAGTGGTTTTTCAGGGGTGAAGGCATACAGAAGGTATGTCGAAGTCCTGAAAAAGTGCTGCAACGCAGTAGGGCGGACTTTTTGCGACGCCATCAGAAATAACAAAGGCGGCTCCAAGGGACCAGCTTTGTCGTGAAACAAAAACCACCACCTCCCGCTGGAGGCAGTCTTTATTATTGAACAGGTATTGCAAGAATTGCTCATGATTTGCTGAAAACTATCTGACCTAACAATGAGATAACAAATGGGACATATCAGCTTTACAGCCTCACCTGCCCTGTTATCGTTTATGGCAAAGATACCTCCTTTCTCTTTCCGAAAAGCGTAAGATACTTTGCGCCGCCAATAGGCGGACCAATGACATTTTTCCGCTCGTGCGATTGCTGCCGGAGGACCTTGCATCCGTGAAACCCGAACTTGCAGTCAAGAAGACGAGGCTTTTGAAAAAGATTTCCGGCTTTGCGGGATACGACTCCCATTATTGCTCTGAAACAGACTGGCAGTTGCGCAAGTACCTGGTCGGTGAATTGGAAAAAGTGCGGGACCGTCTAGCCGATATCATGATCAATCGGCCGGATCCCGATCCTCTGAGGGAGAAATTCAGCTATTCCCTGAAAACCCTGGCTTATCTCAAAGCTGAATTGACCCCTGCAAAAAATGAGGAAGGGCTGGCAAACGGCCTTTCCCCGGAGGACGAGGAACATCTTCTGGATGCCGACCTTATTTTGCTAGAAAAGGTTGAAGGTCTGCACACCCCGCTTGATTTGATAGAGGTTGGCGACTCGCTGGATCGAATTGAGGAGGCTCTCAATTTTTTCGATGAGGGGCTGGCGGAAGTGGACGACCTGTTCCAGTTGCGCCGCCGTTTATGCCGGGAGGGAACCCGCACCTGAGTCTCAGCGGGAACAACGGAATTGCCCATGACCGCCGGCTGGTCTGACAAAAGACCTTTGCGGAAGATCCCCCCTCTTTAA
Organism: Desulfuromonadales bacterium; assembly: GCA_030613545.1. Classification (GTDB taxonomy): domain Bacteria; phylum Desulfobacterota; class Desulfuromonadia; order Desulfuromonadales; family Syntrophotaleaceae; genus Syntrophotalea_A. The sequence goes on from JAUWLU010000182.1 coordinate 1,788, forward strand.
AAACAAACGAGGTCTTCAAAAAGGTGCCCTCCGGGTCGAATGGCCCTCCGGGCAACGGATTTGCCTCCGGCTGATGATGAGTCGATCGTCGACTCCGGCATCACCACGGGCATCATTACCTTTACGGCCTGTCTTTGTCAGTTCCGAACGACCTGGATCAAGGCGCCGCCCGAGGCATTTCGTTGCACTAACATTCGAAGTGGACCTGATGGATGAGGCATGTCGGTAGTAGCGTCGTGAAAAGAAAAAGGGTTCTTCCGGTTCTCGTGCTGATCATTTTTTCAGTTGCCGCTGTTTGTTGTCAAATGCGAGAAGTTCATTGTCAAAACCTGGGGGACAACCAGATGAAAGACAGCATCCAATTGCCCAGCCCCCGCCACAAAAGCAATACTTCTGTGGAACAGGCACTTCATTCCAGGCGATCAATCAGAAGGTACAAAGATGAGCCCCTGTCGCTTGCTGAGATAGCCCAGATTCTTTGGGCCGCCCAAGGTATCAATGAGAGAGACGGCGAATCATCAGCTTTCTGGCGACGGGGCAGACTCAGAACCGCTCCTTCAGCAGGGGCGTTGTACCCGCTTGAGATCTACGTTGTTGCAGGTGAGGTTGGGGGATTGGAAAAAGGTATTTACAGGTACATGCCGCAACGGAACAGCCTGAAAAAGGGTCAGGAAGGGGACAGAAGAACAAGCTTGTCAAAAGCCGCCCTGGGACAGAGCTGGGTTAAGAATGCTCCGAGCGTGCTGGTCATTTCAGGAGTTTATGAAAGAACAAGCGCGAAGTACGGTGAACGGGCAGAACGGTATGTGCCCATGGAAGTGGGTGCGGTCGTCCAAAACGTCTATCTCCAGGCAGTTTCGCTGGGGTTGGGGACGGTAGTTGTTGGAGCCTTCATCGACCAAGACGTCAAAAAAGTGCTTGATCTGCCAAAGGGGGAATGCCCTCTCGCCCTGATGCCCTTGGGCAAAAGAATGGAGTGAGAAACGGGAGACGATTTATGGAACAGGTCGCTTCCCCATGAAATCCACAGCCACCACCGCCCAATGCCCATTAGTCATTACCCGAAAGCCCCAGGTCCACAAGGATCAGGGGCTTTCTTTTAAAAGTGATCATGGGGGCGCTCTGTTCCCAGATTTACCTATGGGCGCAATTTTGATCTCATAAATTGGTCTATACGGACTTCAGAAGGTCAAAAACCATCTCTTTTCTTTTGTTTTTCAAATGGTTGACCTAGTCCGACCCCGACCGCCCCGAACCAGCAGCCAGCTCTGCCTTGAGCAGCGCCACCCGCTCATGCAAGGCGTGGGTGATTTTTTCAGGCGGCAGATCGCCCTGGCCCGCCGCGAGGAGCTCTGCGCAGGTCAGCGGCACACCAAAACTGACCCTGAGCGGGCGGCGCTTCGGCCAGAGCCGGCCCTTGGGCAGGGCCAGCCCCGTTCCCTCGATGGCGACCGGCACCACCGGCACCCGGAAATGGCTCAGCAAGAGGCCGAGGCCGGGCAGAAAGGGTAATAGTTCGCCGCTGGTCGAGCGCCTCCCTTCCGGGAACCAGATGAGGTTTTTGCCCCTTTTCAGCACCAGCGCCCCCAGGGCCAGGCTCTGAATCGGCGCCGCATCGGGATCGATGGGGACCGTTTGGGCCAGCCGGCTGAGGCCGCGCAACAGCGGGTTGCGAAAGCTGATGCCGGTCCAGCCGGCCCAAAAGGTCTGGCGCAGCAGATCGTTCTTCAGCAGCGCCGCGACGAGCGGGGGGTCGAGAGCGCTGAGATGGTTGGGGGCCACCACGAAAGGGCCCTGCTGCGGCACGTTCTCCAGGCCGCTGACCTGAAGGGGAAACCGGCGGGTCACAAACCACCGGTTGAGGCGGTATGCTGTCCGGGCCAGGATCGCCAAAACCGGTCCCAGCGGTTCGGCCCAGCGTTGCTGCCTGGCGTCAAGGTACGCTTCGGGGGTTTCCAGCGGGTTTTGCAACCTTTCTGTTCTGGCCGTTTCGGCTTTGGCAACCGTTTGCAGTAGATCGCGCACCGTCTCCAGCCGGCTGATGGTTTCGCCAGCGAGCTGAACCCCCGAAACCTCGCTGACCCGCAAACTCATCTCCACCCAGGTCAGAGAGTCGAAGCCCAGATCCGTATCGAGGCGGCTGTCCGGGGCCAGCGGCTGTTCCCCGAAACGGCGTACCAACAGATCCCAGACCGCCCGCGCCTTGCTGTCCTGGAGCAGAAGCCGGTCCGTTGCGGTCATCTGCGCGACGGCCATGGGCCGGGCCGGTGCCTTGCGGGATGTGACCTGCGCGGCCAGCAGTTCCCTATACAGCGCCTGCAGACGGTGGCGCTGCAGCTTGCCCAGGCGGGTCCGTTCCAGGGGCCGATCATGAAGGAGGAACCCGGCCAGACGCCGATAGGAGGGCAGCCCTTCGGCCACCTCGCGGATGGCGGCCGCGATCTGCCGCCTGGCCTGCTCATCCAGATCCGGCAACCAGGCCCGGTTAGGCACCACCACCGCCACCAGGCGGCCGTCGTGTTGCAGGACGCCGATCTCGCCGATCAGGGGGCTTTGTCCGTATCTTTCTTCCAGCTCTTCCGGCTGCAGGTTCTTGCCTGCCGGCGTCACGATCAGGCTTGAGCGCCGGCCGGCCAGGGTCAGATAGCCCTTATCGTCCAGGGCGCCAAGATCGCCGGTGCGAAACCAGCCGTCGGATGAAAAAGCCTCGGCCGTCAGTTCGGGCAGATTGCGATACCCGCTGAAGACCCCGGCTCCCCGCACCAACAC
>JAUWLU010000141.1 GCA_030613545.1 Desulfuromonadales bacterium
GTGTTTTTCACCGGCAAGTTTCTGGGCGCCTCGACGTCCTTTGTGCGCAGCGCAGGCATGCTTGAGCGGCTGATCAACCCTGAGCGGGTGGCGCAAAACAGCTATTTCAGCAAATATCTCGATCCCGGCGTGTCGGGCATCGACTGGCAGTGGATGTTCGTCATCGGCATTCTGCTTGGCGCCTTGATTGCCGCCGCCCCTTCCGGTTCCTTTCGCCTGCAGGCCGTACCCGAGATGTGGCAGCGGCGTTTCGGGGTAAAAACCGGGTTCGGCCGGGCTCTGACCGCCTTTGTCGGCGGTGCAATATTGCTGTTCGGCGCCCGCTTGGCCGGCGGCTGTCCGAGTGGCCACGGCCTGAGCGGCGTCATGCAGCTGGCGGTGAGCGGTCTGGTGGCCCTGGTCTGCTTCTTCGCCGGCGGTCTGCTGGTGGCGCGTCTGCTCTACGGAAAGGGGGACGATCAATGAATCTGCTGATCTGGGGACTGGCGACCGGGATCGCCTTCGGCTTTCTGTTGCAGAAAGGGCGGGTGCTGCGCTACGACAAGCAGCTCGGTGCCCTGCGCCTGCGGGACATGACCATCGTCAAGTTTATGTTCTCCACCGTGCTGGTCGGCATGGTCGGAATCTATCTGCTGCACGATCTGGGACTGATCTCCCTCAAGCTCAAGGCGACGGTTCTCGGCGGTAACATCGTCGGCGGTCTGATCTTCGGCGTTGGCTGGGGGTTGGTCGGCTACTGCCCCGGTACCTCCCTTGGGGCCATCGGCGAGGGGCGAGTCGATGCGTTCTGGGGAATTCTCGGCATGCTCTTCGGCGCCGCTGTTTATGCCGAGGTCTATCCTCAGCTGAAGGCGAGTGTGCTGACCTGGGGCGATTTTGGCAAGATCACCCTGCCGCAGCTGCTGGGGGTCAATCACTGGCTGGTTGTTGGGGTGATGATCGTCCTGGCGCTGGTCATGTTCCGCTGGTTTGAGAAGAAGGGGTTGTAGGGAGAGACCCGAGCAGGATTTTTTGAAATGGAAAGGGGCAACCTGGAATGACAGGCTGCCCCTTCTGTTTTTTTCAGGCCCTTTTCTCAAAACTCAGCGCCTAACCGTCACTCTCCGCTGTTTCTCACCTTTGCCCCCAAAGCATCGGTGAGGCGCTTCAGGGCCGGTGAGTGATCGTTGGGGTCGAGATGCACGTCGAGAATCGACGGCCTGTCGGTACGGGCCATGGCGGCTTTGAGGGCCTGGTCGAAATCCGTTTCGCTAAAGACCTCGAACCCCTGGCCGGCGCCGATCACCTCCGGCAGCCGGCTGAAGCGCCAGGCGGGGATATCGTTGAAGCGGCCGTCGGTCATGGGCCGCTCGGTGCCGTAACCGCCGTTGTTGAGTACTACCACGATGGGCGACAGGCCGAACCGGGCCGCGGTGGAGATTTCCATGCCGGTCATCTGGAAGGCGCCGTCGCCGACCAGCACCAGGGGGCGCAGGTCGGGGCGGGCCAGCTGGGCGCCGATGGCGCCGGGCACGGCGAATCCCATGGAGGTGTAATAGGCCGGGGAAAGAAAGGCGGCCGGATGGTGAATGGTCAGGTCGGCGGCGGCGAACATCGCCTCGCCGGGATCGGCCAGCAGTACAATGTGGTCGTCGATGAAGGTTTCCAGATATTGAAACAGGCGAGCGATGGTCAGGGGTCTGTCCTGCGCCGCAAAAGGCTGCGGCCTTTCCGGCGATTTGCCGGCGGCAGGAGCCCTGTGGCAAAGATCCTGGTCGAGCAGGCCGGCCAAAAAATCGTCCAGTAGGACGTCGGGATATTGGTGGAAGGCGATGGAACTCCCTTCGCTGGAGGAGGAAATGGTCAGGGCCTGATCGAGCTTGGCGGTAAAGATGCCCAGGTTGACATCGGTCATGAAGGTGCCGAGCATCAGCAGGCAGTCGCTCTGCTCTACCGCCTGCCTGGCCTGCTCCTTGCCGACGGCCCCTTCGTAGACGCCGAGAAACAGGGGGTGATCCTCGCACAGGGTCGATTTGCTCAGGGGGGTGGTGGCAAAGGGGATGCCGGTGGCTTCAAGGAGCTGCAGGAGGGTGTTCTGCAGGCCGAATCGTTGAATTTCAATGCCGGCGATCAGGACCGGTCGCCGGGCGCTGCCGAGCCGCTGCACCGTCTCGGCGAGGGCCGCCCGCAGGGCGTTGGGGTCGCTGGCCGGTGGCCGGGGCGGCGGGTTGCCGCTGCCGCTGCAGACCGCTTCGGTCAGATCCCGGGGCAGCTCGATATAAACCGGCCGTTTGTGGCGCACCGCGGCCGCCAGCACCCGGTCGATCTCGCAGCAGCCGTTGTCCACATCGATCAGATCGGTGGCGGCTACGGTGAGGTGGCGGAAGATGTTGAGCTGGGTATCGAAATCGCGCACTTTATGATGCAGCAGGGGATTGCGCTGGCGCTCGTTGAGGCCCGGCGCGCCGCTGATGACCACCACGGGCGATTTTTCGGCGAAGGCCTGAGCGGTGGTATTGGCGATCTTCAGGCCGCCGACGCAATAGGTGACGCAGACCACGCCGAGACCCCGCAGGCGGGCGTAGGCGTCGGCAGCGAAGCCCGCCCCCTGTTCGTCGCAGGTGTTGATCAGCTCCAGCGGACTCTCTTCGAGTTGGCGGTAGAAGTCGAGAATATAGTCGCCGGGTACGCCGAAGACATGGCCGACGCCGTAGTCGATAAGGCGGCGAATGAGATAGCCGCTGACGGTTGTTTCACATTTCATGGGACCTCCTAGGAGGGTGTCGGACTTGCCATGAACCGACTGCAAAATTGTCTGATCGGCCCATATTTCCGATAATTTTCGCCAAATAGCCCTGCTATTCGCTCTCAAATTCTCGAAAATCTGGCCTCGAACAGCCAATTTTTCGTTTCGGCCCGTTAAGCCCGACACCCTCCTAGCGGGTCGGATCGTTTTTTCTGGTGGGCCGCCGGACCAGTTGCTCTGCTTGCTGGTGACAATTCTCCAGGCGCTGCTGCAGTTCTTCGATGGTGCGGCACAGTGCCGCTTCGGAGAGGTGGGGTGGCAGCTGCAGCGGTTCGCCGACCACCAGGGCGACACGGCTGAAAAACAGCGGCAACTTCATTTTATCCCAGCGGCCTTTCAAGCGCCAGTTGGGCTGACCGGCCACGCCGAGGGGCACCAGGGTGAAACCGAAATGGGCGGCCAGTGCCACCAGTTGCGGTTTGACCTGCCGGCCGGGGCCGAGGGGGCCGTCGGCGGCGGTGGCCCACACCGGCTCTTCGGCCAGGCCCTGGCGCAGGTCGACCGGGAACTGGTGGCCCGGTTCTGCCGGCAGATCCAGGGTGGCGAGGCCTAACTGGCGGCACAGGCAGCTGATCGTCTGGCCGCGCCAGGAGCGGTTGGTCAGGACGCAGGCCCGGCGGTCGTGCAACAGCGCAATGAGCGAAGGATAGTCGCCGTGCCAGCACAGCAGCAGGGTGCGCTCGCCGCTTGCCATCTGGGCGTCGAGGAGCTTGAGGCCATACCGGTGTTGGCGCCAGCTGGCACCCCACAGCCGTAGCAGCAGCGCGCCGACCGCTCCCAGCAGGCGGGGGCCGAGACCGCTCACTCGCGCGGGCGTTGGCGGCTTGACCCCAGGGCGTGGGCGATGTTGTGGACGATTTTCCATTCTTCCTCAAGGCGCTGGCGCCAAACGTCCCAGTCGTTGCGGGCGAACGGCGGTCGGGGAGCGGCGGCGAGCAGCCTCGTGTAGAGACTCTGCAGGCGTACGACTGCACCCGTCAGGGAAAACTTTTGCGCGGTCTGAATCGCTCCATCGGACAGCCGTTTCCGGTCCGCCGGCGGCAGGTCGGCCAGCCAGGCCAGGGCCGCGAGGAAGGACTCCCGTTGTTCTGTTGGCAGCAGGCGACCGTTCTCGCGGTCACACACAATATCTCGCACCCCCGGTGCATCGACCGCCACCACCGGGGTTCCCGCCGCCATGGCCTCGGCCAGCACCAAGCCTTGGGTTTCGCTCTGGGAGGCAAAGACGAAGATGTCCATGGCTCGGTAGGCATCCGCCAGCTCTGCGGGTTGCAGTACCCCCAGGGTATGGACCCGCCCCGCCACCCCGGCGGCGGCGAAGTGCTTCAGCAGCACTGCGCGCTCCGGCCCCTCCCCCGCCATCAGAAAATGGGCCTCTGGTCGCTGGCCGAGAAAGAGTGTCACCACCGCGGCCAAAAAGGACAGGTTTTTCTCCGGTGCCAGGCGGCCGAGATAGCCGAGCAGCAGCGCATCGGCTGGGATGGCGTGCCGTCGCCGGCACGCCGCTCCTTTGCCGGCGGCGAACTGCTCGAGCTTGATGCCGGTGGGGATGACCTCAATGGGCACCTTGACCCCGCGCTTTTTCAGGCGGTCGGCGATGGTGGCGCTCGGCGCGATCACGGCGTTGCACAGGTTGCAGTAGCCGGCCGCCAGTTCCGCGGCGAAGCGGCGCACTCGCGCTGAGTCGAAGGGCAGGTTGTGGGTATAGCGCTCGTACATGGTGTGGTGGGTGAAGACCACCGGCAGGTCGCGTTCGGCGGCAATGCGCAGGGCCGTGTCGCCGAGCAGAAAGGGGTGGTGGGAATGGACGATTTGCGGCGCGAACTCCCGCAATGTGGCGTGCAGCCCCACCGGGGCCGGCAACGGCAGCGAGAAGTCCGTGTGGTGAAAGTGCTGCAGGGCCGGCCAGCGCAGCACCCCCGGATCGTGGGCCGGCTCGCCGGCAAAGATCGGTGCCACCACCAGCACCTGATGTCCCTGCTGGCGTAGGCCGTCACTGAAGCTCTGTACGCTGCGCGCCACGCCGCCAACATGGGGGCTGTAGGTATTGGTCATCATCAAAATGTGCATGCCACCGACCCTCCTTAAGAGAGGCGAATATCGGCAAGGATCGAAACCGGGACCGATGCTATCAATGATAGCACCTTTGGCGATAACCGGAATTGGTGGCGGATCTGCTGTGGCGGTGGTTTGACGGCAAGCGAGAGGAGGGTGCTGCATTGGCCTGGTCGGCCGATCATGGCAGGTATGTTTGGTGCTCGGGGAGAGACTGGTACAAATGGCGTTGTTACTGGCAGGCGGAAACCACCATAAATAGGATCAGATTCGAAAGGGGCCTATGCAATCGCGGGGCTAAGGCCGGCAGGCAGCGGGAAAAGGCCTGCCCCGGCGCACTGGTTTTACAAAACATGCCGCCAGCTGGAACCACCAGCACCGGCAACCACTGGCCGGCGGCATGCCATGGATTCGGCCGGGTCAGCGGCCCGGCAGCCGAGTCGACGTCTGTTTTTCCAGCCGCTCTTTTTGTTCGGCGTAGTCGATGCTGTAGCGGGCCCAGGGCCGGGCTTTGAGGCGTGGATAGCCGATATGTTCTTCGGTCCCTTCACAGAGGCCGTATTCCCCGGTGTCGAACTTTGCCAGGGTTCGGTCGACCTCTCGCAACAGCTTGGCTTCCTTGTCCAGAACCCGTAGCTGAACGGCCTGCAGCTGGCTGATGGCGGCCTGGTCCAGCTCCTCGATGTTGTCAGCGGGATCAAACTCCATATCGCGGGAGCGCATGGCGGCGATGGACTTGACCAGCTCCCGGCGTTTTGCTTCCAGCAGCTGTTGCAATTCCTGCCATTGTTGTTCGTTCAAACCGTTGATTTCATTTGTTTTTGTTGCCATCCTCAG
>JAUWLU010000095.1 GCA_030613545.1 Desulfuromonadales bacterium
CGCCGTCCCGCAGCTCGGCTGCCAGGGCAAACTTCCCTACCTCTGCCACGGCATCAAAGGACGGGAAATCCTCGAGGCGGAAGGCCTGCCGCGCCACGCCCTGGTTTGCGAACGCCACATCGGCGTCGGCCTCAGTGCCGAAGAGATCCTTCGCCAGCAATTGCCCTTGCCGGTGCGGGACATGTTGCCGATCAGTTTGGAGGAGCGGATCGTCACCTACGCCGACCTGTTCTTTTCCAAAAACCCGGCCAAGCTCGGCTTGGAACGCAGTGCCGACAAAGTCCGAAAATCCCTGGCGCGGCACGGCGAGGACAAAGTGGCGGTGTTCGACGAATGGCACGAACGGTTCGGTGGCTGAGGTTTCAAGTTTATGGTTTTTGTCCGTAGTCTGCTTCGGTTGACAAACCAAAACCGGCGGGTCGCGTCCCGCCGGCCGCCTTAATACCAAGATCCAATCAAAAGGCCGTCCCCTGAACCAGGAAACGGCCTTTTGACTACATGCAGTTCCAACCCACCTATCTGGCCTGATAATCTTCCATTTCATCGAACTGCAGGCCGCGATAAATCTCGTCGGCAACAGGCGTAATCTTCTCCGCAAACAGCTGGAAATACTCCTCGACGCTCGGCATTCGGCCAAGGATGCTGACCATGGCGGCCAGCTCCGCCGAACCGAGATAGACCTGGGCACCGTCCCCCATGCGGTTATCGAAATTGCGGGTGGAGGTGGAAAAGACCTGCACCTTATCGGGCACCCGCGCCTGATTACCCATGCACAAAGAACAGCCGGCGACTTCGATCCGCCCGCCAACAGCGCTGAACAGGGTGAACAGCCCTTCTTCCTTGAGCTGCTGCTGATCCATGCGGGTCGGCGGACAGAGCCAGGTGCGCACCGCACCACTGTAGTTCTGCCCCCGCCAGAGGGCGGCAGCAGCACGAAACTGGCCGATATTGGACATGCAGGAACCGATGAAGACATCGTCGATGGCCTGTTCGGCCAGGGCCGACAGGGGCCGAACATCGTCGGGATCGTTGGGACAGCAGACCAGCGGCTCATCGATCTGTTCCAGATCGATCTCGATCACCGCGGCATACTCGGCATGACTATCAGCCCGCAGCAGCTGTGGCTTGCGCAGCCAGGCTTCGGCGGCATCGATGCGCGCCTGCAGGGTGACGGCATCCTGGTAACCATCGGAGATCAAGCGCCGCATAAGGGCGATATTGGAACGCAGAAAGCTAGCCACGCTCGCTTCGGACAGATCGATACAGGTCGCGGCGGCACTTCGTTCGGCGGCGGCGCAGGTCAGCTCAAAGGCCTGTTCGACACTGAGATCGGGCAGTCCCTCCATCTCCAGAATGCGGCCGTTGAAAATATTCTTCTTGTTCTTTTTCGGCACCGTCAGCAAACCCTGCTGAATGGCGGTATAGGGAATGGCATTGACCAGATCGCGCAGGGTGATGCCCGGCTTCAACGCGCCCTTGAAACGCACCAGCACCGACTCGGGCATATCGAGGGGCATAAACCCCAAAGCTCCGGCAAAGGCCACCAACCCGGAACCGGCCGGAAAGGAGATACCGAGGGGGAAGCGGGTATGGGAATCACCGCCGGTGCCGACGGTGTCGGGCAGCAGCAGACGGTTCAGCCAGCAATGGATGACCCCGTCGCCGGGGCGCAGCGCCACCCCGCCCCGTTCACTGATAAAATCGGGCAAGCTTCGGTGCATAAGCACATCGGACGGTTTGGGATAGGCCGCGGTATGGCAAAAGGACTGCATAAACAAAGGCGCCTGAAACTTGAGGCAGGCCAGTTCCTTGAGCTCGTCGGCGGTCATGGGACCGGTGGTGTCCTGGGAACCGACGGTGGTCATGCGCGGCTCGCAGGCCGTACCGGGCAGCACTCCCGGCAGACCGCAGGCCTTGCCGACCAGTTTCTGCGCCAGGGTATAGCCCTGGTCGACCTTCGGCAGCGGATTCTGCGCCACGGCAAACAACTCGCAAAGTTCCATGTCGAGAGCCTGGCGGGCCCGCTCGGTCAGGGCTCGACCGATGATCAGCGGAATGCGGCCACCGGCCCGGTATTCGTCGACCAGGGTGTCGGGCCGCAAGGCAAAGGTGGTCAGCACTTTACCGGCCTCATCGCGAATCTCCCCGGCGAGGGTATCGATGACCACCTCGGCACCGTGCTGCAGTGAGCTGACGTCCAGTTCCAGGGGCAGCGCTCCCGAATCCTGGGCGGTGTTGAAGAAGATCGGCGCGATAACCCCGCCGAGAACCACCCCACCGCGCCGCTTGTTGGGCACGCCGGGGATGTCCTCGCCAATGTGCCACAGCAGGCTGTTGCAGGCCGACTTGCGGGACGAGCCGGTGCCGACCACGTCGCCGGCAAAGGCCACCTGATGGCCCGCGGCACGCCAGGCGGCGATGGTCTCGATGCCGCCGGCAAAACGACTACGACCCATGGCCAGGGCATGCAAAGGAATATCGGGCCGGCTCCAGGCATCGCTAGCCGGCGAAAAATCGTCGGTATTGATCTCCCCTTCGACCTTGAAGATTTTGACCCGCAACTGCTGCGGCAGAGTCGGCCGGCGCACAAACCAGTCGGCGGCGGCCCACGATTCGATAACCTGCCGCGCCAGGGGATTAGTCTCAGCCTTGGCCAGCACCTCGTCAAAAGCCTCGTAAACCAGGATCAGACCGGACAGGGCTGCAGCAGCCTTGGCACCCAACTGGGGGTTATCGAGAGCCGCTAGCAGATGGGGGATATTGTAGCCACCCATCATGGCGGCAAGCTGATCGATGGCTGCCTCGGCATCGAGCAGAGGCGAGGTGATTTCCTGCTGCAGAATCCGGCCGAGAAAGTCGGCCTTGACCTGAGCGGCCTTGTCCACCCCCGGCGGCACCCGCTCGGTCAGCAAGGCCAGCAAAAGATCTTCCCGCCCTGCTGGCGGCTCGCAGAGCAGTTCGCACAAACCGGCCACCTGTTCGGCATTTAGCGGCAGCGGAGGAATCCCCTGTTTGTTTCGCTCGGCTTGGTGTTGCAGATAGGCTTCCAGCATCATAAATATCCTTCTCTCCAGGGTCGCAAGAAGATCTCCAACACCCGGCAGCTGATCAGAACACGACTGCATTCTGTCACGAAACACATGTCGAAAAACTGTAATTATTCACCACAGAACACACGGAGAAAACCGGGAGCATCCATTATATTCGAATGCCTTGCCTCACTCTGTGACCTCTGTGGTAAAAGCTTTGCCATGACGTTGGGTGGAACGAGACTTCGCGTCAACTTCTTACAATTGATGGACTCGCAAAAAGTCATGAGATGGCTAAGCAAAAATTTCGAGCTACAAGGCGTAGTGGTTTTTCAGGGGTGAAGGCATACATATGGTATGTCGAAGTCCTGAAAAAGCGCTGCAACGCAGTAGGACGGACTTTTTGCGACGCCATCAAACATTAAAGTACCTTCCGCCCAATAGGTCAAGGGCGCTGGTTCACGCCGACAGCAAAAAAGCCCGCTCCTTACTGAGGAGCGGGCTTTTCGGTGCAAATCTGCAATGCTGCGGCTAATAAGCCGACTGATTGGGGTACTGCTGCTGTTGCTGACGGGGGGTGATGGTGATGGCCACCCGGCGGTTCAGCTGCCGGCCGCTTTCGGTGACGTTGCTGGCGATGGGCTTGGCCTCGCCGAAACCAACCGTGGTCAGGCGCATGGCCGACACTCCGTATCCGGCCAACATATTCTTGACCGCCACCGCCCGTTGTTCGGAAAGCTTCTGGTTATAGGCTTCGCTGCCGGTGCTGTCGGTATGGCCGGCGATCTGGATGTTGGTCTGGGGGTAGTTGTTGAGCACCTGAGATACCCGCTGCAGTTCATCGTAGCCGCCCGGCTTCAGGGCGTAGGAGTTGACGTCGAACAGCACATCCGACTTGAAGGTGACCGCCAGAACCTCGGCGTCACGCTGTATGCTGGCGCCTTCGACTCCGGCCAGGGCCTGGTTCATGGCCATTTCCTGCTTTTCCATATAATTGGCGAAGAACCCGCCGGCGGTACCGCCCAGAGCGGCACCGATACCGGCACCGATCAGGGTCGCCTCGGTGTCGCCGCCGATCAACTGGCCGAGACCGGCGCCGATCGCCGCTCCGGTGCCGGCACCGATGGCCGTCCCTTTCTGGGTGCGGGTCATGGGCTGGGCACAACCGGCCAGAATGAGGCAGGCTATAGACAAACAGATCAAAATACGTTTCATAAAAACTCTCCTTTTCATCATCGTAAGGTATGAACAAACCGTTTTGAAAACCCGTTATCGATTACCAAGGCGAATACAATGGATGGCGTCGCAAAAAGTTCACCCTTGTAAGTCGAAATTATTGCTTAGCCATCTCATGACTTTTTGCGAAAGCATCACAATTGTTTATCACGCCTTAACCAGAAAGCAAATCAATTATCTGCTATCGTCGACAACCCTTTTCGCTGAAAGGACGTATAAACTCCGCCAAGGTTTACACCTGTGATCATTTTTTTCGATTTCCCTTCCAGGGATACCTGGTGACCAGTGCCACCTAAGCTAGTTGTCAGGTCCCGGATGGTTCCCCTTATTGAGAACGCGCTTAAAAACAGCGTTTAGGGGACCTGAAATAGCCGCTCGAATCTGTCTACCAGAGAGCTTGTGTCGCCGCCTTAAACCTTGAAAAAACGGCCTTCGCCGTGGTAGGTTGTGCTCTTATTGCGAACAGACCAGCTTTTCACGGAGGTTGAATATATGAAGATAACCCGAGCACAGGTTGAGCGCGTTGCGCAGCTGGCGCGGCTGGCGCTCTCGGAGGTCGAACTCGATGCTCTGACCAGCGACATGGATGCCATTCTCGGCTACGTTGACAAACTTAACGAACTGGACACCGACCACATCGTGCCCACCGCCCACGCGGTACCGTTGGAGAACGCCTTTCGCGACGATACAGCGCGGCCGTCCCTCGGCACCGACAAGGCGCTGCAGAACGCACCGGCAGCGAGCGACGGCTGCTTTCTGGTGCCCAAAGTCATCGAATGATGGCGTCGCAAAAAGTCCGCCCTACTGCGTTGCAGCGCTTTTTCAGGACTTCGACATACCCTATGTATGCCTTCACCCCTGAAAAACCACTACGCCTTGGAGGTCGATTTTTTTGCTTAGCCATCTCATGCCTTTTTGCGAAAGCATCATCGAATAACTACTGCTGAGCCGGAGAATCGAATTATGCAACTGACCGACCTGACCATCCACCAATTGCACGACCTGCTCAGGGAGGGCAAGACCTCGGCACAGGAAGTGACCCGGGCCTTTCTCGACCGCATCGCCGCCACTGACGAACGGGTCAACGCCTTTATCACCGTCTGCCAGCAGGAATCGCTGCAGCAGGCCGCAGCAGCCGACGCCCGCCTTAAAGCCGGTGACGGCGCTCCTTTGACCGGCATTCCGCTGGCCCTGAAGGATATTTTTATCACCGAGGGGCTGCGCACCACCTGCGCCTCGCAGATCCTCAACAACTTCGTTCCGCCCTACAACGGCACCGCTGTCGCCAAGCTCAAGGAGCAGGGAGCGGTCATCCTTGGCAAGCTCAACATGGATGAATTCGCCATGGGCAGCTCCAACGAGAACAGCGCCTTCGGCCCGGTGCGCAATCCCTGGAACGGCGACTGCGTGCCCGGCGGCTCCTCCGGCGGTTCGGCGGCCTGCGTCGCCGCCCGCCAGGCGGTGGCGACCCTCGGCACCGACACCGGCGGCTCAATTCGGCAGCCGGCTGCCCATTGCGGCGTGGTCGGGCTCAAGCCGACCTACGGCCTGGTCTCCCGCTACGGGGTGATCGCCTACGCCTCCTCCCTCGACCAGGTAGGCCCCATCACCCGCGATGTGGAAGACTGCGCCATATTGCTCGGGGCGGTGGCGGGCTACGATCCGGCCGATTCGACCTCCGTCGACCAGCCGGTGCCGGACTACCGGGCGACACTCAAGGATGGTGTCAAGGGCCTGAAGGTCGGCCTGCCGAAAGAATACTTCATCGAAGGCCTCGACCCGGCCGTCAAGCAGGCAGTCGAAAAGGCCGTTGATACCTTGCGCGGCCTCGGCGCCGAACCGGTGGAAGTCTCCCTGCCCCATACCGATTACGCCGTGGCCTGCTACTACCTCATCGCCACCGCCGAAGCCTCGAGCAACCTGGCCCGCTACGACGGCGTGCGCTACGGCCAGCGGGTCGATCAAGACCGGGGCCTGATCGACATGTACATGCAGAGCCGCGCCGCCGGCTTCGGCCCCGAGGTCAAGCGGCGTATCATGCTCGGCACCTACGCCCTCTCCTCGGGCTACTACGACGCCTACTACTTGAAAGCGCAGAAGGTACGTACCCTGATTCGTCAGGATTTTCTCGACGCCTTCAACCAGGTCGACGTCATTCTCACCCCGGTGGCACCGACCCCGGCCTTCCGCATCGGCGAGAAGACCGCCGATCCGCTGCAGATGTATCTGTCGGATATCTTCACCATTCCAGTCAACCTGGCCGGCACCTGCGGCATGAGCCTGCCCTGCGGCTTTTCCCAGGAAGGCCTGCCCATCGGCCTGCAGCTCATCGGCCGGCCCTTCGGCGAAGAGACCCTGCTACGCACCGCTTACGCCTTTGAACAGGCCAGCGACTGGCACCGCCAGCAGGCGCCCCTCTAGGGATAACTATCAGGGATTACAATTCATCAAATCAATTCCCATGCAATTCCCGCTGGGAACGAACGGCTTTCCGAATCGGAAGGATTGAACCATGCTCTCCAAATATGAAGTCGTCATCGGGCTGGAGGTCCATGCCCAGCTCACCACCGACACCAAGATCTTCTGCAACTGCTCCACCACCTTCGGCAACGAGCCCAACTCCCAGACCTGTCCGGTCTGCCTTGGCCTGCCCGGCGCCCTGCCGGTGCTGAACAAAAAGGTGGTCGACTACGCCATCAGAACCGGTCTGGCCACCGAATGCACCATCGCCCCGAGGTCGATCTTCGCCCGCAAAAACTACTTCTACCCTGACCTGCCCAAGGGCTACCAGATTTCCCAGTTCGAGCTGCCGATCTGCGAACACGGCCGCCTCGACATCGAGACCGCCGAAGGCAGCAAAACCATCGGTATCACCCGCATTCATATGGAAGAGGACGCCGGCAAGCTGCTGCATGACAGCAGCGAGGGCTCGCGGGTCGACCTCAACCGGGCCTGCACTCCGTTGATGGAGATCGTATCGGAGCCGGACATGCGTTCTGCCGACCAGGCCATCGCCTATCTGAAGAAGCTTCACCAGATCGTGGTCTACCTCGGCGTCTGCGACGGCAACCTGGAAGAAGGCTCCTTCCGTTGCGACGCCAACGTCTCCATTCGCCCTTGGGGGCAGAAGGAATTCGGCACTCGCGCCGAACTGAAGAACATCAATTCCTTCCGATTCATCAAGCAGGCCATCGACTATGAAGTCCAACGTCAGGCCGACATTCTTGAAGAGGGCGGCCGGGTCATTCAGGAAACCCGCCTGTTTGACACCGCCAGCGGAACCACCCGCTCGATGCGCAGCAAAGAAGAGGCCAACGACTACCGCTACTTCCCCGACCCCGACCTGGTGCCGCTGCTGGTCTCCGAAGAGTGGATAGAGCAGGCCCGCCTCGAACTGCCCGAACTGCCCGCAGCCAAGATAGAGCGGTTCATCAAGGAGTACGACATTCCCCGCTACGACGCCGAGGTGCTGGCCGCCGAGCGCGCCAACGCCGACTATTACGATGCCCTGGTCAAACTGCACGGCAACGGCAAGCTCTGCTCCAACTGGGTGATGGGCGAGGTTCAGCGCGCCTTAAAGGACAGCGACCTGGCCATCGGAGATTGCCCGGTGACGCCGCAAATGCTGGCCGGCATGCTGGGGCGCATCGACGACAACACCATCTCGGGCAAAATCGCCAAAAAGGTCTTCGACGCCATGTGGCAATCGGGCAAGGATGCCGATACCATTATCGAGGAGCAGGAGCTCAAGCAGGTCACCGACCTGAGCGCCATCGAACCGGCTATCGACGAAATACTGGCCGCCAACCCCGGCCAGGTGGCGGAGTATAGGGGTGGCAAGGACAAGCTGCTCGGTTTCTTCGTTGGCCAGGTCATGAAAGCCACCAAGGGCAAGGCCAACCCGGCAGCGCTCAACGAACTGCTGAAAAAGAAGCTGGCGGGGGAGTAACATCGGCTATCG
>JAUWLU010000170.1 GCA_030613545.1 Desulfuromonadales bacterium
CAAAAAGTCCACCCTACTACGTTGCAGCGCTTTTTCAGGACTTCGACATACTATATGTATGCCTTCACCCCTGAAAAACCACTACGCCTTGTAGGTCGAAATTTTTGCTTAGCCATCTCATGAGTTTTTGCGAAAGCATCAGGCCTGACTCGAAATTTATCGCCCAAGGCCCTGCACGACCGCGTGCAAGAGCAGCGCGACAAACCTATCGGAGTCCCTGTTGCCGCCCTATCCCAGCCAGAAAGCTCAATTGCGCCTTGACCTCAAGCTGCTGAGCAAATTTATCTACGAGCTCAACATCGCGCGTCATCACACCATTACCTATCCCGCCGACCACCCCGTTATCGGCCAGAGCGTTCGCCAGGCTCTGGCTTACCTGGGGCAACTGCAGCCTGAAAATGGTCTCCTGTCCCTTGGCATCAGCAAGAACAAACTGGTTATCAGCCAGACCGTCCTGGACGATAAAAATCCGGTTTTTAATGAATTTGCCACACATTTCTTTAGCCACGGCATTGCGGTTGTCACTCTGCACCAAAACCTTGACGAACAGCAACTACAGCGTTTTCTGGAGATTGTCGGTCGAAACAGGGAGGCGGTTCAGGAACGAGGCGGGCTGCTGCAACTAATGAAAGTAGCCGCTATCGATGCCATCCAGATCAAGCCTGTCGATTACAGCGCCTTCGGCATATCCGAACACGTTAGCGGAAAACCCCTTAACCGTAACGCTGTCAAAAAGAAAGAAGCCGCTATCTGGGAGCGGTTCGTCCAGCAACTGCTGGCTGGCAAGGCAGCGCAAAGTCAACCGATACACCAAATGGCCGAAGGATTCGTACCGCAAACGGTGGCCGAACGGTTAAACGAGCAGACGGTTGATGATGAACTGTCCCTGGGAGGGCACTACGATCAGGCGATTACCGAGTTTCTGCACGAACTTGATCGGGAGCATCTGTCCGACATGGGCAATTCGATGGCCCTCTCCAGACTGCAAGGCTTGGCCTCCCAGCTTAACCCGGAGCTGCGCGCACAATTGCTCAACAGCACCTTTCGAGCCGTGGCACCCGATGAAAAGATGGCGGAGAAGGTGCTGTCTCAGTTTCCGGGCACCATGCTGATGGAGGTACTGGAAACCCTCAATGCCCGGCAGGCAACAATACCGCCAATTATCTTTACCCTGCTGGACAGATTGACCCAGTGTGAAAACAGCCAACGCTCAGACTTCCCCCCCTGCAGCGAGAACACTGCAGCGAGGAGCGCACCTGTCGGTTCCGAGCAGTTATTGAGCCCCCTCTATGCAAAGGACGAGTCGGAAAGTTTTATTCCCGGCGAATACAGCGAAACCCTGCGGCTGATCGAAATCCCTGCCGGTCTTAAATCAGCTGCCCAAACTGACGCTCACTTCTGGCAATCGTCCTTTAGTCAGCAACCGCTGGAAAGCAAGGTCAGCGATATCGTTTTTGAACTGGCCCGAACCGGTTGCGGTGAAGACAAAAATCAGACATTTAAACAGGCTCTTCAGCACCTGTGTGGTCACTTTCTCGATACCGGCGATTTTGCCTCATTGGCTGAAATCTATTCGCGGCTGCCCCCTCTCACAAATCAATGTGCGGCCGAACACCCCGCCTGGTTTCAGGAATTACGCACAGAACTTGAAGCACCGGTTTATATTTCGCAGGTCTTTGACAGGTTGCAAGCTTGGGGGAAAAACGCCTTTCGAGAGTTCGCCCGCCTGCTTGAACACATCGGTCAAGCCGCCATTGGCCCCTTGCTCGACCGCCTGGCTGTCGAGTCGAATCGCGCCCTGCGCCAATTTTATATGAACTGCCTGGTCAACCAGGGCATGGCAATCAAAGAGCAGACGGTGGCACGGCTCAAGGACGGGCGCTGGTACTACCTGAGAAATCTGATCATCATTCTGCGCCGACTGGAAGACCCTTCCTCCATGACCGAGATCAACCCTTTGTGGCATCATCCTCATGAAAAAGTCCGTCAAGAGGTGCTGAAAACGGCTCTTGTTTTCTAGGATCCGCAAGGCAACTGTCATCTTCTTGAGGAATTGGCACAGCCCGACCATCAACGCCGCCTCTCTGCGGTAAAAATGGCCCGGCACAGCCAGGATTCCACGGTCAGGTCCTCCCTTTTGGCCATATTTGGCGACAGGAACCTTTCCATGCAGGGGTTGCATTTGAAATTTGCAGCTCTCGATTCTTTGGTTGAACAGGGCAGAAAAGATTTATTACCCCACCTCGAGAATCAGTTTCTCACTTTCAGCCTATGGCATCCCCGCCGGCAAATGCGCTTGCGTCAACGCATTCTGCGCAGTTTGCATCATTTTTCGCCTGAGGATATCGCAACCCTGCTCAGCCGACTTTCCAGCATAAAACGGCCGACACTTGCCCGCCTGGTTCGACAGGCCCGGGCAGAACTGTTAAAAGGGTCACCATGAATAAAAAACAGCCTGCGGCATGGCAAGACTTTTTCCGTCTGCTGGTGACGGCCGCTGCCAATGTTGACCTTTACAGTCCGCACCATCCGCAGGTAAGCCGCCTGGGCAGCAAGGCCCTTGAACTGGTCAGGTCGCTGCTGGACGCCCAGACTCGAATCGATATCCTGCTCATCGACCAGAACATCATCCTTGGCGGGAGCCCTTTGCCTTCGAACCTGCATACCATTCGTTTCGTCGACGCGCTGAAAAACCGCGGCATCGAACACCTCAGCCTGCGAGGGGCCATTAGCGAACCGGAACTTCTGCAACTGATTCTGTTGCTGGCCAAGCGCCAGGAGCCCCCTCAATCACCGCAGAACAGCGCCAACTTACGTTTCGGCAGTATCGACATGTCGAGGGTCGGTCAGGGCGCAAGTGCAACCAGAGTTAGCCGGCCGCCCACTGAGAACAACCTGCTGCAATGTGAACGGGACCGACTAGCGGAAATTTGCTCTGGAGCCGGCAAGAAACGCTCCCTCAGCGTAATCGGTCTGAAGGAGATCATCGCTCACTTTCTGCAGGCCCTCGATCAGGAACTTAACCCCCTGCTGGCCATTTTCCCCCTGCATCAGCAGGACCAGTATTCCTTCACCCACTCGACCAACGTCTGCCTGCTCACCCTGGCCCACGCCCGCCGTCTGGGACTCGAAGGCCCCTTGCTGCACGATATCGGCATTGCAGCATTGCTGCACGACATCGGCAAGCTGTTCCTGCCTGTCGATATCATCAACAAGCCCGGCAAACCCAGCGAAGAGGAATGGCAGATGATCCGCTTGCACCCTGTGCGGGGCGCGGAGTATCTGCTCAGTACACCGGGGGTACCGCAACTGGCGATAGTGACGGCCTACGAACACCACATGAAATACGACCTGACCGGCTACCCTGCGGCCAGAAAGGGTTGGCAGCAGCATCTGTGCAGCCACATGACTACCATAGCCGACATCTTCGACGCCCTGCGCACCAAACGCGCCTACCGTGAAGCCATGGACGCCGGCAGAGTCAGCAAAATGCTGGCCGATCTATCCGGCAGCGAACTGCACCCGGACCTCACTGTAAGTTTCCTGCAGATGATTAATGAAGCGACAATACCGGCAGCAGCACCGGAAACAACCTGAGCAGGACTACGCATTTTAACTGCCCCTTCAACACCCAGGATCGTTTCCCTGGTGTCCTATCCGGTTAATCGTGACAATCAATTCTGAGGAATTTTAGTTGCTGAGAAGACGCGCCGACGCAGGCCTGGCTTGAGCTAAGTCGAGAAGACGCAACGCGAACAGCAGCCCAAAGAGCCAGAATTGATGGCGTCGCAAAAAGTCCGTCCTACTGCGTTGCAGCGTTTTTTCAGGACTTCGACATACCATATGTATGCCTTCACCCCTGAAAAACCACTACGCCTTGTAAGCCGAAATTTTTGCTTAGCCATCTCATGACTTTTTGCGAAAGCATCAGAATTAGAAGGCAGGGCTATCCGCACAGGGCTCTAGGAGCTTGCCCGTTGAATCCGTCAATCAAAACAAAACACCATTGGAAACAAACTTCTATCTTGACGATTTTCGACGGATCGGGCAGGTTATGGCATCCTTGTTGTTTTATTTGCTGCCTTGCAGGCTGTCGGTCTTGATGTGGGCACTGTAAAGCAGACCAGCTTGAAACGGGTCATTGTTGATACCACGGCTGAACCCAAGGCAATTAGTCATCCGACCGATGCGAAGTTGTTTGCCGGAGTCGGGAAAGTCTGGTCCGTCAGGCGAAAATGCAGGGCATCTACCTTCGCCAGAGTTTTCAGCACAAAGAGGCACAAGCGTTCCCGAAGCAGATCGCTATGCTCATGCCCGGCAGATGAAGCGGATACCAAAGAGATCTAGGGTCGAAGTGCTATCGGACACCAGAAAACTAAAGACCGGCCTGGCTGCAACCACTGCGGGACGATTGGGGGACAAAATTTTCGCCCTGATGGCAGCAATCGGTTACAACCTCAGGCTGATCCTGAAAGCCTTGAGTTTTTACTGCAAATTTTGATGGCGTCGCAAAAAGTCCGCTCTACTGCGTTGCAGCACTTTTTCAGGACTTCGACATACCATATGTATGCCTTCACCCCTGAAAAACCACTACGCCTTGTAGATCGAATTTTTTGCTTAGCCATCTCATGACTTTTTGCGAAAGCATCAATTTCGAAAGACATTAGTGGCCGAAACATACGGCTATCAATATCAGGTACCGGACAACGTATTTAACTCAATCTGGAATTCGGGCTTTGGAACGATCAACTATCTGCTGTTTTTCTGCCCAAAACACCGTCCCCAAAAGGAGTCAGGATGTCTGCCGAGAACAAAATCGGAGCCAAGCTGCGTCAACTACGCGAAGCAAAAGAAATGAACATCGAACAGTTGGCCGAAAAGAGCCAAT
>JAUWLU010000113.1 GCA_030613545.1 Desulfuromonadales bacterium
AAAAAGTCATGAGATGGCTAAGCAAAAATTTCGGCCTACAAGGCGTAGTGATTTTTCAGGGGTGAAGGCATACATATGGTATGTCGAAGTCCTGAAAAAACGCTGCAACGCAGTAGGACGGACTTTTTGCGACGCCATCAAGCTTAGCCGGGCCGTTGGCCATCATCGGCCGGCCGGCAGCCGGTCCGCATCAACCGTTTTTCGAGCTGTTCCCTCCCCAGGCTGTCAGCTGAATCCCCCGAATCCGCCCCATGAAAAAGCCAGCCGGGCACCACTGCCACGTCGACCGCCCGGCAACCCGCCACCTGCTACCCCCCCCCGCTCCGGCCACTGCACCTATTACAAAAAAAGGCCGTGATAACGGCAACTTGACCCGAAGGGGTCCCTGCCGGATTGATCCCTGGCCCGCAACGCCTGCATTTTCAAGAGACTTTTTCCCCATGCAGCCTGTCTGATTCCCGTTCTCTCACGAAAAAGTGAAGTTTTTTATTAACAAAGTTAATTTTTTTGTTGACACATTATTTTTAATTGGAATACAACTAATCATAATCTTTAAATAAGATTTTCCGATAAAAGCAAACCCGTAGTAATACGGGGACGCAAAACCATGGATCCTTCGTAGAAGGACTGCCAGGTTACCGAAGAAATCAGCCAGGTTAAATAATGGTCCATCTTCGGTCTGAAGGTGGACTTTTTTGTTTTCAACACCGCTGAAACCGTACCCCAACACCACCCTGTTGCCGGCGAAGCCCCGGCCCGGGAAGAAAACGAACGCTGTGTCTGCCAGACGATCGGTTTCCTGGCAGTGCTTTTACAAAATTGCGATGAAATGCTTTCGCAAAAAGTCATGAGAGGGCTAAGCAAAAATTTCGACCTACAAGGCGTAGTGGTTTTTCAGGGGTGAAGGCATACATAGGGTATGTCGAAGTCCTGAAAAAACGCTGCAACGCAGTAGGGCGGACTTTTTGCGACGCCATCAATCTTTGAAAAGGAGGTTCCACATGGCAGGCAAAATTCGGCAGATGATCGATCTGATTCTGAACCAGAGGGCCAAGGACAACCCCATGCTTGAACGGGTATTAAAAACCAAGCTGATGCTCAAAGGAATCAATCCAAAAAATTATACTCCGGAATCCCAGGACGATCCCGCTGTCATCCTGAAGCTCGAACGTATGATGCAGATGTTCAAATAAGCCATTTGATCGCTTTTGTCTTTAGGAGGTCACCATGCATATCAAAACCGCTTTTTCGCACAAGAATACCGCTGAAGCCAGTGTGAATGAGATCGCTCAGGAGTTCGCAGCCTGCGACCCAAAGATGGTGCTGTTTTTCGCTTCGACAAAATATGCCCCGGAGAGTATCTGCCGAATAATGCAGGATGCCTTTCCAGCGGCGCAGGTTTTCGGCTGCTCCACGGCGGGGGAAATCGTCAGTGGCCAGATGCTCGACAATGCCATCGTGGCCATGGCCTTTTCTGCCGAAGCCATTAAAGACATGAACATCCAAGTTGTTGAAAATCTTCGGGACGACCAAGCCCTCAACAGCGCCTTCCAAGCGTTTGAAAAACATTTCAATACGCCGATGTATGAAATTGATCCTACCGAACATGTTGGAATTGTTCTGATTGACGGGCTGTCCGGGGCAGAAGAAGGATTTATAGATAGCGTCGGCGACCTGTCCAATGTCACCTTTATCGGTGGCTCGGCAGGGGATGACCTGAAGTTTGCCGCGACGCATGTCTATGCCCACGGCAAAAGTTATCAAAATGCCGCCATTCTGGCGCTGCTCAAGCCTGGTGTCGATTTTACCTTCATCAAAACCCAGAGTTTTCGCGACCTGGGGAAAACCCTGGAGGTCACCAAAGCCGACGAAAGCCGCAGGGAGGTCATCGAGTTCAACGGCCAACCCGCCGCCATCAGCTATGCCGCGGAAATCGGTACCTCTGTCGAAGAAGCTCCCGCGCACTTCATGCATAATCCAGTCGGCCTGATCATTGATGGCGAGCCCTATGTTCGCAGCCCGCAACAGATCAAGGATTCCAGCATCTTGTTCTATTGCGGCGTCATGGAAGGAATGGAGCTTTCCCTGCTGGAGTCCACCGACATGCTCGATGACACCCAGCAGGCCCTCGAACAGGCGCGAGAAGAATTGGGAGATATTTCCGGCATTATCAATTTCAACTGCATCCTGAGGACCCTGGAGCTTACCCAAAAGAACCTTACCCAGGACTACGGGAAACTGTTTTCGTCCTTCCCGACCATCGGCTTCAGCACTTATGGGGAACAGTACATCGGCCACATCAACCAGACCGCCACCATGCTGGTATTCAAATAAGGACGAAGCGGGCACCTGTCTCTTCTCCAAGTTCTGCGGCAAACAACTGCAGAGGAAAACGGCAGGCCTCCCTCGGGAAAGACCCGGGCGACTCCTCCCGATCGGCAACAAGCCAGTAGGTTCAATAGACGAACGCCGGCGCGATTTGCCCAATGCATGTGCCTGAATTTACGGTCCTCACCGAAAAAGAACGGCAAAAAGCAATTGGTTATGAATTGCCGCTTGCCTCAAGAGAAGGTCTTGCCATGCTTCAGCAATCAGCACATACCTTGATTCAAGAGCAGACCAACAACGGCCTGACCGGAGATCTCTCCCTGACCAATATCACCAACCTTTTGCAATTTCTTTCTTTAAGTTGCAAAAGAGGCGTGATCAAGTTGGTGCGGCACCCTGGCAACGAGGAAGGGAGCGTCTATTTTGTTGCCGAGGAACTGGTCTCCGCCGTTTCGGGCAACCTGTCGGGAATTGAAGGGTTCGCCGATCTTCTTGGCTGGGAACAGGGCACCTTTCGTTTTTTGCCCGACGTTGGGTGCGCCGAAAAAACCATCGGCCTTTCCGTGCAACACGCAATACTTGAGGCGGTAACGCTGCTGGACACCCGGGCAAATGAAAAAACGATGCACCAAAATACAGAGCTTGAAAAAAGGAGTCTTTCAATGGAACAGGCAGGACGAGAGTCAAGTGAAGTCATGAACAGTTTGCTGGAGGTTCCCGGTGTGGATGCCGTGGTCGTTATCGGCAGAGACGGTTTCGTCATTGAATCCGCAGGCAGCAGCTCCAGGGTCAACATCGAGGAACTGGGTGCCTCTCTTGCCCACGCCATCAACGGCGTTGAGGAGATGGGGGGCGAATTGAACGTCAACAGCTTTCAGGACATGTTCATCGAATACGGCCGGGCAGTCATCATGTGTCGACCGGTTGGCGACGCGGTGGCGGCCATTATCACCCCGGATGCCTCCAAGCTGGGTGTCATCCGGCACAAAACGAAAAAACTCTTCACCGAACTCGGCCAATCTTTCTAGGAGAGCTATTCAATGGCGTTGAAACTTGAATTCACCATGGACAATACGACCAATCGCCACTCTTTGAACGGACATGGGGTGGTAATGCACTCTCACCACTACCTGGCCTTGATCACAAAGCTGGTGGAAGACCTTGGCGACATCGGCGGCCCGCAGATTCTCTGCGACGTGGTCGAAGAGAGCATGAGAGAAATTTTTGACGACTATTTCCGGGAAAATTCCCTGACCTCGGCTCAGGACAGATGCAGAGCCGGGGAAGAATATTTTTCCACCTTCGGCCTGGGGAAAATGCACATCACCGGGGATGAAAGGGGCGGGGAAGTCCGGCTTTCCAGCAGCCACGTCGATGAAGGGTGGACCAGGAAATGGGGAGCGCACGGCAAACCGATAAACCATCTCACCTGCGGCTTTATCTCAGCCATTTTCTCCGCCGCCTTCAACAAGCCGCCGAAAAGCTACGCGACCACCGAGACGGCGAGCATGGTAACCGGCGAACCGGAAAGCACGTTTGTAGTAACGGCATTGTAATAAAGGAGGGCATAATTCATGACGGTGATGCGCGATACGGTGGTAAAGGCCCTGGCCAAGATCCAAGTTCAGAGCAACGAAAAGGGTTTGATACCCGAATATGAAGTGTTGGTGAATCTCCTGCCTGTTTCACTCTTGAATGCCTTTTCGGAAAGGATAATGGCGGCTGCGCCCCCCGAAAGAAAGGCCGAGGTGGAGGCAGGCCTTGTCAGAGCAGCCTATGAATGCGGCTACCATACCGGCTGCGGCATCATCACCTCGGATATTTTCAGTGAGGTTGTCATGCCGATGGTGACTGAAGACGAAAAGGATATCCTGCGCGGAGCTTTCGCCGCCTTCACAGCCTGGGGCTGGGCAAAATCAGGCATCGTCCAGCTTAAAGAAGCGGAAAAAATGATTGTTCGCGCCTTTGACTACTACGAAGCGGACAGCGGCGGTCAAGGGCTGCGGGGCTTCATGCTCCGGGGGTTGTGCCAGGCCTTCTTTGATCTGGCTTATGCGGAGCCTTATCCCGACGGAATGGATACCTATGTCTGTCATCAGACCAAAGGGATCGAGGTCGGAGACGCATACGGCGAATTCGTCGTGGTGAAAAAATAACGGTCCAACGGGAAATCATGCCCTGACGCAGCGTATGCCCCGGTTCCGGGGAGGGCAGCGCCGATCTGATTTTCCTATCGCGGCAGCCACGGAAAAGCAGGACAAACACTGTCCAGCGCTGCTGAAAACTGAACCCGGAGTGAACGAGCAGGGAAATGAACTCAATTGATGGACAGCCCGTCGCCGATGCCTTGGCATCTGCGGCCGAAAGACAATGGAGCGGTGTGCTGCGCGCCATGAGAGCAAAGGAACAGGTCGGCATGATCGTCGTGCGCGACGGGCGCATCGCATGGGCGGTCAGCAAAAATCAAACCGAAAACTTCGCTTTCTTTCTCGAGCAAATTGGCCAGGTGCCCAAAGACAGGCTCAAGGAAATCGTGCAAAAACATAGCGCCCCGGGCAAGTCGAAAAAACTCGGCGCACTTCTGGAGGAGGCTGGGCTCATCACTCATGCCACTCTCCGGAAATGCCTCCTGGCTCACATTCGCAGCGCCCTCTCTTCTCTCATGAGCGACCCCATGATGGTCATCCAGGCCAGCAAGGGTGAAATGGCGGTAGACGCCAGCCTGACCTTTCCGCTCAGCGAAGCCCTTGGGAGCACCGGGGCGAGCTCGGCAGCCGACGGCCCGCCCCCCGTGGAATCGGTTGAAGATGGGGCATCCAGGGCCTGCAACGGAGAAATTCTGCAAAAGCTCTCCCTGCTGTCTGGCTACGTATATTCCTTTGTGGCAGACACCTCGGGAAAACTGCTGGCTTTCCACAAGGCAGACCATTCCGGACTGAAAGAGGAAGCCCTCTCCGCAACGGTAGCCGAGTGGGTCACGACCTCGCTGGAAACCTCCGAAACACTCGGCATGGGGGCGACCCGGGTGACGTTCATGGAAGGCGCCGGTCTGTCGCTGCTGGTTCAGGCAACCGACCCCGAGCGCAGGCATTTTCTGGCCGTTGCCTTCAACGAAACGGGCAAGCTGGGCGTGGTCAAGACTAAAATCTCCAGCATGATCCCAACCGTCCGAGCACTCACGGAAAAGCTGTAAACTGGAGGAGAACGAAATGGCAAATATCATTTCCATTGTAAGCTCCAAGGGGGGTGCCGGCAAGACGACCATTGCCCTGAATCTGGCCGTCGCACTGGCGGAAGGGCAGGAACCGACCCTCCTGGTTGACATGGATCCTCTCGGAGCAATCGGCTTTTCCCTTGGCCGCAGCGATACCGAATGGAAAGGGCTTGCGGAATACATCATGAAGCTGTCATCTATCGATGACGTGGTCATGCAGACAAAACTTCCGTGCCTGTCGATTCTGCCGAGGGGGTGCCTGGATCCCCTGGATGTGGCAATCTATGAAGACTTTCTCCATTCTTCAACCCTGCTGGAGGAAATCCTTGCCACTCTGGCGGACAAGTTCCGTTACATCATCATCGATACCCCTTCCGGGTTAGGCCAGATCACCAGGGCGGCCCTGTCCGTCAGTACCCATGCCCTGCTGCCGTTGCAGGCGGAACCACTGGCCCTGCGAACAATCTCGCAAACCCTGCGGGTTCTGCAGCACGTCAAGGAGAACGAGAATCAGAAGCTGGAATTGCTGGGCATCCTGGCCAACATGGTTCAGTTGGAAAAGGATGTATCCTTCACCGTCATGAATACGGTCTGGTCGTCCCTGAGCGGTGTACTGGAAACCAACATGCCGCGATCTGATGTCTTCAGCCTGGCAAGCGAAAAAGGGTTGCCCGTCGCCTTCTTATCGGGCAAATATCCCCCTGAAGCGATCCGTTTCGAGAGTCTGGCCACCGAAATCAAGAGTATCATCCAGAGTCTGGGTGGTGTTGCAGGAGAAACCGATGAAAGACAACAGCGCGCACTCGTATGATCTGAAACATGCGCAGCAGATCCTCACCAGGCTGTTACCCGTCCCGACGCCCCAACCGAAGATTCTTCCGGAGGGTGAGCAGGAATTCCTGAGGTTATCGCGGGAAACCCTGCCGATGGTTGAACCGCGACTCAAAAGCATTCAAGATATCCCTCCCGCTGGTGCTGACCCTGAAGAAAAATTGTCTCTGCCACCTCGCTTCACCAGCTGGGAGGATTGTCTCTCCTGGTGCATGGAGGTGACCCGGTCCGAAGCCGCATTCGTCGTGGACTCGCAAGGCTTTATTATTGCCAGCCGGGGAAGGATCCCCGGCAGGGGGTTTGAATGCACCGGTGCCGAACTGGTCTGTTCCGTCGAGCAGCTGGAAAAAATGGATGCCGATGCCGGCAAGCTGATATGGGTCGACCTCGATTTCGACCGCCGCAGGATCGTCGGGTTCGTTACCCCCACGGAAAATGAGGAATATTTTATCGTCGGGCTCCTTTCCCCTGCCCCGATCAATTATTCCCATAAACAGGCGATCACCCGGCAGATCATTGAGAGCCTGCCCACCATCGATTGATGCTTTCGCAAAAAGTCATGTGATGGCTAAGCAAAAATTTCGACCTACAAGGCGTAGTGGTTTTTCAGGGGTGAAGGCATACATATTAGTATGTCGAAGTCCTGAAAAAACGCTG
>JAUWLU010000396.1 GCA_030613545.1 Desulfuromonadales bacterium
CAAAAAGTCCGCCCTACAGCGTTGCAGTGCTTTTTCAGGACTTCGACATACTATATGTATGCCTTCACCCCTGAAAAACCACTACGCCTTGTAGCTCGAAATTTTTGCTTAGCCATCTCATGACTTTTTGCGAAAGCATCAAGGTTTGACGGGCAGACTAGCGTGCTTCGGGCCAGGCAAGCCGCAGACCAAGCAGCACCAGCACGCTGCCAGCTGCCCGGCCGAGGCGACTGCCGATAGCCGGCCGGCCCTGCAACCAGGCGCCGATGGTTCCGGAGCAGATTCCGACCAGGCCGAAACAGATCAGGGTCAAAACGACGAAAAAGGTGCCGAGCAACAACATCTGCAGGGGCAGGGAACCTTGTTCTTTGTCGAGAAACTGGGGAAAGAAGGCGAGAAAAAAGACCGCCACCTTGGGGTTAAGCACATTGGCGATAATACTCTGGACAAAGATGGTGCGCCCCTGCAGAGGCTTTAACTCACCGGCAGCGGCCAGGTCGGCCTTGCTGCGAAACATACGAATGCCAAGATAGATGAGATACAGGGCGCCGGCATACTTGACCAGTTGAAAGGCTCGAGCGGAGGAGGCCAGCAGGGCCGAGAGGCCGACCACGGCAAAGAAGATATGCACGAAGTTGCCCAGGCTAAAACCGGCAGCGGCCGCCAGGGCCGCCTTGCGCCCCTGGGCCACGCCGCGAGTCATGACGTAGATGATATCGGGCCCCGGCGTGAAGATCAGCACCACCGAGGTCACCGCAAAGAGCATCAACTGAGTCTGGGATATCAACTGCCTCCCTCCCATGCCGATAAACTAGCTAGTGCCCATCCGGAAACCCCGGAGGGGCACGGGGTCATTATCCATATGCGAATCGCGGATTTTTTTGTCTTGGCTACGAAATCAAGGGCTTGCGCGGAGGCGTACATCGGTACGCCGCACCATTCCGCAGGACAGCTGAATGGGACAGCCTCTGGCTGCCCGAAGGGCGAGGGCCATGGAGGGCCCGAGTCACAAACAAGCCCGCAGTTTGACACAGCCAAGGCGGAAAAGGACCGTTTCCGGACGGAAACTAGCTTGCCTTGCGCTCCATCGCCAACCGGTAATTGACCAGATCGGCAACGGTCATCACTGGCAGATAGCGCCGCAGAGCAAAATCGACAATCTCCGGCAGGCGAGCCAGGCTGCCGTCAGCATTGGTCACTTCACAGAGCA
>JAUWLU010000263.1 GCA_030613545.1 Desulfuromonadales bacterium
CAAAAACTCATGAGATGGCTAAGCAAAAATTTCGACCTACAAGGCGTAGTGGTTTTTCAGGGGTGAAGGCATACATATAGTATGTCGAAGTCCTGAAAAAGCGCTGCAACGTAGTAGGGTGGACTTTTTGCGACGCCATCATATATGGGTTATAGGTCCGTTTTTATAAGCCGCCCAGGTTCACAACTCGCTGTCCTCCGGTGCCTCGACCAAGGCCTCAAAGCCGGCAATCACATCGAACAGTTCTTCGGTCACGCTGTTCTGGCGCAGGGTATGATAATCGGCTCGAAAGGCAGTGCGCATCTCTTCGATGTTTTTCTCCGCCCGCTGCATGGCTGCCAACCGGGCGGCGTTCTCCGCGTTCAGGGAAGCGGCAAAAGCGCGAAACAACGAGACGAACAGATACTCGGCGATCAGAGCGGCAAACAGGGGCTGCCAAGGCGGGGAGTAGAGCGGCAGGCAGCGCCCCGGCCACCGTCGGCCGCTCATGGTGGCAAGCCACTGATCGTCGGGCGGCAGCAATTCAACCTGCCGCGGTTCATAATGGGTGGCCATGGCGGGAGCATTATGAAACAGCACCAGACGGGTTTCGCCGTGCTGGCTGCGCCAGGCCTCGAAGCGTAGCAACACCTGCTGCACGGCCCCGGTGATCGCCAGGGCCGAGGAGGGTGGACGAAAGAATTCATCAGCCTCCTTGAGACGCTGGGCGAGCCCTGCGGCAACCTTTTCGCCGACCGCCCAGACCGGGCAGCGGCCACCCTCCTGCCGAACCTGGCGATAAACCGTTTCGACCCCATCGAGTACCAGTTCGTTGAAACGCCCGACCATGCCCTGATCCGAACCGAATACCAGCAACACTGCCTGGTTCGGCCGTTTGGCGGAGCCAGCCAAGGGCCGATCACGCAGAACTGCCTGCAAGCCCATTTCCACGGTCCGGTAATAATCGTCCAGAGATCGTAGCGATCGTTCGTACTGGTGGATATTGACCGCAGCCATGGTCTTCATGGTGCGAACTACGGTGTAAAGATCGTCGGCGCTGCGAATGCGCCGCTGCAACGCCAGCAGGGCCTGGCTCATGGTGCTTCCTTCAGGGCCCGGGCGGCGGCTTGCTGCAGTGCCCGCAAATCGTCTTCAGCGAGTTTTTCGCCCCCCTCTATCCTGGCCGCAATCTCCGGCACCAGCGCCAGCGCCTCGCAAACCCGGTCCTCGGCCTGGACCATCTCCGATTCGGCAATTTTATCGAAAAGACCACAGTTGACCGCATGCAGAACCATGACCTGCTCGACGGCCGTGCGGGGCGCACACTGGCCCTGCTTGAGTACGGCGCGCACCCGCCGGCCGCGGTTCAGCAGCTGGCGGGTCGCTTCATCGAGTCGAGTGCCGAAGCGGGCAAAGGCTTCCAGTTCGATGAACTGAGCATAGGCCAGACGCAGATCGCCGACCACCGCGCGGTAGGCGGGCAGTTGAGCCTTGCCGCCGACCCGGGAGACCGAGCGGGTGATGTCGACTGCCGGTAGCAGCCCTTTCTGAAAATGCCCGGGTGACAGATAGATCTGGCCGTCGGTGATAGAAATCAGATTGGTGGGGATATAGGCGGCAAGGTTCTGGGCTTCGGTTTCGATAATCGGCAAGGCCGTCAGGGAACCGCCCCCCCCTTGCTCCTTGAGCCGGGTAGCCCGTTCCAGAAGCCGCGAATGGATATAGAAGATATCGCCGGGAAAGGCTTCCCGACCGGGGGGCCGGCGCAACAGCAGGGACAGCTCGCGATAGGCCCGGGCGTGGCGGGTCAGATCGTCGTAGACCACCAGCACATCCCGCCCCTGCTCCATGAAATATTCCGCAATGGTGGTGGCGGCATAGGGGGCGATGTACTGCTGGCCGGGCGGGTCGTTCCCTTCGGCGACCACCACCGTGGTGTAATCCATGGCCCCCTGCTCCCGCAACTGCGCCACCACCGACGCGACACTGGACGCCCGCTGGCCGATGGCGCAATAGACACACAGCACCCCCTTGTCGTGCTGGTTGATGATGGTGTCGACGGCCAGGGCCGTCTTGCCGGTCTGTCGGTCACCGAGAATCAACTCGCGCTGACCGCGACCGATGGGAACCAGGGCGTCGATCACCTTGATGCCGGTCATCAGCGGTTCGGTCACCGGCAGCCGCTCCATGATAGCCGGTGCCGGTCGTTCCAGCGGCCACCGCTCATGATAGCGAACCGGTCCGCCTCCGTCCCGCGCCTGTCCGGTGGGATCGACCACCCGGCCGAGTAACCCCTCGCCCACCGCTACGTCGAGCACCCGGTCGGTGCGGACCACCTCGTCACCGGCCTGCAAGGCGCTGTAATCACCGAGCATGGCCACCCCAATTTCCCGGCAGTCGATGTTAAGGGCCAGCCCCAGCACGCCACCGGGAAAAGCCAGCAGCTCTTCGCTGCGAACCGTCTCCAGGCCTCGAACCCGGGCGATGCCCCGACCGACATAGGCGAGCCGCCCGACCTGCTGCAGCAGCAACTGCGGCTCCATGGTGGTCATGGTCTGGCGCAGAACATCCAGGGTTTCGTCCAGCAAGCCGCTGAAGCTGGTCATCTACTCCTCCGATCGGCGACACTCACAGGGGAAGACCCGTGGGGCGTCAGGTGTCAGGTGTCTGCCTGACCAGTCAACATCAACACCGGCGGGACGCGCCCCCCCTCTCTCTTCCGACAGTTGGGTGCTTAAAACAGCGGTCCGCTTCTCTTGCGCAAGGGGGAGCATGTTCTGCCGGGTAAAACCCAATAACGCATATGCAATATCGCTACGCCACCCTCTGTCGTCCTTTGCCTGCAACCCCGCGGTCTGGCAGTCTGAAAGGCACCGCCGCTGGGCAACGCCCTGCCTAAGCGGGCCGTTCAGCCGTTCGATCCGCTCCCGGCAGCGCCGCCGATCTCTTCCAGCTGCAAGCCGACCTGCCGCTCCATTTCAGCAAAGTAGCTGTCCACCCCCCAGGACAACTTCAGGCCGCCCAAGACCAGTTCGATGCCAAGGGGCATCTCGTCTTCGATGCAATATCCGATCGTCGCGTCCCTGCCGAGC
>JAUWLU010000198.1 GCA_030613545.1 Desulfuromonadales bacterium
TCGCAGGCCAAAAAGCTCGGCCTGCCGTCCCTCTACTGCCGACGCTGTTGGAGCGAGCTGGCCGAACAGCTGAACCGGCTGCCGCAGTAACGCAAGAATTGCAGTTAAATCCCCCAGCCTGTCGCGCTGGCCGACGAGCCCCCCTCTCATTCAATCCACAGCTACCCGGCTGCCAATCGACCTGAACCTCCCCGCAAGAGCCGAACCTATTTTCGCGCCCTCTGCCCCGCTGCAATCGCCAGGCACTGCTTCACCCCGGATCTCAACGGAACACCCGGCGCTACCGACAGCGACATCCTCTCAACCTCTGGACAACCCGGCCAAGCGACTCTCCATACAGACCCACCCATTAATTCAATAGCTGTTTTCCCAATAATCCTTTTGTCGTTCCCTGCCAAGCGCAGCTGACATTTGCTTAATACTTGTTAAACTCGCTGGGTGTACCTAAGAAACGATAAAAGTTGATATTGGTCAACTTCCGTAGAAACCGAGCACGCTAACCTACTGCCACGACGCTAAACGATATTGCCGAATCGACCGGGTATTCAATCGAGACACCAAGCCAAAAGGAGGCGCCATGTTTTGCCATCAATGTGAACAAACTGCCAAAGGCACCGGATGCACCAAAATGGGGGTATGTGGCAAGAAGCCGGACGTTGCCGCCCTGCAGGACAACCTGCTTTACGGCCTGCGCGGTCTGGCCTGCTACGCCAGTGAGGCGAGAAAACTGGGCGCCAAAGATCCGGCCATCGACATCTTTATGCTGGAAGGGCTGTTCGCCACGGTGACCAACGTCGACTTCGACCCCAAGCATCTTACAGCGGCGATCCAGAAGTGTGCGCAAATGAAAGACAAGGCCCGCGAGCTGTTCCTGCAGGCCGGAGGCCACGAACAGAAGAGCTCGCTGTTCGACCGCATCAAGGCCTTTTTCGGCGCCGAAGCGGCCGACAAGGGTCCCATGTCCTGGACCCCGGCGGCGGATCTGGTCAAGCAGGGCGAACAGGTCGGCATCGAAACCCTGCACAACGATCCGGACGTCCGCTCGGCCATTGAGATTCTCATCTACGGCCTCAAAGGCATGGCCGCCTATGCCGATCACGCCCAGATCCTCGGCAAAACCAACGAAGAGGTTTTGGCTTTCTTCCATCAGGCCCTGGCAGCCACCTGTGATCCCGACCTCGGCCTGATGGATTTCGTCAACCTGGCCATGGAGTGCGGCAAACAGAATCTGGCCACCATGGGCCTGCTCAATGAGGCGCACGTGGAAAACTACGGCCATCCGGTGCCGACCCCGGTCAATACCGGCACCAAGGCCGGCAAGGGGATCCTGGTCTCCGGTCACGACCTGAAGATGCTCGAGGAGCTGCTCAAGCAGACCGAGGGCAAGGGCATCAACGTCTACACCCACGGCGAAATGCTCCCCGCCCACGGCTATCCGGGCCTGAAGAAGTACGCCCACCTGGCCGGCAATTTCGGCGGCGCCTGGCAGGATCAGGCCAAGGAACTGCCCCAGTTCTCCGGTGCCATCATCTTCAATACAAACTGCATCCAGAAACCGGCCGAATCGTACAAGGACCGGCTCTTTACCTGGGGCTGCACCGCCTGGCCCGACGTGACCCACATCGACGGCTTCGACTTCAGCGCGGTCATCGACAAGGCCCTGGCCAGCCCCGATCTGGCCGAAGCGCCGGGCAAGGAGATCCTGGTCGGCTTCGGTCACAACGCGGTGCTCGGCGTGGCCGACAAAATCATCGAGGCGGTCAAGTCCGGCGCGATCAAGCACTTCTTCCTCCTCGGCGGCTGCGACGGCGCCAAGCCGGGCCGCAACTACTACACCGAGTTCGCCGAGAAGGTACCTAAGGACTGCGTGATCCTGACCTTGGCCTGCGGCAAGTACCGCTTCAACAAGCTCGATTTCGGCGACATCGGCGGCATTCCGCGGCTGCTCGACATCGGCCAGTGCAACGACGCCTACAGCGCCATCCAGATCGCCGTGGCCCTGGCCGAGGCCTTCGAATGCGGGGTCAATGACCTGCCTCTGAGCATAAATCTGTCCTGGTACGAGCAGAAGGCGGTGGTCGTCCTGCTGACCCTGCTGCACCTCGGCATCCAGAACATCAAGCTCGGCCCCAGTCTGCCGG
This sequence comes from Desulfuromonadales bacterium, assembly GCA_030613545.1. Classification (GTDB taxonomy): domain Bacteria; phylum Desulfobacterota; class Desulfuromonadia; order Desulfuromonadales; family Syntrophotaleaceae; genus Syntrophotalea_A. Next base: position 2,142 of record JAUWLU010000198.1, read on the forward strand.
CCTTTATCACCCCCAACGTCCTTAACTTCCTGGTGGAGAAGTTCAACATCGGCCCCATCACCACCCCGGACGAGGACCTCAAGGCGATCCTCGGCTAAGTCAGATCAATACCGCCATTCCGCGCGGCAGGGAGTTTGCGGCTCCCTGCCGCTTTTATATTCGATTTATTGGCCTCCAGAACGATCGATCAATAGGCGTCGAAAGATTTTTTGCCAACACATTCTTATCAATCTTTCCTCTATGGTGGCGTCGTTCTTCTCTCGGCCCCCAGGGTAAAGGTTCCGCTTGACAGTCACGCCCTTTCAAGGTAAAAACCTCTATCGTCCGGGGCATCTGACCTGTTCACGACCGCATCCCAAGCAGGACATCCGCACCCTAACGATCCCATTCACACCGAAAAAATGCCGCCCTAGCTCAGCTGGTAGAGCAACGCACTCGTAATGCGTAGGTCGTCGGTTCAAATCCGATGGGCGGCTCCAGTAACAACAAGGGGTTAGGCGACACCGCCTAACCCCTTGTTCTCTTTTTGGGGCCTCGATACACCCCCCTAGCCCCCCTGTATTTGCTAAACCCGGCTCCGCACCTTTTGGCAGCCCATACCTCTGTATCCGCCAAACCACCGCATGACCTTCGAATATTTAAATAATTTAAATATTTAAATAATCCTTGCCAATCTGTGACCATCCTGGTAGTATATCAGTAGAGATTAAAGGGGTTTCGCCCAGATCAGTTTTTGGCGCGCCGGTTTCCCTCCTGACGGCGCGTTTTTTTTGCTTAAAATGCTCCAAAGCCTTATCTAATACTTGACCAAATACTCATTATTTGTAGATTAAAATAGATGTGCTAAACTTGGCTTATGCCAACATTGGCAATCACCACGCACAAGGAGGTCTGTAATGTCACTGAAAGGGACTAAAACTGAAAAGAACATCCTGACTGCATTTGCTGGCGAAAGTCAGGCCCGCAACCGCTACACCTATTTTGCCAGCCAGGCCAAAAAAGACGGTTTTGTACAAATTTCCGCAATTTTCACGGAAACTGCCGACCAGGAAAAAGAGCATGCCAAGCGCCTGTTTAAACTACTTGAAGGGGGCGAAGTTGAGATCTGTGCGGCATTTCCGGCGGGTGTTATCGGCAGCACCGCTGACAATTTGAAAGCAGCAGCTGGCGGCGAGAATTACGAATACACCCAGATGTATCCCGGATTTGCCGATACAGCACGTGCTGAAGGTTTCAACGATATTGCCGACATCTTCTTGGCGATTGCCGTGGCTGAGAAGCAGCACGAGAAACGCTATCTCAATCTTTTAGCAAACATTGAGAACGGTCGGGTCTTCAAACGCGAAGAGACTACCGTTTGGCGCTGTCGCAATTGCGGCTATCTGCATGAAAACCTTGAGGCCCCCATTGAGTGCTCTGCCTGCGCGCACAAACAAGAGCATTTTGAATTGCTTGGGGAAAATTACTAACTGAAATCTGCAGTGGAGGATTTGAATGGCTAATCAATTGGAAATTTACAAATGTGCCGCCTGTGGCAATATTGTAGAAGTTTTTCAGGCCGGCCCCGGTGAGTTGGTCTGTTGCGGTGCGCCAATGGCACTGCTAGCTGAAAACACGGTCGATGCCGCTACCGAGAAACACGTTCCTGTAATCGAGAAAAGTGCCTCGGGCGTAACCGTCAAGGTTGGCAGCGTAGCTCATCCCATGGAAGAGAAGCACTTCATTCAGTGGATCGAGCTGATTGCCGACAACAAAGTCTACCGCCAAGAACTAAAGCCGGGAGATAAGCCCGAAGCGACCTTTGCGGTCACCGCGGACAAGGTCGTCGCCCGTGAATATTGCAATCTTCATGGACACTGGAAAGCGGAAGCCTAATTTAAACGGTTATCACTAAAAAAAGCGGCGCCCCAATCGGGAAGCGCCGCTTTTTTTATAATGTGCGTCAGAACAAAAAAAAAGGCCCACCTCGTAAGAGATGGGCCTTAAAATAATTTCGGCAGCGACCTACTTTCCCACATAGTCACCCATGCAGTATCATCGGCGCAACAGGGCTTAACTTCTGTGTTCGGGATGGGAACAGGTGTGACCCCTGCGCTATAGCCACCGAAAACCTTATAATTGGTTTTC
>JAUWLU010000121.1 GCA_030613545.1 Desulfuromonadales bacterium
CCGTTACGCCGCTTCGAAAACCCTGCGCAAGGTGCGAAAAAAGACCGGCCTCATCTACTGAAAACCTCGGGCGAGTCGAGAGCCAATTGCGAAAACCCGTCAGCCGATGGGGCGCGTATTTTCCGCCCCGCGTTATTCATGGGACCGATCAGCTGTCTTTTGCTATAGTGTCTGTAGGTGGCATCGACCCTCGGTTGCGGCCGGCACAAGGAGCAACCCTTCGTTGAACCGTTGAGGAGGCCCTATGAGCATCTATCGCAAATGGTACTGCACCTGCACCGGCAAACCCATCGAACTCGGCTCTGAGGAGTTTTTTGAAGACGAACCTTTGGAGCCGGCCTGCGAACTCTGCGGCGCAACGCCCTCCTCCGATCCCAAAAAGACCATCATCTACCGCGAAATCGAAGACTGGGACGACTGACTCAGTCGGCCGGGCGGGTAAAGAGTACAAAGGCCATGGCCGGGCGCTTGCTGGCCTCGCGCATAGCGAACTGGATGCTTTCGTAATGCCAGCCGGACGCGGTCCACTCGTTGAGAATCGTTTCCAGGGCCTCGTCCGTTACCAGGCTGGTTTCGACGACCTTGTATTCCACCATCTTGCTTCCGTTCCTATCGTTGGCCATTTGCATTTAAAATCAGACCCTCCCACCTTTTGCCTCACGTCTGGCACCTCGAAAGTTAAAAATGTGCATTGCCCGGCGTGCGCGGAAAAGGGATCACGTCGCGGATATTCTCCATGCCGGTGACGTACATCAGCAGCCGCTCAAAACCGAGCCCGAATCCGGCGTGCGGACAGCTGCCCCAGCGGCGGCTGTCGAGATACCACCAGAGGCTTCGCGGATCGATGCCGCAAGCGACCATCTTCTGTTCCAACAGATCGAGACGCTCTTCCCGCTGACTGCCGCCGATGATCTCGCCAACCCGCGGCACCAGCAGATCCATCGCCGCCACCGTCTTGCCGTCGTCGTTCTGACGCATGTAAAAGGCCTTGATGTCAGCCGGATAATCGGTGACAAACAGCGGCCCGCCAACCACCTCTTCGGTCAGGTAGCGCTCATGCTCTGACTGCAGATCCGCTCCCCAGACCACCGGAAACTCAAAGCTGCGTCCCGCCTGTTCAAGCCGTCGCACCGCTTCGCTGTAGCTCATCACCTCAAACTCGGCTTTGGCCAGGGCCTCGAGCTTGGCGAGCAGGCCTTTTTCGATGCGCTCATCGAAAAAGGCCAGATCCTCCCCGCACTCCTGCAGGGCAAAGGTCACCAGGTAGCGGAGAAAGTCTTCGGCCAGAGCACAGTCCTCGACCAGATCGGCAAAGGCCATCTCCGGCTCGATCATCCAGAATTCGGCGGCATGGCGGCTGGTGTTGCTGTTTTCAGCACGAAAGGTCGGGCCGAAGGTGTAGACATCGGCAAAAGCGCCGGCGAACAGTTCACCCTGCAACTGACCACTGACCGTCAGGCCGGTCCGATCGCCGAAAAAATCCTGCCGCCAGTCGATGGCGCCTTCCATTAACGGCGGCCCGGCGGCATCGAGGGTGGTGACGCGAAACATCTCGCCGGCCCCCTCGCAGTCGTTAGCGGTGATGATCGGTGTATGTACGTAGAGAAAACCGCGATCACGGAAAAAATTGTGAATCGCGAAGGACAGTGCGCTGCGCACTCGAAACACAGCGCCAAAGGCGTTGGCCCGCGGCCGCAGATGGGCGATGGATCGCAGATACTCGAAGGAATGGCGCTTCTTCTGCAGCGGGTAGTCGGCGTCGCTGGTCCCGAGCAGCCTCACTCGACGGGCATGCACCTCCCAACGCTGGCCGGACGCCGGCGAGGCGACCAGCGCGCCCTCCACCTCCAGGCAGGCGCCGGTGCCGCAGCGCGCCGCAGCTTCGTAATGCTCAAGGTCGGGACTGAGTACCACCTGCAGAGAGGCGAAACAGGAGCCGTCATTCAAGGCGATGAAGGCCACCTCCTTGCCTCGTCGCACGGTACGTGCCCAGCCACGCACGTTGATTCGTTCATTGGCCACCTCGGCTGCCAGGGCCTCCTTGATGCGGGTGCGTCCTTGCCGCATGCCGGTAGAATTATTCATACTGTCCAATTCCTTGTTGGTCTGTTCGGGTCGGTACCCAGCCAAAGGGATGTAATCCATTTACCACAGAGGCCACAGAGTAAATCAATAAAGCGTATCAAGTCGAGCAGGTTTCACGAAATTGTCGTGGCGGTTCTCGGTGCCCTTCGGGGTAAAAAACAGTTTCAAGAAAAATCCATTCCACTGCTGCCGGTTGCAAATGCGTTCCGCTTGGTTTACTCTGCCAGCAAAATAGATTGCTTATCTTACCACCTTTATTTCCTGATCCAGAAAGGAATCCCATGCCCCGTGGAGCCTGTCGCCACGGCTGGGGACGCGGTCCGCAGGGCGGCGCCTTCGGCAACATTCCCCGCTTCATCGAACCGGTGGTCCTGCTGCTGCTCAAAAAGCTCGGCAGCGCTCACGGCTACCAATTGGCCGGCGAACTGCCCGAACACAGCCTGACCGGTGCCATTGTCGACCGAGGCGCTCTCTACAGGACCCTGCGCCAGCTTGAAGTCGGCGGCCATGTGACCTCCGACTGGGACGTCTCCGGTCACGGACCAGCCAAGCGTCTCTACCGCCTGACCCCGGACGGCGAAGAGTTTCTTCAGCAGTGGACTCAGCTGATCGAGCAGATGGCCGGCGCCATGAGCGACTTCGTCGTGAAGGTGCGGGAGCTCGACCGGCAGAATAATAAGAAGTAGCCACTAACCGATAGACGAAGCAAAAAAGGACGGCGCGTTGCCGTCCTTTTTTATTGTTGATACCCGGGATCTCCTCCCGATATAACCTTTTGGCCGAGAAGCAGCCCGCCGCTCCATAGTCAGGCCCTAAGGCTTACCACTTTTCTCAGTTCTCGGCATAGCCCGCCCCCCAGTCGCACATGAGATCGAGGATCGGCTTGATGCTCTGGCCCTTTGCGGTAAGGGAATACTCCACCTTGGGCGGCACCTGGGGATAGACCTCGCGATGAACCAAGCCATCCCGCTCCAGCTCGCGCAACTGCTGGGTCAGCATCTTGCGGCTGGTGTCGGGGAACTGACGCTGCAGTTCGGAAAAACGCATGGTCTGTCGCGCCAAGTGGTAAAGAATGGCCGATTTCCATTTGCCGCCGATGACCGCCAGGGTTACATCGATGCCGCACTTGTATTCCTTGTCGCGAAAGACCAGCGTTTTTCTTACCTCGAGATTCTTCTTCATAGCCTCTCTTTTTCGCCCTATGGTTTCCTAAAGGTTCCTATGTACCCGAAAGGTACATTATTGACTACAGTGATCGTATGTACAAACATAGCAAAAAAGGGGCAGTCAAAGCAACCCGGAAACTTGCCTGAGGCACGCCAAGAGTATTTTTCGCAAAGGAGGAAGACAATGCGAACCCTGTTTGACGCGACAAAGATCAACTCCATGAACCTCAAGAACCGCCTTGTCCGCAGCGCCACCTGGGAAAACATGGCCGACCCGACCGGCCGCATGACCGAACCGCTTTTCAAGGTCTACGAAGAACTGGCCCGGGGCGGGGTGGGGATGATCATCACCGGCTATGCCTTTCCCCTGGCTGAGGAGCAGCCCAGTCCCGGCATGATGGGCATCTATGACGACAGCTTCATTGAGGAATACCGGCCCCTGACCGAAATGGTGCATCGCCATGACAGCCGCATCGTATTGCAGATCGCCTACGGCGGATCGCAAACCGGCTTCCAGCCGGAGGACCGGGTCATCTGGGGGCCTTCGGCGGTGGCCGATCTGGCCTTCAAGGTGGTCCCGCAGGAGATGTCCCAGGAAAACATCCAAACCTTGATCAAGGCCTTCGGCGATGCTGCGGCGCGGGCCAAGGCAGCCGGCTTTGACGGCGTCCAGTTCCACGGCGCCCACGGTTACCTGCTCAATCAGTTTCTGTGCCCCTACTACAATCGCCGCACCGACCAATACGGCGGACCGATCGAGAATCGGGCGCGGCTCATTCTGGAAGTATACGAAGAGGTCCGCAGCCGTGTAGGCAACCATTACCCGGTGCTGATCAAGCTTAATGCGGAGGACTTCATCGAAAACGGCGCCACTTTCGAAGACTGTCGCTATGTCTGCCATGAACTGGCCGCGCGCGGCATCGATGCCATCGAGATCAGCTGCGGCACCTTTGCCTCCGGCAAACGAGGACCCGCCCGCAACCGCATCGATACCCCGGAGAAGGAGGGGTATAATGCCCCCCACGCTGCGCAACTCGCCGCGGAACTGGACATACCAATCCTGTTGGTGGGCGGCTTGCGTTCGCCCGAGGTGATGGAAAATCTGTTGGAAACGACGGAGATCGAGTACTTCTCCCTGTCGCGGCCTCTCATCGCCGAACCGCAACTGGTGCAACGCTGGCAGGGTGGTGATCGCAGTCCGGCCCGCTGCACCTCCTGCAACGGCTGCTTTCGCCCAAACCCGGCTGGCAATCTCTGCGTGCTCACCCTGGAGCCGCAGCGAGACGATGCCTCTGACTAATGCCAAAGACTCCCATAAAAAAACGGCTTCCCACATTATCAGGAAGCCGTTTTTTTTTATCTATTCAGAAACGCCAGGTGATCCGCCACAACCCAGGGGCTGTGTAACAACCACCTTCGGTCTCTAATTATGCTCCCGCGTCTTGTGAAACACGATCTCCGGCCACTGTTCGATAGTGTGTCCCAGACGCCACTCGCTGGAGGCAAGGAAGGCCAGTCCGCCCTCGGAATCCTTGGCCAGGTTAGCCTGGTTCTTCTTCTCGAATTCTTCGAACTTTTTGCCGTCATCGCATTCCACCCAACGGGCGGTGGCGTAGGCGATCCCCTCATAAAGGGCATCGACGCCGTACTCGGTCCGCAACCGGGACATGATGACGTCGAACTGCAGAACGCCGACGGCGCCGAGGATGTAGTCGGTGTTGATCAGCGGCCGAAACAGCTGCACCGCCCCTTCCTCGGCCAGTTGCTTCAACCCCTTTTCAAGCTGTTTGGTCTTAAGGGGATTCTTCAGCCGCACTCGGCGGAAGTGCTCGGGAGCGAAGCTGGGGATGCCGATGAATTTTAGGGCTTCTTTGTCGCTGAAGGTATCACCGATCTTGATCGTGCCGTGGTTGTGTATACCGATGATGTCGCCGGGGAAGGCTTCCTCGACATGGGTACGATCCTGGGCCATGAAGATGGTGGCGTTGGCCAGGGCCACCTCCTTGCCGATACGATGATGCTTGACTTTCATGCCGCGCTTGAAGGTCCCCGAGCAAACCCGCAAAAAAGCGATGCGGTCGCGATGAGCCGGATCCATATTTGCCTGAATCTTGAAGACAAAGCCGGAAAAGGGTTCCTCGTAGGGCGACACCTCGCGGCTAAGGGTCTGGGCAGGACGGGGCGCCGGCGCCAGCTCGACAAAAGCCTCGAGCAACTCCTCGATACCAAAGTTGTTAATGGCGCTGCCGAAAAAGACCGGTGTCTGGTTGCCTTTCAGATAGTGTTCGGGATCGAAGGGATTGGCCGCCCCTTCCAGCAGTTCGATATCCTCGCGCAGTTCATCGGCCTGACTGCCGAGCAGTTCGTCGAGGCGCGGGTCGGAAAGGTCGTTGATCACCACCGCATCCTGGGGGCGGGTCTCCTGCCCCGGGGTGAACAGGGTCAGGCGCTTGCGATAGAGGTTATAGGTGCCCTTAAAGCGTTTGCCCATGCCGATCGGCCAGGACAGGGGCGCGCATTCGACCTGCAGGGTCTCTTCGATATCGGCCAGAATGTCAAGGGGCTCCAGCCCCTCGCGATCGAGCTTGTTGATGAAGGTCATGATCGGCGTGTTGCGCATGCGACAGACTTCCATCAACTTGCGGGTCTGAGTTTCGACCCCTTTAGCGTTGTCGATGACCATCAGTGCGCTGTCGACGGCGGTCAGCACCCGGTAGGTGTCCTCGGAAAAGTCCTGATGGCCTGGGGTATCGAGCAGATTGACCTCGTAATCCCGGTAGTTGAATTTCATCACCGAGGAAGTGACCGAAATACCGCGCTCCTGCTCCATGGCCATCCAGTCGCTGGTGGCATGGCGGGCCGCCTTACGGGCCTTGACCGCCCCGGCCATCTGAATCGCCCCGCCGAACAGCAGCAGCTTTTCGGTCAGGGTGGTTTTGCCGGCATCAGGATGACTGATAATGCCGAATGTACGCCGGCGGTCGACTTCCTTGCGGTGATTCTTGCTCACTTCACAACCTCTCGTACGGAGACCTTCTGTCAGTTAAAAAATCCGGGCCACGGGACCCAATGAACAGCGAATCATAGCGTAAAACAAGGGAAAAGGTCAATGGCCAGGCGCAGCAATTTGCAGTGATCCACCGCCCCGGCCCTATCCGCCGCCGCTTCGGCAGCGTCCCGGGAAAGCATTGACTAATTTGACAACCCTTACCTTGTCAACTAGACCTTTAACTTAGTGCTGAGACAAGAACCACTGGCCAATTAAACGCTTTGCAAAACCATCGACTTGGGGAAAAACCATGGCTGCAAAGATCACCCTCTCGGGCTCCGGCCGTCAGCAAACCAACCGGTTGCGGCCACTCTCCTTGGCCTGATAAAGCAGGGTGTCTGCACAATTGATCATCGCTTCGAGGCTGGCGCCGAGCTCGGTTGTAAGACCGATGCTGAT
>JAUWLU010000213.1 GCA_030613545.1 Desulfuromonadales bacterium
CCGCACACGCTACAAACAACTGCGGAGGCGGGGGTTGGACGAAAAGCGCGCCAAAGCCAGTGCCTTCAATGGCAGAGGTGCATGGTGGAACAGTGGGGCATCCCACATGAACGACGCTTTTCGGAAACGCTACTTCGACAACCTCGGATTGTTCAGCCTGCTCGATACATTGCTGAGTTCGCGAATCATAACAACCTAAGGAACCGCCGTGGTACGTGAACCGTATGCCCGGTGGTGTGAGAGCCGAGGGAGGGCAACCTCCCTCAGCTACTCGATCCGGTCAGGGGTGGCTGGCTGCGATTCAGCGGTTGTGGGTAGCGTTGTAAATCGGGCCGCCGCCTTGCCGATACTCCTGCAGCACTTGGCGCGCCTCCGGACGACAGACGTCGCGATAGACGCGGATGCCGCGTCGCGCGAGGACGGTCGGCCAGTCCGCAGGCTTGACCCCTTCGTCGAAGCCGATTTTGCGGGCATCTTCGTCCCGAGCGCCGCAGACCAGGCTGACGATGCCCGACCAGGGCAGGGCGCCGAGGCACATGGCGCAGGGCTCGGTGGTGGTGACCAGCTCGCAGGGCGGCAGGGACGGTGCGCCGAGATCGTGGCTGCCCCTTAACTGCTGAGCTAGCATCAGGGCCACCAGCTCGGCATGGGCCACCGAGCAGTGGCCGTCGATCACCAGATTAACACCGGGTGCCAGCAGCTGCCGGCGGTCGAGGTCGAAGACCGCAGCGGCGAAGGGCCCGCCGCTGCCGTGCTCAATGTTGTGCCGCGCCAGGTCGATGACCAGCCCCATGCGTTCTTCGCGACTGGCATAGACTCGCTCGGCCGGCGGCAGGGCCGCCTCCAGCCAGTCGGGCAGGCGCAGCACGATATTCGGATAGGGCATGGCGATTCCTAGCAGGTTGCTGAAAAAGTCTATCTATGGGCTTCGCAGGCTGTTTTTCAACAGCCTGCTAGGGCCGGTTGAGGGGCGGGCACGTCTATTCGGTTTTGCAGACCGAAGGGGTGCTTTTCGGGCTGTAGTGGCGTTTCAGCCATTGGCTGAGCCCGTCCAGGCCGGGAAACAGCACCCGTTCGGTGATGTTGGCCTGGTCGAGTTTGTCGCGGATTTCCCACTTCAGTTCCGCGGGGATGACAATCTTGCGCCAGATGGCGGGATGGTCTGCGAGGCACTGGCAAAGGGATTTTTCCGGATCGGACATCACCGAGAAAAAGGCGAATTGATTGACGATCCGCTGCTCCATGGAGGGCGGCTCAAAAAAGATCACCGAATGGTCCCGCGACAAGGCGGCCAGTTCCTTCTGATTGCGGATGGTTTCCGCCAGCATTTCCACGGTAAAGACGTTGGCCCCTTCGGCATCGAGCCGCTTCTCCAGCAGCTTGGGCAGTAGTTGATGGACCTTGACGTAGTTGACCGCCCAGATGGCGCCGTCAAGATGGAACTTGCAGATATTGGCCGTGGCGAAATGCATGGCGATGAAGGGCGAATAGGTCCAGTCCAGAAGCCGGGTCGGCAGGCCGTAGTGCTGGGCCCTCGCCATCCAGTGCCAGAAGGAGTCGGATTCGACGGCGCTGTGGTGCGCATACTTTTTGAAGTTGCGCATCAGGTGGCGCTCGAGCGTGGCGTAGTCGCCACCGAGGCGCATGAGGGTGGTCTGCAGGGTATAGTGGGCGTCGGACAGGCCGCGGAAGGCGAAACGGGAGCGGAACCGACCGAGATCCTCGTTCCAGGATTCGGCGAACAGCTCCTGTTGCAGTTCGTCCCAGCTGTTGATGCGGATTTCGTTCATGTTTCTCGAGTCACAGCCTCAGCGGTGCAGGGGAGAGCATCAGACGACGCCCAGAATAATGCTCGATTCCTGAAAGACCGCCCAGGCCTCGTCGCCCTCGGCAAGCGGCAGGGCGTCTTTACCCTTGGTGATGGTGGCGCTGATGGTGCTGCCGCCGGGCAGTTCCAGAGAAACCTCGCAGTTGACCTGCCCTTCGGTGATGCGGCAGATGCGTCCCTTGAGGATGTTGCAGGAACTGAGACGGGCCTGACCAAGCTCCTTGACGATAATGATCGCCGGGGCCTTGACCATGGCGAAAACCTCCCGTCCCGGTGTCAGTTCCAATGCCTCGACGCTTTCGTTGGTCACCTGGGCAGTGAGGGTGTCGTCACCCTTGAGTTTGAGTTCCACCAGGGTGTTGATGCTGCCCCGCGAAAGTTTCACCACCTCTCCAGTCCACAGGTTGCGCGCACTGACCTTCATGTTGACCTTCCTCAGAAACTGGTAGAATTTTTCCCCTTCATCGAGGTGCTCACCAAGAGCGGCGAGAAAACGTTCGTGCTCGGCCTGAATGGCCCGATAGCGCCGGACCACCTCCTGCCCCGCATCGGTCAGGGAGGTTCCGCCGCCACCACGACCGCCGGCTGAACGCTTTACCAGCGGCTGCTCGGCCAGGTTGTTGAGGGCATCGACCTGTTCCCAGGCGGTTTTATAGCTGATGCCCTGGGCTTTACCGGCTTTGGTGATCGAACCGAGCTGATCGATCTTCTCCAGCAGTTCGATGCGGTTGAGGCCAAGGAAATCCTCGCCTGCCATTTTAAAGCTGAGTGAGCCGGAGACCCTGAGGTCTGATGGCTTATTTTCTGACACGCCAATCCTCCTTTGTTCGGAAACCATGCCCTTTAAATTACTTATTTTGCTCGGTGAAGGCAAACAAAAAGCCCTTATTCAATAATTGTTGGCTCGATTTGAAAGATATGGCCGAAGATTGTCGGCTCCGTGGCTGACCGCCGGCAGACGGTCGATAAGGGATTCGATGCCGTTGCTGTCCAGGGGTTCGGCAAAATAGTAGCCCTGGCCGATGTGACAGCCTTTCTTCAGCAGAAAGTCGATCTGGCTGGCCGATTCGACCCCTTCGGCGATCAGCTGCAGGTCCATGTTCCGTGCCAGGTCGATGATGGTGGTCACGATCGATGCGTGATTGGTGTCGCCGGGGCCGCCCTGCACAAAGGATGGGTCGATCTTCAGCCGGTCGATGGGCAGGTTTTGCAGATAGGCCAGGGAGAAGTAGCCAGTACCGAAATCGTCGATGCCCAGCTGTACGCCGAGCTCCTTAAGCTGTCGTAGAATCCGGTCGGCCGATGCGGCGTTCTGCATGAGCGTCCCTTCGGTGATTTCCAATTCCAGGCACTGGGGGGGGCAGGCCGGTATTCTTGATGATGGTCTGAATATCGTTTGCCAGACTGTCGCTCTGGAACTGGCGGCTGGTGAGATTGACCGCCAGGCGCAGGGGCAGGCCGCAAGTTTTCTGCCAGTGTTGCCATTGGCGGCAGGCGTGGCGCAGAATCCAGTCGCCCGGGGAGCGATGAGGCCGGGCTCTTCGGCCAGATCGATGAAGCTTTCCGGCGTGAGCAGTCCCCGGTCCGGGTGATTCCAGCGGACCAGCGCCTCGATGCCGACCAGCTGACGATTGCGCATGTCGAACTGGGGTTGATAGAGAAGAAACCATGGGCGCCGACCACACCGCGGGCTACACCATCGCCACCAATATCCTCAAGGTCGGCGGTTTCGTCGACCCGCTGCAGAAGGAAGGGCAGGTCGAACTGTCCCGTAATCTGCAGATCGCCTCGGCGGTGGTGGACAGCACCGGCATGTGCATCTTTGTCGCCTTCCCGGCGCTGGATATCCCCGAGTGCCTGCCGGCCCTGATCGACATGATCAACGCCGTGTACGGCATTGATCTGAGCGGGGACGACGTCACCGAGCTCGGCAAGACCGTGCTCAAACTTGATGCTTTCGCAAAAATTCATGAGATGGCTAAGCAAAGATTTCGACCTACAAGGCGTAGTGGTTTTTCAGGGGTGAAGGCATACATATGGTATGTCGAAGTCCTGAAAAAGTGCTGCAACGCAGTAGGACGGACTTTTT
>JAUWLU010000013.1 GCA_030613545.1 Desulfuromonadales bacterium
TAGCGGCCGACACGGTCCCCGAGTAGGTCACATCCTCCCCCATATTGGCCCCCCGGTTTATGCCGGACACAACCAAGTCGGGACGTGCATCGAAAAGCCCATGAATACCAAGATTGACACAGTCGGTAGGAGTGCCGTCAACGGCATAGGTATCAGGTTTGATGAGTTCAGCGCGCAGTGGGGAATGGAGAGTAAGGGCATGACCGATGGCGCTGCGCTCGCGGTCTGGAGCGACAACCACCACCTGCCCGAGATCCGACAGAGCAGAAGCCAGCACGGCCAGGCCGGGAGAATGGACACCGTCGTCGTTGGTAACCAGAATTAGCAAATAACGGCCTCAAAAAAAGACGCTTTCAGGCCAGGATCGAAGCAGAATGATCTTCAGCAGTCCAAGGTCTTGCGCAGCCGGATAAGATCACTGCGCAACTCTTGCAGCAAACGAAGAGCCGGTTCACCCCCCGAAGCCTCATTGGCCGAATCCTGGTCACAAGCTTTGCTGCGCAGTTTCTTCTTTGCGCCGGCGATGGTATAACCCTGACGATAGAGCAGATCCTTCAGTTGCAGGATGAGCTCGATCTCCTGCCGTCGATAGAGTCGCTGTCGACCACGGCTCTTTACAGGGCGAAAGTCCGCACCGAACTCCGCCTCCCAATAGCGCAGCACATGGGCCTTGATGCCTGTAAGGCTGACAACTTCGCCGATTTTAAAATAGAGCTTATCGGGGATGGAAGTATCCATAATCAGCCAAGATGGCGAAGGACCCCTTAACCCTGAGCGTTGATGACTGACTTGAGTACCTGACTGGGCTTGAAGGTCAAAATCTTGCGGGAACAGATTTCAATTTCATCTCCGGTTTGAGGATTCCGCCCCTTGCGCGTCGCCTTGTTCTTAACGACAAAGTTGCCAAAACCGGCCAGTTTGATCTTCTCGCCCTTTTCCAGGGTCGACTTCATCAGATCGAAGACCATCTCGACAATCTGCGCGGACTCCTTTTTTGAAAAACCGGTTTTCAGATATACACGTTCTACAAGGTCCGCCTTGGTCATAGATTCGCCCCCCTCCGATAACGTAAGTCCATGAACATCCAACATTTTATATCATAAGAATTTCATGCAATCAACCGATTTTTTTAACGAATTTCAGCTCCGAGCTGTTTCCTGAGAGCCTTGATGATGCGCTCATGGCCGGTTGTGATCTCTTCTTCGGTAAGAGTTTTGTCAGAGCTGCGATAGCGCACCCTGATGGCCAGACTCTTTTTGTCGTCGGCAATGCCCGGTCCGCGGTACATATCAAACAAGGTATAATCTTCGACAAAACGCCCCCGAACCTGATCGATGACGGCGAACACCTGCTCGGCGCTAACCTTATCGTCGACCAGCAACGCGCTATCGCGGCAAACATCTGGGAAGCGGGAAATCGCCTGAAAATCCCGGCCGGTAACCATGGCGGCGAAAAAAGCGCTCAAATCGAGGTCGAGCAGATAAACCGGCTGGTCGATATCGAAATGTTCCAGAACTTGCGGGTGAATCTCCCCCAGACTGCCCAACAGCCCCGACGGGTGATGCAGCATACAGGATTTGCCGGGATGATAGAATGTTTCGCTTTGACTGCCGTCCCAGCGGACCGGCCCGAGGCGAAACTCCTCTAGCAGACTTTCCAATTGGCCCTTCAGGTCAAAAAAGTCCACCGCCTCTCCAGCTTGCGCCCAACCGAGAGGCTCCCGGCGACCACAGATGGCAGCGCAGAGACGCAGACTTTCCCGTGGCAGCTCCTCACCATCCTGCGGCTGAAAAACCGGCCGCAACTCGAACAGCCGCAGATCAAGAGACCGGTAGGCCCGGTTGCGAGCGAGGCTCTCGAGCATGCTGGGCACCAGGCTGGTGCGCATGACCGATTGATCCTCGGTCAGGGGATTGAGAATTCGAACATTCTGGCGCCGACAATCGTCCGGTGCCAGATTAAGGCGATCCCATTCGGGAGCGATGAAGGAATAGTTGACGATTTCGGCAAAGCCCCCGGCCACCATGGCATCGCGTAGTTGACGAACCAGCCGCTGCTGAGGAGCCGGGCGATGACAGATCATGCGACTGACCGGCATGGTAACGGGTATCTGATCATAACCATGCAGGCGGGCAACCTCTTCGATCAGGTCGATTTCTCGCTCAAGATCCGGGCGAAAGGCCGGAATCTTGACGTAAAGAATGCCATTGTCCCGATCCGGGGCCGGCTGAGCCTCGAGGCCGATGGAGCGCAACAGACTAAGGATATCGTCGCTGGCGAGCTTGAGGCCCAAGACCTCGTTAGCCTTCGCCACATCGAGGGTCACCTGCCGCTCAGACAGGGGCTCGGGATAACAATCGAACATGCCCTTGGCGAGCACACCGCCGGCCACCTCGACAATCAGGGCCGCCGCCTTGTCAAGGGCTATCGGCACCATGTCAACGTCGGCCCCGCGCTCGAAGCGATGAGAAGCTTCGGTATGCATACCGAGTCGCTTACTGGTGCGGCGGATCGTAGCCGGATTGAAATAAGCACTCTCCAAAAGGATATCGGTTGTTTCAGACCCGACTTCGGAATTTTCCCCGCCCATAATACCGGCCAAGGCTACAGGTCCCTGGCCATCGCAAATAACCAGGTCATCGCCGCAAAGCAGGCGCTGCTGGCCGTCGAGGGTGGTAAAGCTATCGCCATCGCTGGCCCGCCGGACCACAATCCGATGATCGCGCAGCAGATTGAAATCGAAAGCATGCAAGGGATGGCCGAGTTCCATCAGCATGAGGTTGGTCACATCCACGACGTTGTTGATGGATCGCATGCCAACAGCGTCGAGACGCCGAACCAGCCACTCAGGTGAAGGGCCAATCTTGACCCCATGAATCAGCCGAGCAGCATAACGGGGACAGAGCCCACTTTCTTCGAGACTAACGGAGGCGCTGTCGGTGCAGGGAGCTCCGTCTTCGGCCGGGGCCTGATGGGCGATTTGCAGCGGCCGACCGACGATACCTGCTACCTCGCGGGCTACCCCGACGATGCTGAGGCAATCGGGACGATTAGGGGTGAGGCCAAGCTCGAAGCGCACGTCCTTCAGACCGAGAGCCTCAAAGACCGGTTGACCCAGCGGCAGACCGGCCGGCAGGATCATGATTCCGGCCGATTCCTCGGCCAGCCCGAGTTCTTTTTCCGAGCAGAGCATACCCATGGAGACCTGGCCGCGAATCTTTCCTTTTTTAATCTTAAATTCCCCGGGCAGCACGCTGCCAACCTGGGCCAGAGCGATCAGATCACCGGCGTTATGATTGGTGGCGCCACAGACCACCGGCAAAGTTTCGCTGCCGGTATCGACCTGACACAGGGTCAGGCGATCGGCGTCGGGGTGGCGTTCGACAGACTCGAGCCGAGCGACAATGACCGTGTCGAGTCCCGCACCGAGATAGTCCATGGCATCGACCTCCAAACCGGCCATGGTCAGGCGATGGGACAATTCTTCCGGCGGGAGATCAAAATCGACAAATTCCTTAAGCCAGTTGTAGGATACGATCATTTCTTCAAGTCCTTTATCATATAACAGCAGACAACAAACTGTTTTATTTACGATTATTCAGCAGATCAGAACTGCCGCAGAAAGCGTACATCGTTTTCAAAGAACAGCCGCAGGTCATTAACACCATACTTCAGCATGGCAATACGCTCGATCCCCATGCCGAAGGCAAACCCGCTGTATTTCTGGTAATCGTAATTGACCGACTTGAAGACTTCCGGATCGATCATACCGCTGCCGAGGATTTCCAGCCAGCCGGATTTTTTACAAACCCGACAGCCGCTGCCACCACAAATCACACACTGAATATCAACTTCAGCGCTCGGTTCGGTGAAGGGGAAGAAAGACGGCCGGAAACGCACACCGATTCCCTTGCCGAAGAATTGCGAAATAAAGGTGGTCAGCACCCCCTTAAGATCGCCAAAAGTAATATCCCGATCGACCAGAAACCCCTCGACTTGATGAAACATCGGGGTATGGGTGAGGTCGGAATCGCGCCGGTAAACAGTCCCCGGCGCAATGACCCGCACCGGCGGCGCATGCTTAAGCATGGCCCGAATCTGCACCGGCGAGGTATGGGTACGAAGGACCACCTCGTCAGAGACATAAAAGGTATCCTGCATATCGCGGGCAGGATGATCCTTGGGCATATTCAGCGCTTCAAAGTTGTAGAAATCCTGCTCCACCTCGGGACCTTCTTCGACACCGAAGCCAAGGGAGGAGAAGATCTCGATGATCTCTTCAGTAACCAGGGTGATCGGATGCTTGGAACCTCGCGCAGCAGTGCGACCGGGCAGGGTTACGTCGATGCGTTCGCTGGCCAAGCGTTGCTGCAGTTCCTGTTCGCGAACGGCCCTGGACCGCTCTTCAAACAGGTCTTCGAGCTCAACCTTGACCGTGTTGGCCAATGCACCGATGACCGGCCGCTCCTCCGCCGAGAGCCGCCCCATCCCTTTCATGATGGCGGTCATGGAGCCTTTTTTACCCAGCAGGCCGACCCGCGCCTCTTGCAGCCCCTCCAAAGAGTCGGCAGCCAACAGTGCTGCCCGTCCCTGCGCCAATAATTCTGCGAGTTGTTCCTTCATAGCGATCCCGTTGCGTTGTCCGTAAAAAAGGAATGGAAGCCCAGCGGCTTCCATTGTTTTAACCTTAAAAAAAAAGAGATGAGGCAGGCCCTCATCTCTTTTTTTGGTTATTTACTGCATCTGGGCCTTGGCTTTATCGACGATAGCAGTAAAGCCGGCCGGATCGCAGACGGCAAGCTGAGCCAGAATCTTGCGGTCGATACCGACTTCGGCTTGTTTCAACCCGTATACGAGCCGACTGTAGGACAGGCCGTTCTCCCGAGAAGCCGCATTGATACGCGAAATCCACAGAGCGCGAAAGTCCCGCTTCTTGACCTTGCGGTCGCGAAACGCGTATTTCAATCCGCGATCGACGGCCTCGGTAGCACTGCGAAACAGCTTGCCCCGTGCGCCGCGATAACCTTTGGCCAGTTTGAGAACCTTGTTTCTTCTACGTCTCGCTTTGAATCCTCTTTTTACTCTTGGCATGAATTACTCCTTCGTTGTGCTTGAATATGGCGGTATTACCGCTGCCGGATCTGAAGGAGGAGACCTGTCCCCTCAGTTCACGGTCTTAAGCCAAGCCCGGCCGATCCCGATTACTTGTAAGGGATGAGACGGGCGATGTTGCCGGCGTCCGCCTTGGACACCAGAGTGGCCTGACGCAGATCGCGCTTTCTCTTGGTCGACTTTTTGGTCAGAATATGGCTGGTAAAAGCCTTATTGCGACGAATCTTTCCGGTACCGGTTTTGCGGAAACGCTTAGCGGCGCCGCGGTTGGTTTTAATTTTAGGCATGAGAACCTTCTCCTTGATCGTTTGCTATCGATAACGGACAGACTCTTGTATCCCCTCCCGCGCCTTACGGTTGCGGCGAGGGCCGTTAATCGTTTATTTTTTGGGTGCCACCACCATAGTCATAAAACGACCGGCCATCCGCGGGGTCATTTCCACCTGAGCGATGTCCGCTACCTGCTCGGCGAGTTTCTCCATCAACCTGCGGCCGAATTCGGGATGAGTAACTTCCCGTCCACGAAACATCACTGTCACTTTGACGCGGTTGCCATCCTCAAGAAAGCGACGAGCATTGCGCAACTTGACCTGAAAATCGTGTTCCTCGGTCTTGGGCCGCATCTTGACTTCTTTGACTTCAACCTTGGCAGACTTCTTCTTTGCCTCAGCCGCCCTCTTGCTGGCCTGGTACTTATACTTGCCGTAATCCATGATCCGACATACCGGCGGATCGGCATTGGGCGAAACCTCGACTAGGTCGAGGCCGCGTTCTTCGGCAGCAGCCAGGGCCTCGGGCACGGTCAGAATGCCGAGCAACTCCCCTTCGTCATCAACCACCCGAACCTGCCGGGCACGTATGTCGCGGTTTATGCGTGTCTCTTGCTTAGCTATGGTAGCACCTCCTAACGATATTGACTGCACTCGTCCTGCACATGCTGGACAAAGTCCGCAACCGACATGGCATCAAGACTCTTGCCCGTGCGGTAGCGGGGAGCGACAGTTCCGCTCTCCATCTCGCTATCGCCGACAACCAGCATATAGGGAACCTTGGCCATCTGAGCTTCGCGAATCTTGAAACCCAGCTTTTCGTTGCGTAGGTCCTTCTCGACCCGAACCCCGGCATCCCTCAGCTCGCGCCAGATCTGCTCGGCATATTCGGCCTGATTGTCTGTTACATTTACGATCACTGCCTGGACAGGGGAAAGCCACAGAGGAAAGCTTCCGGCGTAGTGCTCGATCAGCACTCCGATGAAACGCTCGATGGCACCAAGGATGACACGATGCAACATGACCGGTCGATGCTTTTCGCCATCGGCTCCGATATAGCTCAGGTCAAACCGCTCGGGCAGCGTAAAATCGCACTGGATTGTAGCACACTGCCACTTCCTGTCAAGAGCGTCCTTGAGCTTGATGTCGATCTTAGGCCCGTAAAATGCGCCGTCGCCGGCATTGATCTCAAACTCAAGCTCCGAATCTTTAAGAGCGCCCATCAAGGCGTTGGTGGCCAACTCCCAATCCTGGTCGCTGCCGATCGATTTTTCGGGACGCGTGGAGATTTCCACCTCGTACTCAAAACCGAAGACACCCATGACGTCCTGGACGAATTCCAGCACGCCCTTGATCTCACCGTCGAGCTGTTCCGGGGTACAGAGAATATGGGCATCATCCTGGGTAAACCCCCGCACTCGCAGCAAGCCGTGCAGAACACCGGATTTTTCATGTCGATGCACGGTGCCGAGTTCAAAATAGCGCAGCGGCAGTTCGCGATAGGAGCGCATATGCGACTTGTAGATCAGCATATGGGCCAGACAATTCATCGGCTTGAGACCGTATCCCTGACCGTCTACCTCGGTAAAATACATATTCTCGCGGTAGTTATCGTAATGCCCGGAGGTCTGCCACAACTCGGTTTTAAGAATCTGCGGACCGAGGACCAGATCGTAGCCCCTCTTGAGATGCTCGCGGCGTTCGAAATCTTCAAGCAAAGTCCGCAGCATCGCCCCTTTGGGATGCCAGAGAACCAGCCCGGCACCGGCTTCTTCACTAAAGGAAAAGAGATCAAGCTCCTTGCCAATCCGCCGATGGTCACGCTTACGCGCTTCCTCAATCTTGGCCAGATGGCATCTGAGCTGTTTTTTGTCCGGGAAGGCCGTGGCATAGATGCGCTGCAACATGGCGTTTTTTTCGTCGCCACGCCAGTAGGCTCCGGCCACACTGGTCAACTTGAAGGCCTTGATGCGACCCGTGCTGGGCAGATGGGGACCGCGACAGAGATCGACAAAATCCCCTTGGCGGTAAAGAGAAACGACCGGTTCGGCCAGATCTTCGATAAGCCGCACCTTGTAATCTTCGCCAAGGCTGCGAAACAACGCTATAGCGCTATCGCGACTGACTTCCTGCCGCGTTATCGGTTGATCGGCCTTCGCCAACTCCTGCATCTTCTGCTCGATGCGCTCGAAGTCATCCGGCGAGAAGGTATGGGTTTCAGTGTAGAAATCGTAGTAAAAGCCGTTTTCTATGGAGGGGCCGATGGTGACCTGAACGTCCTTACCAAACAGGTCCTTGACCGCATGAGCCATAAGGTGGGCCGCGGTATGGCGATATATCTCAAGCCCTTCAGGGCTGCTGAGGGTGATAATCTCCAGCCGACAGCCATCTTCGACAACCGCAGTCAAATCGGTCAACTGACCGTTGATTTTTCCTGCGATCGCCTGCCTTGCCAACCCGGCTCCGATGCCTTCAGCAACATCCTTCACGGTGCTCCCTGCGGGAACCTCTTTAACCGAACCGTCCGGCAACTCTACGCGCAGCATAACGATATTCTTCTCCACGAATGAAAAGAGGCATCCGGAGATGCCTCGATCGGTGCGAGTTGTCGTTTGTAGGTGCTGGTAGGCACGGGCGGGATTGAACCGCCGACCCCTACCGTGTCAAGGTAGTGCTCTCCCACTGAGCTACGTGCCTACGTCCCAACAACGTGGCAATTTCTACCAAAGGAACCCCAGTCATGTCAAGCTCTTTTAGTAGATAGTGGTATTTTTTTGCGTCGCTCGCCAGCCGCGGTAAGTACATGAGAAAGGCTCAGCCTAACTGCCCGGCGAATTCCAACAGAAACCAGCTGGATGCCACCATCAACTACGGCAAGCGAAGCGACAGCAGGGAAGCCGACGGCAAGGCTATAGAGGTTGCTCTTTCATGCTTTGCCAGCAAAGCCCAGCCTGCGTGCGACCAGCCGCAGCCCGTCACGAACCTCCGTTACGCCGCACAGCAGACAGACTCCACAATAAATCGCTATTCCTACTCCGACAGCGCTTCCCAAAGCCAGCAGCTTGGCGACCGACCAGCCGGCCGTCTGCCAGTCGACGGACTGCAGTATCAGCCAGGCACCGGCGGCCATCAACAGCGTCGCCGGCAAGGCCCGCAATAGTGAACCGCCGATAGCGACAAGTCCCAAAGGACCGATCTTTCGGCGCAACAGCCAGGCCAGCAGCACACAATTGCACACCGACGACAGGCTCAGGGCCAGGGCCAGGCCCACATGACGCAGCGGCCCCATGAGCAACACCCCGAGCAAGGCATTCACAACCAGGGTCCAGAAGGAAATCCAGACCGGCGTACGGGTATCCTGCAGAGCGTAAAAGGTCGGTACCAGAATGCGACTTACACCGACGAACAGCAACCCAGGGGCATAGGCGCACAGGGCCATTGCGGTCTGCGAGACATCCTGATAGCTGAACGCGCCTCGCATGAAAAACAGGCTGTATACTGGCACGGCACAGACGATGAGACCGGCCGCAGCCGGCAGTGTGACAATGCTGATCAGCACCAGGGAAAAACGGAGCGACTCCTTGAGTCCCGCACTGTCGCCAACCGCCGCTTGCCGACTCATGGCCGGCAGAACCGCCTGTGCCAGGGAGACGACGAAAACTCCCTGAGGCAATTCAAACAGGCGCTGACCGTAGTAGAGATAAGAAACGCTTCCCTCGGGCAGAAACGAGGCGAGCAGCCGGGAAACAACCACGTTGATCTGATATATGGCCACCCCGGCCAGACCGGGCAGCATCAGCCGGGCCACCCTTTTAACCGACGGGTGCCGAAAGTGAAAATCGAATCGCAGACGAATCCCCTTGCGGCGCAGTACGGGAAACTGAATGGCCAACTGCAACAGGCCACCGACTAAAACCCCAATAGCCAGTGCTACAATCGGCTGCAGGGGAAAAAGCGGGGCCAGCAGCACGGCGCAAGCGATCATACTGATATTTAACAGGACCGTGGAAAAGGAGGGGAAAAAATAGTGCCCCAGCACATTGAGAATTCCGGTGATCAAGGCCAGAAGGCTGACAAAAAAGATATAGGGAAACATCAATCGATTGAGAAAGTCCGTCAGCACCAACTTGCCGGCCACTGCACCATAACCGGCCCCGATCGCCCGTACAATAAGCGGAGAGGCCCAGATGCCCAGCAGGGTAACGGCCGCCATGACCAGCAACAGCAAGGTCCAGCATATATTGGCGACGCGCCGTGCTTCGTCAGGCCCCTGCTTATGGTAGACCGTGGAAAAGGTCGGCACGAAGGCCGCGGTTAAGGCGCCCTCGGCGAAAAAACGCCGCAGTAGGTTGGGTATGGTAAAAGCCATGATAAAGGCATCGGTGCCGAAACCGGCGCCAAACAGGCTGGCAACCACCATGTCACGCACCAGGCCGGCGATGCGACTTAACCCGGTCGCTGCGCCCATGACGGCCGTCGCTGCCGATATCTGCCTCTTTTCCGACATATGCTCAATCCCCTGCGTTGCCGATCGACAAAGTGATGAAAATATTATAATTCAATACGAGTTCCATCCAAACCATTGAATATGGGGCCTTTTCGCAGACTTTATTGCCACTTTCTTATCTTGACTAGATCCACGGCAAATGCTATAAGTGTCGAAATTCAACATACCAGCACGGCTGGAGAACCAACTTATCGAACCGGAGGACAATCACATTGGCTAATCACAAATCCGCAATCAAACGCAACAAACAAGCTGCCGTTCGCAGTGCCCGCAACACCCATATTCGCACTACCATGCGCACCTTCGTCAAGCTGGTCCGCACGGCCGTTGCCAACGGCGAGCAGGAAACAGCTCAGACCGCCCTGCACCGGGCCGTCCCCTACATCGACAAAGCTGCCACCAAGGGAATCATCCACAAAGCCACCGCAAGCCGCAAGATCTCGCGCCTGAACAAATTGGTCAACTCTCTGGCCTGATCGAACGGAATTAGCAAAAAATACAGAAAGGGGCTGCATTGCAGCCCCTTTTTTTATGCAGAATGATCTCTTCGGCAAATCCCCAACACCAACCCCTCCAGAAGGGCCGAAGCGTGGGCGCCGCTCGACTTGAGAGCCAGATCGACTTCAAGCAACTGCTCAAAAATCCCCTGATAGCGCGATGCCGGAAAGGCATGGACCTGCTGCATCAATCCATCGAGAAAATATGGATTGATGCCAACCCCTCTGGCGACCTCCTTTTTTCCGACGCCCTGATCGAGCAGATAGCGAGCTTTCCACATCTGGCGAAAATGCCGGGCCATCATCGCCAACACCACCAGAGGCGCCGTTCCATCCGCCAGCAGACGGTTGAGAAGCGACAGGGCTCGCGAAGAATTCTGCCGACCTATGGCATCGGTCAACTCAAAGACACTGTCGATGCGCATGTCTGAAACGATCGCCCGAACGTCGTCGACATCGACCAGCGTGCGTTCACCGAGATAGGTAGCCAGCTTGTCCAACTCACCGGCGATTTCCTGCAGATTACTGCCGACCCTTCGGCAGAACAGAGCCATCGCCCCTTCGGCAAAGGCCACCCCGCTCAGTTCGGCTCGGTCCCGGACAAAAGTCGGTATCTGGTTTTCATAATATTTCTTGAATTCGACCAGACTGCCGCGTTTTTTAAACTGCTGGTAAAATTTACGCCGGCCATCGACCTTGTCGGCCGTCAGCACCAGCACCGTTTCGGCCACCGGATCCTGCAGATAGGGCAACAACTGGTCGAGTTCGGCGGCGGGCAACAGCTGGGCGTCGCGCACCACCACCAACCGCAACGTGCTGAAAACAGGAAAGGTTCGGGCCGTGTCGTAAATCTCGGCGCCACGGGCCGTTTTGCCATGAAACAGGTTGTAATTGAAGTCGCGACTTTCGCTGGGAACCACCAGTTGCAGCAGCTTCTCCAGGGTTTCTTCTAAAAAGAAGCGCTCTTCGCCGTAAAGCAACAGCAAGCTTGGAAACTGGCGAGCCTTGAAGGCCTTTTTCAATGCACCGGGAGTCATCGGTTTGCTTGCCATGGCACGCTCAGAAATTATCGATCAGATGGGAGAAAAGTTCATCGGCCAAGCGCTGGCTGATTTCCTGTATGGCGGCTTGTTCGCGTTCGTCCTGCACGAACTTGTCGCTGCTGACGGCATAGTCTTCCTGCCAGACCACGGACCCCTTCCATAACACCTCGCCATTGTCGACCCGGCGCAACATTGCTGTAACAGTCATTTGCGAGCGATATTCGGCGATCTTATCATCGCGGTCATAGGACAGGGCTCGGTTAGAATACTTAACGATGCGACCGCCGAGAATGCCTTCGGCCCGAGCAGGTCGTTCAACGATCTCCAGTCGGCCATGCCGGGCAAACCGCCCCACCACCTCGTTGGTGACAGCATTTTCCAGAAAGGGCTCGTAGCTATCGTTGCGGAACAGTTCCACATAGAGGCTGCGCACATCTCCCGGCAAGGCATCGGAACGCCCCTGCAGCCGATAGCCGCAAGCGGACAACAGCAGGGCTAATAGAGCAACCAGGACAACAATCCGGCTCATGACACAACCACATTGACCAAGCGGCCAGGCACCACAATCACCTTACGTACGGTCTTGCCTTCTATAAAACGAGCCACGTTATCTTCTGCCAGGGCAGCAGTGCGCAAGTTCTCTTCGTCGGCATCGGCGGCCACAATCACCTTGCCCCGCACTTTACCGTTGACCTGCACGACGATGGTTTTCTCATCTTCCACCAGAGCTGCCGGCTCAAAGTCGGGCCAGCCGGCCTGCTCCACCCCATCGGCATGACCGAGCACCTGCCACAGCTCTTCGCTGAGGTGGGGAACGAAGGGTGCCAATAGCAGCACTACCGTCTCCAGGGCTTCCCGCACCACGCCAGGGCACTGCTCCTTGGCGTCGAAACCGTAGATGGCATTGACCAACTCCATCACTGCGGAGATAGCGGTGTTGAAATGGAAGCGACCGTCGATATCCTCGGTGACCTTCTTGATGGTACGATGGGTCTGCCGTCGCAGGGCTTTGCCTGCATCGCTGACGTCGCTGCTTAACGAAGCCTCTGAGACGATCTCGAAATTGTCATAGACCGCCCGCCAGACCCGGTTAAGGAAGCGGAAACAGCCTTCGACCCCCTGCTCGTTCCATTCCAGGTCTTTTTCCGGCGGCGCGGCAAAGAGCGAGAAGAGCCGGGCGGTATCGGCGCCATAGCGACCGATAAGATGATCGGGGTCGACCACGTTCTTCTTTGATTTGCTCATCTTTTCGTTGCGACCGAGGATCGCCGGTTGGCCGCACTTGCTGCAGCAGCCATCTATTACCTCTTCGGGAAACAGCCAGCCGTGCTCGGGGCAGGAGCGGGTTTCCATGCAGACCATGCCCTGAGTGAGCAGATTGCGAAAGGGCTCGTCGACGGACATCATGCCCAGGTCCCGCAACACCTTGGTGAAAAAGCGGGCATAGAGCAGATGCATGACCGCATGTTCGATGCCGCCGATGTATTGATCGACGGGCAGCCAGTATTCCACAGCCGAACGGTCAATGGGTCCGTCGCTATATTGAGGACAGGCGTAACGGGCAAAATACCAGGAACTTTCGACAAAGGTATCGAAGGTGTCGGTTTCGCGCCGCGCCTTGCCACCACACTGCGGACAATCGGTATAGAGAAACGCCTCATGGCGGGCCAGCGGACTGCCTCCCTCGCCGGAGACCGAGACATCCTGGGGCAACACTACCGGCAACTGCTCTTCCGGGACCGGCACGGCACCGCACTGTTCACAGTACAGAATCGGAATCGGCGTCCCCCAGTATCGCTGACGGGAGACCCCCCAGTCGCGCAGCCGAAAATTGACCGTTTTACGGCCGATAGCCTGCTGTTCGAGGTAGTCGGCGATCTTCTCCTTGGCAGCTTCGTTGTCGAGGCCGTCAAAGGGACCGGAGTTGACCATCAGTCCGGAACCGGTCCAGGCTTCGGCCATGGTTGCAGTATCAAAGGTTTCCCCTGCGGGCTGAATAACGACCTGCAACGGAATGTCGTATTTGGCGGCAAACTCGAAGTCCCGCTGATCGTGGGTGGGCACGGCCATGACCGCTCCGGTGCCGTAATCCATGAGCACGAAATTGGCCAGATAGACGGGGATGCGCTGCTGGGTTACCGGGTTGATGCAACAGGCGCCGGTATAGACCCCTTCTTTTTCATAATCGCCGCTGGCCCGTTTGGTTTTATCCTGACGCCGCACCTTGGCGACAAAGGCCTCCACCGCCGGTCGTTGTTCCGCTGAGGCCAGTTCCAGGGCCATGGGATGTTCCGGTGCCAGGCTCATAAAGGTAGCCCCGTACAGGGTATCCTGGCGGGTGGTAAAGACCTTGATGGCAGCATCGGAGCCATCCACCGCAAAATCGATCTCGCAGCCGGTGCTGCGGCCGATCCAGTTGCGCTGCATGGTCAGCACCGGGTCCGGCCAGCCGCTGAGGTTGTAGGTTTCATCAAGCAGTTCCTGGGCATAGTCGGTGATTTTGAAAAACCACTGATCCAGTTCTTTCTGTTCGACTTCGCTGTCGCAGCGCCAGCAGCGACCGTCGTCTACCTGTTCGTTGGCAAGCACCGTCTGGCACGGTTCGCACCAGTTGACAAATGAACTCTTTTTGTAGGTCAAGCCCCGTTCGAACATTTTTAAAAAAATGAGCTGCTCCCAACGATAGTAGTCGACGTCGCAGGTGGCGAACTCCCGCTGCCAATCGTAGGCAAAGCCCATTTTCTTCAGTTGGGAACGCATATGAGCGATATTTTCGTAGGTCCACTTGGCCGGGTGGGTGCCATGCTGAATAGCTGCATTTTCGGCCGGCATGCCAAAGGCGTCCCAACCCATTGGATGGAGCACATTTAAACCCTGCATACGCTTGAACCGTGCCACCACATCGCCGATGGAATAGTTGCGCACGTGGCCCATGTGAATACGCCCCGAGGGATAGGGAAACATCTCCAACAGATAATACTTCTGCTTTTCCGGGTCTTCCCGCACCGCAAAAGTATGCTGCTCATCCCATTGCCGTTGCCATTTTTCCTCAATGGCAGCCGCATCGTAGCGCTCTTGCATAGATCCTCCACAACCCATTGGGGCCGTCAAATAAAAACAGTAAAGCCGGCCAGCGCCGGCATCACATGAAAGAAAAGATCAGTTGGACTGTCGCCTTTGGCGGGACAAGCTGCGGCAAGAAGACTTCCTTTACGCAACAAGGTCCCGACAGAAATGCGCCATTATCTGGTCAACTATTTTTCGCGATAGGTGATCCGGCCTCGGGTCAGGTCGTAGGGCGACAGTTCAACGGTTACTCGGTCGCCGGGCAGAATACGAATGTAAAATTTACGCATTTTTCCAGAAATATGAGCCAGAACAACATGCCCGTTATCGAGTTTAACCCGGAACATGGCATTAGGCAGCGGTTCAACAACCGAGCCTTCGACTTCAATCGCTTCTTCTTTAGCCAATGCAGCCTCCTTCAGATAGTCCGATATAATAATCGCTAAGATGAGCGTACAAACCTGCAATATTTAACATAATCGCCCCGGCTATTGTCAAGCGTTAGTCCTTGATGCTTTCGCAATAAATCATGTGTTGGCTAAGCAAAAAATTCGATCTACAAGGCGTAGTGGTTTTTCAGGGGGAAGGCATACATAGGGTATGTCGAAGTCCTGAAAAAGCGCTGTAACGCAGTAGGGCGGCTTTTTTGCGACGCCATCAGTCCTTAGCCCGCGAAACATAGAACTCTTTTGTAAAAAGGCCTTCTGTCAGCTCAACCCGATCGATTTTAGGCGAATCGCCTTGAAACGAAGAAGCAAACGAGCAGGTCCGGCAGGTTCGCGAAGGGGAACGTCTTGAGGGCGGGAACTGTAGCACAACACATCTTCAGGCTGCTGCCATACCGGCACTATCGAAACCGTGCGCTGAACCTAATCAGGGAAGAAAGCGTTGAATCGTTTCAATAACCATGGCCGACTTGAAAGGCTTGGTGATATACCAGTCAGCCCCGGCGGCTTCGCCGCGGGCCATGTCGTCGCCAGTTTTTTTGGCCGTCACCATAATAACCGGGATTCCTTCGGTTTCCGGATTGCTCTTGATCCGGTTACACACTTCGAAGCCGTCAATCTCCGGCAACATGATGTCCAGCAGCACCAGATCGGGGCGATCGGCCAAAACCGCATCGAGAGCCTGCTGGCCATTGCTCGCGCCGATGACATCATACCCCTTGGAGGTCAGCAGAATACTTTCCAATCTGAGCAGACTCTCTTCATCCTCGACGATCAGAATCTTGTTCTTTTCCACAAGAAGCTCCTTTTTGGGCCTCGGACCAAGGTGTCGCCTGGCCATCTGTCACCATTATCAAAGCATCCGATAGGGCAACAAGACTTTTTTTCGACTGTACCCCGGCAGTCCCCCAAAATCCAAGCTGACATTTTGCCTGGAAGTTGAGCCGTACGAATGGCCCACTAGGAAGGAGCCACGATTTGCAACGGATCTAATTATGGCAACAATAGAGCATTTGTCCAGCAGATAAGCCCACCGAAGGCAAAAACTCGGAAAAGGCGGCCTTAGCAGTCAAAGGTTTTTCCCAGCAGCGCCGACAGATTGCGCAGCTGATCGGCCATTTGCAAATTTTCCAGGGCTACACCGGCCTGCTGAAGAAATATCTCCAGCGTCTGGCTGTCATCTAATCCGCAACGGGTGCTCTGATTATCACCGCAGAGCAGAGCCACAACCCGGCCGTCGCTGACCAGAGGACCAATAAAAACCTCGCCGCGACAGCTAAGGCCAAGCTCCTGACGCAGATACGTATCCCAGTGCCCTTCGCCCAAAGGGCCGCAGTGAGCGGCGGTCTGCTCAAGAACCTCTTTGAAAGAGCTTGGTTCTGTCAACGGAACGATGATTCGCCGGACCTTTTCGTCCGCAGAAACCTCGGCATCCCCATAGCCGAACTGACCGAGGCCGACAATACGATCCTTGCCGACGGAAAACAGCACCGCCCGACTCAGTATTTCGGTAGCAAAGCGCAGTACCAGCAACATAATCTGATCCCCGCTTTCGACAGTCTGCAATTCCTGGAGCATGCCTTTGAGCACCCCCATCCCGGCACCTTGAACCGCCACGGACTGTTCAGTTTCCGGCTCAACGGGGGATGCCGCAGAGGAAGGCCCTCCAGGGGATTGGGCAGTGACGGTTGTCGTCGAGACTCCCAGTAGAGCCTCCGCCTTTACAGCCAATGCGTTACAGAAACCAGCCGCGGCCGAAGAACGGTCGTCAGGGGCTGATGATTGCTGCCTTGGCTTGTTCAGCAGTTCGTCGACCCCCAACTGTTGCAAGCGCTGCTCAACCTCCGGGCAGGGATAATCGCTATATACCAGGCACACTTGATCGGCATGCAAAGAACGAATCTGTTCCACCAGTTCAAGGCCGCCAAGGATTCCACCGCCATGCAGACGGGGCATGATCAGATCGATTATCAGCAGCGGATGCTGGCCGGTCTGCCAGGCAGACCGCGCGGCGCTAAGCAGTTCCCTGCCGCAGCCAAAGGAACGGGCGTTCAGACCCTGCTGCGCCAGAGCCCGGACCAGTTGCACAGCAATCTGAGGATCGTCGTCAACCAGCAGAACCGCTGCAAGTTCATCCCGATGGGGCCCGCACGGCAACTCCTCCACCGCTCCATGCGTGTCGCTCATAGCGGGCGCTGCAGGGGAACCATTGGAGACCGGCAAGACGACCGGTTCTTCACGCAACAGTTCGTCCATGCTCAAACCGTTGTCGAGACAGAGATGCTCGCCACAAGCGGTGTCCTGAACGGTTTCAGGTAACGGGCCGGGCTGAAAGGAAAAGTCCCCCTCATCCCAATAGAGCAGTTCCTGAACAAGCGCGATCACAGCGGAACGCAGGGCTGAATAGAGACTCTCCTGCGCCAGGCCGCATTCCTCGATGAGCAGACGGTCGAGGGTGCGAAAGGGCACAGCATCCTTTTGCAATCGTCGGGCACGGGCCAACAGGGCCCCATCGATGGCGTCGGGGGGGCCGCCGGCCAAGGCACAGGCTTGCTCCGTCGCCTGCCGCCAGGCGGAAACCACCCGGCCTTCGCTAAACAGCAACTCTGCCTGGTCACAGCCGCAACGCAGTTGCAGCAAACCACTGTTGCGGCTTAAACCGAGAATTTGCAGCAGATCCCGCAATTGCAGATCTTCAAGGTGCCCGGAAAGACTCATTTATTCACGGTCCTTGAAGAAGAGTCGAATGGGGCAGCCTTCAAAACCAAAGGCCTCGCGCAGCTGATTGAGCAGATAGCGATGGTAGGAAAAGTGAATTCCCTGGGTCCGATTGCCGAAAATAACAAAGGTCGGCGGCCGCACCGCCGTCTGGGTTATGTAAAACAGCTTGACCCGCTTGCCCTGAGCCATGGGCGGCGCATGACTGATCGTGGCCTCTTTCAAAATCCGGTTCAACTCGGGGGTGGAAATGCGTCGATTGAACTCCGCCGCCACTTTCTCGACCATGCCCATGATTCGGTTGATGCGCTGGCCGCTCAACGCCGAAACAAACAACACGGGGGCAAAAGTCAGAAATTTGAAGGAGTCGCGCAAATCAGCGACATACTGACCCATGGTCTTGTGATCCTTGACCACCAGATCCCATTTGTTGACCACCAGAATTACCGCGCGGCCCTTTTCGTACGCATAACCGGCCACCGTCATATCCTGTTCGGTAACCCCTTCGGCAGCGTCGATGACCACCAGTACCACATGAGCCCGGTCCATGCCCTTGAGAGCCTGCACCACGCTGAACTTTTCCAGCTTTTGACTGACCTTTCCCTTGCGCCGTATACCGGCGGTATCGATCAGCACGTAGCGCTGTTGATTGTATTCCAAGGGGGTGTCGATGCTGTCCCGGGTGGTCCCGGCGGTTGCATTGGCCACCACCCGTTCATAGCCGAGCAAGCGGTTGACCAGCGACGACTTGCCGACGTTGGGCCGGCCAATCACTGCCAGTCGCACTTCCTGGGTATCGTCTTCAGCCGGCGGCTCTTGGTGAGGCAGCACAGCCAGCACCTCATCCATCAGATCTCCGATCCCCCGACCGTGCTCAGCCGATACGGCATGCACCCGCTCCACGCCAAGGCTGTAGAAATCGGCCACATCGGCCTCCTGCTTGGGACCATCGACCTTATTGACCACATAAAAAACCGGCTTGCCGGCGCGGCGCAGCCTAGCGACCACCTCGACATCGGACGGAGTCAAGCCTTCGCGACCGTCCATCACCATCAGGATAACCTCCGCCTCCTCCACCGCCAGCTGCGATTGCTCGCGCATCTGCACCAGCAGACGATCTTCGCTGACCGGTTCGAAACCACCGGTATCGATGAGGATAAAGGGGGTATCGTAGCGGGTCACCTCGGCATAATTGCGATCGCGCGTCACCCCGGGCACATCTTCGACAATAGCCCGACGCTGGCCAATAATACGATTAAAGAGTGTCGATTTTCCCACATTGGGACGACCGACGATAGCAACTACGGACATGGCGAAATCTACCCTTCGACAGTAATGAGAACAAACAGCAGGCGGCGCATGCAGCCCCTATTCGTAACCGAATTCTTTCAACAAACGATTGGACTGGGTCCAGTTTTTTTCCACTCTAACAAACAACTCAAGAAATACCCGGGTTCCAAGCATCCGTTCGATGTCATAACGGGCCGCCTGACCAATGGCCCGTAACTTGGCGCCTTTTTTGCCGATCACGATGCTTTTGTGGGCCTCCCTCTCGACATGAATCACTGCCTCGATAACCACCAGGTTCTTGTCCGGTTTTTCGGTGAAACGCTCCACCGCCACCGCCACGCCGTAGGGCACTTCGTCATGGGTTTGCTTGAGCAACTGCTCGCGAATCATCTCAGCGACGATAAACCGCTCCGGCTGATCGGTAATCATATCCTCGGGATAATAATGCGGACCTTCCGGCAACAGACCTTGCACCAGGGCGATCAGCTCTTCGACCCCCTCGCCGGTCAGACCGGACAGAGGCAGAATACCGGCAAAGTCCAACCGTTCGGCATAGGCGGCGATTAGCGGCAGCAAGTCGGGTTTGGCGACCAGATCAGCCTTGTTGATACCGAGAATCACCGGCGCCTTGCCTTTGGCCAACAGATCGAGAATGAAGTCGTCGCCACCGCCGGGACGGTCGGTAGCCTCGACCAGAAACAGCACCGCATCGACATTCTTGCAGGTCGACAGCGCCTGCTCAACCATGAACTTATTGAGTCGCCCCTTGGCCCGGTGAATTCCCGGGGTATCTAGAAACAGAATCTGGGTCGCCTCCCGAGTATAGATACCAAGAATGCGATTCCGAGTGGTCTGCGGCTTGTTCGACGCAATGGCGATCTTCTGCCCCAACAGGGCGTTAAGCAGTGTCGATTTACCGACATTGGGCCGGCCGACGATGGAAACGAATCCCGAACGAAAGCCTTTTGTATCAGTGCTCATGTGCATATGCCTTCTGTATGGTCGACGGCCGAAGCCGCTACCGAATAATGGTTCAAGAAAGGGTCGGGATCGGCTGAAAAACCGCCGCAGCCTGCAACGCATAGGTCCGACCGTCAACCGCAAAGTGGTCCCGGGCCATCCCCCCGTCGCAGCGCAGGGCCAATCGCCGGCCCCGTTCTTCAAAATAGTGCCGATTGCCTCGGCGCTGACCGAGGGCATCGCTTAGATCGGCAGGGTGTACCCGCACCTCCGCCCCCGCCTGCCCGGCCAGAACCGTGGCCAATGCCCGCCGCCAGAGGCGGGCCCGCACCAGGGCGCCAAAAGCAGGATGATAGGGGCCAGCCACCAGCGCCTGGTCCGGCACCAGCGCGGCCGTTGCCTGCAGGCCAAGACGTATAACCGGCACACCTGCCTCTCGACAGTGCCAGAGCATCTCGGCGCAGAGCTCGACAGCCTCGTCAAGGGCCAGCGGTCGATAGCGACCTTGTTGAAAATCGTCTTCCAGCACGGTACCCCGCAGCACCACAGTCGGATAGATGCGCAGAAAATCGGGCTCCAGATCAAGGGCGTGGCGCAACGACTGCAGGGCCTCCCGTGGTCCTCCGCCCGGCAATCCGGGCATAAGCTGCAGCCCGACTTGCAGCGACCGGGAGCGAAGCAGCGCAACGGCGCGACCAGCTGATTGGGGACCGTGTCCTCGACCGACGGCCGCCAGCACCTCGGCGGAAAAGGACTGACAGCCCAATTCTACCGTCGTTACCCCGCCTTGCTGCAATCGTGTCACCTGCTCCTCGCCAATGGCGTCGGGTCGGGTCGAAATACGAATACCGGAAACCTGGCCCCTCGCGATAAAGGGCCGCACCCGTTGCAGGTAATCCCTCTGCAAGGCCGGTTCCAGAAGGGTGAAGCTGCCACCATAAAAGGCCACCTCACCATCGCCCTGCTCGGGCAGCAGCAACGGCAGCTCCCCTGCGACCTGCTCAGGCGACGGGGCCGCGGAATGGCCGGACAACCACTGCTGCTGGCAAAACCGGCAATGATGGGGGCAACCGGCATGGGGAATAAAAAAGGGGTAGACCTTCATTCCCCGCTATCCGTAAGCCGGGCAATGGCCAGCAGAGCAGCCTGTTGTTCGGCCTTTTTCTTGGTGGTGCCCTGCCCCTGGCCGAGGGGTTTGTCGGCTAACCTCACCTCTACCGTATAGTGTCTTCGATGCTCCGGCCCGTCCTCGCAAACCAACACGTATTCAGGAACCAGGGCATAGCGGGCCTGGGTTATTTCCTGCAAATGAGTCTTGTGATCGAGGCCATGTTTGCGTTGAGCTGCTTCGGCGATCGGATCGGCGAAGAGTCTTTCGGCCACATTGCAGGCCGGTTCAAAACCACCATCGCAGAACACGGCCCCCAGCAGAGCCTCGAGGGCGTTGGCCACCAGACTCACTTTGTCCCGACCGCCGCTGCGCTCCTCGCCGCGCCCGAGGAGCAAATAGCGGCCAAGCTGCAGTCGTCGGGCTACCACTGCCAGCCCTTTTTCGCTGACCACTTCGGCCCGAATGCGGGTCAGTTCCCCTTCTTGGGCGTCGGGGTAGCGCCGGAAAATATAGCGACTGACGACCAGGTCGAGCACCGCGTCACCGAGAAACTCGAGGCGCTCATTGCAGGCAATCGCTCTTCCGGGCTGTTCGTTACTGTACGATTTATGGGTCAGGGCTTCGACCAACAGGGCGCCATCGGCAAAGCGATAGACGAGATTATCCTGCAGAATCTGCATGCCTTGATCTGTTTGCAAAGCATCTCCAAATCGGGCAAAAAGCAAACGGGTTCAGGGTGCCGGAACAAGCGCCCATCTTACACAATGGGTGCGATGAAGGCAACAATACGCTGACCATATTCAGCTTTTACCCTTGATTCTTGCCCGGCCCGTTCATATAATTGCAGGATTTACTCAAGGGGCACTCTTCGCATGGCTCATTTCATCACCTTTGAAGGCATTGAGGGCAGCGGCAAAACCACCCAGATTGCCATGGTGGCCGAATTTCTTCGCCGCCAGGGTCACCATGTGGTTACCACCCGCGAACCGGGTGGCTGCCCCATCGCCGATGCCATACGGGAAATCCTGCTGCACCCCGCCAACGATGCGCTGGTGGATCGCGCTGAATTGCTCCTCTACGCTGCGGCCCGCGCCCAGCATGTGGCAGAGGTAATTCGACCGGCCCTGCAGCAAGGGCTAATCGTGCTGTGCGATCGCTATACCGATGCCACCCTGGCCTACCAGGGCTACGGTCGTGGCCTCGATCTGGATCTTATCGAGGAGCTCAACGCTCTGGCCTGTGCCGACTGTCGGCCCCATCTGACCCTGGTGCTCGACATGCCCCACGAGGCCGGCCTGCAAAGGGCATTGCAACGCAACAGCGCTGAAAACATGACCGACGAGGGGCGCTTCGAGCAGGAGTCCCTGGCTTTTCACCAACGGGTTCGGGAGGGCTACCTGGCCCTGGCCAGAAACGCTCCGCAGCGCATGCGGGTAATCGACGCCACGGGCAGCCCCGGCGAGGTCAGCGAGCGACTGATGGCATGCCTGCAGAACTTTCTCGACCCTGGAATGGCCCCATGACCTTTGCCAGCATCATCGGTCATGACCGCCAGAAAGATCTGCTTCGACGTGCGCTGTCCAGTGGCAGGCTTCCCCATGCCTACCTCTTCGAAGGTCCGGCGGGGGTCGGCAAACGCCTTATTGCGCTGGCGCTGGCCAGGGCAATTTTCTGCCAACAGGGCAACGGCTGCGGCGACTGTGCAGCCTGTCGCAAGGTGGATCATCACAACCATCCCGACCTGCACTTTGTCGAAGCCGATGGCAGCGCCATAAAGATCGAACAGATTCGAACCATGCAGAAGGAGCTTTCTTACCGGCCCCTTGAAGCACCGAAAAAGATCTGCGTGATCGATGACGCGGAAAAGCTCAATCTGGCGGCCGGCAACGCCCTGCTCAAAACCCTGGAAGAGCCGGCGGCCAACACCCTGATCATTTTGCTGACGGCCCGGCCCGATGCCCTGTTGATTACCATTCGCTCCCGTTGCCAGCGGCTGCCCTTCGCCCGCATCGAACGAAAACGCCTCATGGAGGTTCTCTGTGAGCAGTTGGCCATTGATGAGACGGAAGCTCATATCCTGGCCTCGCTGGCCAACGGCAGCTTTAAAAAGGCTCTCGGCAAAGACCGCGATCTCTATATCGAAGGGCGTCGCGAACTGCTAAAGACCCTGACCGGCCTGTCGCCGGGCAGCGTCCTGCCGCTGTTCAATTTCGCTGAAAAACTGGCCCAGGACAAAGAGATGCTGCCGGAAATTCTTGAGATTTTCCAGGCTTTTTATCGGGACCTGCTGCTTTACCGCCATGGGCGTCCGGAGAGTGAACTGGTCAATATCGACCTGATGGAAAAAATCCATCGAGTCGCCAACGATGAATCAACGCCCTCGCTGCTTGGTAAATTATCGGCGCTTGACCAAACGCGCCGACAGCTTGCTCGCAATGTCAATCGACAACTGGCCGTAGAGGTCCTGCTCATGCACCTGGTGGCTTGAGCAACCGGACGCTGGCCTCATCAACCCGTTTCACCCAGATAAGGACAATTCGACACGCCTTATGATTCGAATCGTTTCGGTTAAATTCCGTACTGCCGGCAAACAATACGACTTCCTGTGCGACAGCCTTGAACTGGCTGCCCAAGATCAGGTTATCGTCGAGACAGATCGCGGCCAGTCCCTTGGCACCGTGGTTGCCGCTCCACGCGAATGCGAGCCCGCCCAGGCCCCGGACAAGCTAAAGAGCGTACTGCGCCTCGCCACGGCCAATGATATCAATATGGCTAAACAGTCGGAGGCCAAGGAGCAGGCAGCCTTTGACTTTTGCCAGGAGCGCATTCAGACCCGCAATATGGAGATGAAACTGGTGCGGGCTGAGTATCTTTTCGACGCCTCGAAAATCATCTTCTATTTTACCGCCGACGGCCGGGTCGATTTTCGGGATCTGGTCAAGGACCTGGCGCATCATTTTCACACCCGCATCGAGATGCGCCAGATCGGTGTGCGCGACGAAGCCAAGATCACCGGTGGTCTCGGCATCTGCGGCCGGGCCCTATGCTGTTGCACCTTCTTGGTCAATTTCGCGCCGGTTTCGGTAAAAATGGCCAAGGAACAGAATCTGGCCCTCAACCCCAACAAGATTTCCGGCCAGTGCGGGCGCCTGCTCTGTTGCCTCAACTATGAATACGACACCTATCGCGAACACCGCAAGGGACTGCCCAAATGCGGCCGCAAAGTAATACATGACGGCCAGGAAGGCATGGTGGTGGCACACAACGTTCTGGCCCGTCGAGTGACGGTCAGGCGAGAAGACAAAGTCACCGTTGAAGTGCCCGTTGAGCAGTTGGAGGTGTTGGATAAGACCGTGGAAAAACAGCCTTCGCCCCCGTCCCGCACGCACAGCAGACAGAGTACCGGCCGCAGCCAGACTCCTCGCAAGCCCGCTAGCGCCCAGGAGGCCAAGGAACGCCCGCAAAAGCCGCAGCCAAAGCCGGCGGAAGGCAGCGATGGGGATAAACCGGCTCGCAAAAAGTCCCGCCGCAGACCTCGGCGTCGCCCCGCCAACAGCAAACCATCAGGAGACAAGAATGGATAAGCGCTTTTACGTCACAACCCCCATATATTACGTCAACGATGTGCCCCACATCGGCCATGCTTATACCACCGTGGCCTGCGATGTACTGGCCCGCTACAAACGGGCTCAGGGTTATGACGTCTTTTTCCTGACCGGCACCGACGAACACGGGCAGAAAGTTGAAAAGGCTGCCCAGGCCAAGGGTGAAACGCCTTTGGAACTAGCCGACCGCGTGGTCAAGCGCTTTCAGGCCCTGTGGGATAAACTCAACATCAGTCATACCGACTTTATCCGCACCTCGCAGGAGCGCCATAAAAAAGGTGTCCATCACCTCTTTAAAAAACTCGTCGCCTCCGATGACATCTACCTCGGTGAGTACGAGGACTGGTACTGCACCCCCTGCGAAACCTTCTGGACCGAAACGCAACTCATGGACGGTTGCTGCCCCGACTGTGGCCGGCCGACGGACAAGCTCAAGGAAGAATCGTACTTCTTCCGCATGAGCAAATATCAGGAGGCCCTGCTGCAGCACATCGAGCAGAATCCCGACTTCATCCAGCCTCGTACGCGGCGCAACGAAATCCTCAACTTTGTCCGCGAGGGACTGCGCGACCTGTCCATCTCCCGCACCTCCTTCTCCTGGGGGATTCCGGTACCGGGCGATGAGCAGCATGTCCTCTACGTCTGGTTCGACGCCCTGACCAATTACATCACCGCCCTCGGCTACCCCGACGACCGTGAACAGCACTTCGAAAAGTTCTGGCCGGCGAACGTGCATATCATCGGTAAGGACATCCTGCGCTTTCACACCGTCTACTGGCCGACCTTCCTGCTCGCCGCCGGCATTCCCCTGCCAGAAAAGGTCTTTGCCCACGGCTGGTGGACTGTCGAAGGACAGAAGATGAGTAAAAGCCTGCAGAACGTGGTCGAGCCGAACATGCTCATCGACAAGTACGGGGCCGACGCCATCCGCTACTTTTTGCTGCGAGAGGTCCCCTTCGGCCTTGACGGCGACTTTTCCCACTCCGCGCTCATTCATCGTATCAATTCGGATCTGGCCAACGATCTCGGCAACCTGGTGAGTCGCTCCACCGCCATGGTCAACAAATACTTCGACGGCGTATTGCCTGCCGCCGGCACCTTGAACGAAGCGGATGAGGCCTTCATCGGCCGGTTTGCCCCGATCATCGAGCGGGTCGACCAGCTGATGAACGAGCAGGCTTTCAACAAGGCACTGCAGAGCATCTGGGAACTGATCAGCGCCGCCAATAAGTATATTGACGACAGCAGTCCCTGGGCCTTGGCCAAAGACCCTGCACAGCAGGAACGGCTCGGCACGGTCCTCTACAATCTGCTTGAAGCGATTCGCATCGTCGCCCTGCTGGTCGGTGCCTTTCTGCCCGAAACCGCCCAGCGCATTATGGTGACCCTCGGCCAACCCGAAGCGGAATTGAGTCTGGGCGACAACAGCCGCTGGGGTCTGCTGCAGCCGGGTACCGCCATTGCCAAGGCCGCTCCCCTCTTTCCCCGTATCGAAGCAGAGTAACGCTGTCCTTCACATAGTCGTTTGTGCTAAGGGGCGCTTTTGCGCCCCTTGCTGTTGGAGAACCACCATGAACAATCGCTCCCCCGCTCTCATCGACACCCACGCCCACCTCGACAGCGCGCGTTTCGCCGCCGACCTGCCGCAGGTTATCGAGACCGCCAAGGCTGCCGGCGTCAACCATATCCTGACCATCGGCTGCGATCTGGCCAGTTCCAGAGCCAGCGTCGAGCTGGCGGCGACCTATGCCGAGGTCTATGCCGCCGTCGGCATTCATCCCCACGATGCTCGAGAGGCGACCACCGAGGCGATGACCGAGCTGAAGACCCTGGCCCAGCAGAACAAGGTGGTGGCCATCGGCGAAACGGGCCTCGACTACTATCGTGACCACTGTCCCCACGATATTCAGCAGACCGCCTTCCGCCGCCAGATTGGCCTGGCCAAAGAAGTGGGCCTGCCGATTATTGTTCACGATCGGGAAGCCCACCAGGACGTACTGCGCATATTGCAGGAAGAGCAGGCACAACAGGTCGGCGGGGTGTTGCATTGCTTCAGCGGCGATCTGGCCATGGCCCGGGCCTGCATCGAGCTGGGGTTTTACATTTCCTTTCCCGGCACCCTCACCTACCCCGCCAACCAGGCCCTGCGGGACGTGGC
Source organism: Desulfuromonadales bacterium (assembly GCA_030613545.1). Lineage (GTDB taxonomy): Bacteria > Desulfobacterota > Desulfuromonadia > Desulfuromonadales > Syntrophotaleaceae > Syntrophotalea_A. The sequence goes on from JAUWLU010000013.1 coordinate 26,783, forward strand.
CAAGACCATCAGTACCGACCATGTGCTGCTGGAGACGGACTGCCCCTACCTCGCTCCTCAACCCCGCCGGGGCAAACGCAACGAGCCGGCCTTTGTCCGCTATACGGCCGAGGAACTGGCGCGGATCAAGGGCCTCTCTCTGGCCGACATCGCCCGGGTTACCCGCCTCAACGCTTTTCGCCTGTTCGGCATTGGCGCTCCTGACCAGCGCAGCCGCATCGCCTATCCGATTCGCGATGCGCTCTATCTCAACATCACCAACCGTTGCAGCAACAAGTGTATCTTTTGCGCCAAATTCAAGGATTTTACGGTCAAGGGTCACGCCTTGAAGCTGGAAAGGGAACCGACCGCTGAGGAGGTTATTCAGGCCATCGGACGCGTGCAGGACTATCGGGAGGTGGTCTTTTGCGGCTACGGCGAACCCCTGCTGCGCCTCGACCTGATCAAAAAAGTGGCGGCCTGGCTACAGGAACAAGGCGTCAGGGTCAGGATTAATACCGACGGTCAGGCCAATCTGGTGCACAAACGTAATATTCTGCCCGAACTGGCCGGCCTGATCGACGCCGTCTCCGTGTCCCTCAACGCAGCCGATGCCGCGAGTTATCAGCGAATCTGCCAGTCAGACTTCGGCGAGGAAGGTTACCAGGCGGTCAAGGACTTTTTGCGAGAGGCCAAAAAGCACATCCCGTCGGTCACCGCCAGCGTCGTGACCTTGCCAGGCATCGATGTCGAGGCCTGCCGCAAGATTGTCGAAGAAGAGCTCAAGGTGCGGTTTCTGGTCCGAAGGTATAACGAGGTGGGCTGAAATACTCTGGGGAAAACATCGATGGGACAGCCGTCAGGCGTTCAGCGCGGCGCAATAGGAGCGGTAAATGGCTTCTCCGGCCACAAAGCGGACGATCTTGATGCCCATACCGCCTTTCTTGACCGCCCGCAGCAGCTGAGGCGGCACCCGCTTGGCCCACTGGACCTGCCCTTCCAGCCTGACCTGCTGGTCGTGGCCCATAATCAAAGTAATGATCAGCAGGGTACCGGGTCGGCAGACAGCGCTGCTCTGAATAAAGAATCCCTGCCGAGTGATATCGCAGGTAAAGCCGATCCGTTTCGGCTCATCCGGCCCGAACCGGACCTCCAGACGACGATTTTTAAGGAGATTAAGGCGCTTTTCGGTCATGGGTAGTCCTTTCA
>JAUWLU010000247.1 GCA_030613545.1 Desulfuromonadales bacterium
CTGGTAGTGACTTCGACCACGAGGGGTCAGGGCCACATCCTGCTGACCGTTGTAGCGCGGCTCGCCGTGCCCTTCGACCTCGCCGTGGCGCAGCAGAAAAAGGCGCGTCTCCTCGGGCCGGCAGGCTTGCAGCGCATTCAAGGATCCTACTTTAGCGATACCTGTCATCAGCGATAGCGTATCTTGAGCAGCAGCAAAATGGTGGTATTGGCCGTTGCCAGACCGTTCATGGCGATAAAGATCGGGTTGCCGACCTGGATCGCGTAGGTGGTATAGAACAGCCCGCCGACAAAAATAATTAACAGCATCCAGATCGACAGGTCCGCCGTCGAACGGGTCTGCAACGCCTTGATTATCTGCGGCACGAAGCCGGTAGCCACCAGCAAGCCGCCTATGATACCGATCCAGAACATTATCTGATCCAACCTCAATCGTCCGAACCGACGGGCACCGGCGAGGCTTCGTCATCAAGGACGGCCTCGATGCGCTGCCATATCTCATCGCGCCCTTCGCGAGTCAAGGCGGAAAAGAGGGTAAAGGCGTCCCGTGGCAAACCGGTGGTTTCGAGAATCGGAAGAATCTGCTTTTCCCGGCGGCTGCGCGTAATTTTATCGACCTTGGTGATGACCGGTATGGTCGGCACCTGCAGCTCTTCCAGCCAATCGAGCAGTTGTATTTCCTCCTGCTGAGGGACTCTGCGAATATCGAACAGCAATAATAGTGCCCGTAGATTGTCGCGCCCTTCCAGATAGGTACGGACCATCGGTCCCCACTGTTTTTTGACCGCCAGCGGCCCCCTGGCACAACCGTAACCGGGCAGATCGACCAGATAGAACTCGCCGTTGATATCGAAGAAATTAAGCAACTGGGTGCGCCCCGGAGTCGACGAAGTACGGACCAGTCCACGGCGGTTGACCAGAATATTGATCAGGGAGCTTTTACCGACGTTGCTGCGGCCGGCAAAGGCCACTTCCTTGAAATCGGCCGGCGGATAGTTGCCCGGGCGAGTGGCGCTTTTGACAAAAGTGGCTGATTTGATGATCACCGAACAGGCTCCTTGGCTCTTGTAACGCGGCTTTTAAGCCGCCATCAACTTGCTCGACACGATATCCCAGGCCGGGGGCAATTGCAATGAATTCAAGTCTTTTGACCGGCCGCAGGGACAAAATAGCAACCCCGTCAAGGGGCTCGCGGGCGGCGGCGTGGCAACAGGTGGCGCAGTCGGGCAAAAATCCGATAGCCGAGGACGGCCAGCAGGTGCAGACCGGGCAGACCGAGCAACTGGCTCAGGCGCCGGTAACGGGGGCCGGGAAGCCCCAGCCACAGGACACGAAAGGCCTCTACCCCAAGGTAGAGGCGACCGGCAGCATCCCGCGCATGCATGGCCTTCAGCAACGCCGGCCGGTCCAGCTCCCAGGCCCCGGCATCAAAAGAGGGCGCGCTGATATCGACAAAATGCAGCCGGCCAGCTCGATTCAGAGCGCGATAGTGAGCGATCTTTCGCGAGCAGACCGGGCAGCTGCCGTCGTAGAAGACGGTCAAGGGAAAAAGAGTATCCTGAGACGGGCTCATCGAGTTATGCCTTTTGCAAAACGCTCCGCTCACTGATCGGCGGCGGATGATTGACAGCCGGCCCTTTGGCAGATAATTTTAAAGGACAGGCTAACGTGCACCATTCAAGGAAGGAGACCGTGAATGTTCGAACATATCGATGTACAGGAAGCCATCAAACGCTCGATCCAGACGGAAAAAAAGGCCATGATTTTTTACCGCATGGCGGCCAGTCACATGCAAAACGAGGAGGCCCGCCGCTTTTTCGAGATGCTGGCCGATGAAGAGCGGGAACATGCCCAGCAATTCTATCGCCTCTACCGGCGTCACGATCTTCCCGACTTCGACAGCTTCATGGACAGTACCAGCGAGTCGGAAAAGGACTGGCTTTCGTCGCGAGAAAAAGTGCTGCTGAGAGACCTCGGTGTGCGCAAGGCCATGGAACTGGCCATGCACAAGGAATTGAAGCTCGAAAAGCAGCTACGGGAACTGTCCGTCAACATCAAAAACCCCGAGGTGCGCGGAGTCTTTGAAGAAAATGCCAAATCGACCAACCATCACTACCAGTTGATCGAGTCGGAATATGCCCGCCTGATGGGCATGGTGCACGAAACGGATATCGATACCTACGTACGGGAATAAAAAACCGGCTGCCGACCCATTTCCTGCGGCTTGTCCGTGGTAGAATATATGTACGGGGCAGGCGCTTCAACCCTGTTCCGCTTGACAACTAAATACCGGCATTGCGCGGCCTCATGCCAGAAGCCTTGTCTTCTCATCCGCCGGCTGCCACCGGAAGCCCTGCTGTCATTCGGGTCTATAAAAGAGCCGGAAAAACAGCGGTCGAAAGGTCGCAAGCCTCCGAATTAGCATAAAGCTGGTCGTGGCAATGTCGGTATTGTTTTGCCCACCCCCCTGGCGCCCTTGTTCTGCGCCGCTCCTGTCGCTGTCCTTTACAGAATCAGACCGGTATCGTAACCACGATCTATTGGGCGGCCGCTTTTTCCATGCGGTAATAGCGATGCACCGGCCTTATCTCCCCCGCGGCCAGGGCTTCCTTGAGAGCCTTGAACAGCTGCCGAAGCTCCAGCAATTGCGGCTCGGTGAGGTTAAGGCGCGGCATCTGCGAACCAGGCTGTACATAGCCGGGATCTTCCAGGTAAGCCTGCAGATAGTCGATGTGCAACTTTTCCACCGCCAGAAGCAGGTCGGGCGCCAGCGCCATGGGGGCCGCCAGGTCGTCGGCCTGCTGCTGGTCGCCAAAGGCATGACAGGCCAGGCAGGGGCGCAAAGCCGCGCTGGCAGTGGCCTTCTCAGCCACCGGGCCGCTTATGGGAGTAGGCGCAAAAGGCAGGGGCTTTTCCTTGAAAAGCCGCGTATGACAATCGAAGCAGTTGTAGTTCTGCCAGGGCTCGAGGCGAAAGTCCTTGGCCGGCGAGGTCAGCCAGGCCAACTGCTGCAGGTAATCGGCAACCGCCTTGACCTCGACGGGTTGCAGGCTGGGCACCGCATTGGGCGAGGTGTAGGCCAGCATCATCAAGTTGTTCATGGCCGGCCGCAGGCGATAGGGGGCCGCCAGATAGTCCGCCAGCCAGTCCGGCTCGTACTTGTGGCGCCGCCAAGTCAGGCTCGGCGCATGATCGGCACCGAACCCCTCGATGGTGTGGCAGCCTCGGCAGCGGGCGG
>JAUWLU010000045.1 GCA_030613545.1 Desulfuromonadales bacterium
GGAAAAGAACTCCCACGCCGTGATCATGGCCAAGTCCCTCGGCATTCCGGCGCTGGTCGGGGTCAAGGGCGCCGTGAAAAGGATCGCCCCGGAAGAGGCGGTGATCCTCGACGCCAATTCAGGCTGTCTATACGTGTCGCCGCCGACGGCGATCGTCGAAGAATACAGTCGCCTGGAAGAAGAAGCGCGCCACGAATCGCACCGCCTTGAGGAATACGCCCGGATGCCCGCCGTCACCCGCGACGGCACACCGGTGGTGCTGCGGGCCAACATCGGCCTAATGAGCGACGTGGCCATCGCCCAGCGCAACGGCGCCGAAGGGGTCGGCCTCTATCGCACCGAATTCCCCTTCATGATCCGCGGCGAATTCCCCGACCGCGAGGAACAGTACCGCCTGTATGCGCGGGTGGTAGAGGAGTTCAGCGGCCAGCCGGTCACCATCCGCACCCTCGACATCGGCGGCGACAAGGGGCTGCCCTATTTCAGCCCGCCGCCGGAAGACAACCCTTTCATGGGCTGGCGCTCGGTGCGGATCTCCCTCGATAACCGGGATATCTTCAGGACCCAGATCGAAGCGATCCTGATGGCCGGCATCCACGGCCCGGTCAAACTGCTGTTCCCCATGATCAGCGGGCTGGAAGAGATCCGCGCCTGTCACGAAGTGATCGCCGAAGCGCGTCACACCCTGCGCCAGGAAGGGCGTAAGTTCATCGAACAGGTCCCCGTCGGGATAATGATCGAGGTGCCGGCAGCGGTCAAGATGGCGGGGCAACTGGCCCGGGAAGTCGATTTTTTCGCGCTCGGCACCAACGACCTGATCCAGTACATGCTGGCCGCCGACCGCAACAATCCGCTGGTAAACAAATACTACGATCCCCTCCACCCGGCCGTGCTACTGGTGCTGCAGGAAGTCACCGAGGTCGCCCGCCAACAGCAGAAAGGACTCTGTCTGTGCGGCGAGATGGCCTCCGATCCGGCACATTTTCTGGTGCTGCTCGGCATGGGCATCCGCGAGTTCTCCATGGCGGCTCCCTTCATTCCCCGCACCAAAGCCCTGCTGCACGACCTGACCCTGGAATGCGCCGAGCAGGCCGCAAAAAAAGCGCTGTCCATGTCGGACAGCGCCGAAATCCGCGCTTACCTGCAGCAGCTGCTCAACAACGTCCCGCTAAACGACTCGCTAAACGACTAGTGTCCCGTGCCTATGTCGGTCTGGCGCAGGCAACCTTCCAGGCACCGGAATATTACCTCGGCCTGGCAGGAATACGAAATATCAGCGGGACATCGTCAAAACGGCTCCAAGGACTTGTGAGGCGGATCAAAAACACCATCGCCCGGCAGCGGTTGGCGAAAAATCAATTCCGCCTGTTCGGCCGTTAAAGGCCTGGCGAACAAAAAACCCTGACCGATCTGACAGTTTTTCTGGCGCAACAGTGCCAGCTGGGCTTTGGTTTCGATGCCCTCCGCCACCACCTCAAGGTTCATGCTTTGGCCGAGAGCGATAACCGAGGTGGCAATGGCGGCATCGTTGGCATCGGTGGTGATATGGCGGACGAAAGACTGGTCGATCTTGAGTTTGCTGATGGGGAAGCGCTTGAGATAGGCGAGGGACGAATAGCCTGTGCCGAAATCGTCGATGGCCAGGCGCACCCCCATCTTTCTGAGCTCCATCAAGGTTTCCACGACAATGGCGGAATTGAGCATGACGACGCTCTCGGTGATTTCGAGTTCCAGCCAGCGAGGTTCGAGTCCAGTCTCGATCAATACCTGTTCGATCATGGCGACAAAACCACTCTGGCGGAACTGACGGGCGGAAATATTGACCGCCATCGGTATCGGCGGCAGGCCGCGATTCTGCCAGATGCGGTTCTGACGGCAGGTCTGCTGAAGAACCCATTTGCCGATGGGAACGATCAGGCCGGTGTCCTCGGCCAGCGGAATGAAGTCCCCCGGCGGCACCATGCCCCGTTGCGGGTGCTGCCAGCGCAACAGTGCCTCTATAGCAACCAGACGGCCGTCGGCCAGTTCATATTGGGGCTGGTAGAGCAGTCGCAACTGACCCTTTTCCAGGGCGGCCCGCAGATCATTTTCCAGCACCAGCTGCTCGTGGCATTTGGCGTTCAGCTCCTCCTGGTAGAATTGATAGTTGTTCCGCCCCTGACTTTTGGCATGATACATGGCGAGATCGGCATGCTTGATCATCCCCTGCACGGTTTCGACCGCTTCGGAGGCAACGCAGATGCCGATACTGGCGGTCATGTAGAGTTCATGGCCATTGAGGGAAAAGGGCCGGGAAACAGCCTGCTGAATCTTTTCGGCGATATCCTCGAGATATTCCGGATTTTTGATCTGTTCCAGAATCACAAAGAATTCGTCGCCGCCGAGCCGGGCGACGGTATCCGATTCCCGCAGACAGGCCTTCAAGCGCTGGGTGACCTCCAGCAGCAGGAGGTCGCCCGTTTCATGACCGAGGGAATCGTTGATGTTCTTGAAACGATCGAGATCAAGAATCATCACCGCCACCTGGTGCCCCAGCCGCTGCGCCTTGAGCAAAGCCTGCTTCAGCCGGTCGAAACTGAGCAACCGGTTGGGCAGCCCGGTCAACACATCGTGATAAGCAAGGTAATCGAGGCGCTCGCGGCTGTCTTCCAGCTTTTGGGCTGCCGCCTGACGCTCGGAAATATCGCGCACCAGGGCAACACAGATTTGCTGGCCGGCCGAGTGAAAAATGCTGAGGGTGACTTCAACGGCAAAGGAGCTGCCGTCCAGTCGCCGCAGCCTCATTTCGTCTCTGCAAGAGGCCTGTTGGCCCAACTGCTGCGACATCTGGAGGATGCTCGAAGCAGCGGCGGGCTCCTCAATCCCCTGCCAGGAAAGAGCAAGCAACTCGTCGCGATTATAGCCGAGACTGTCGCAGGCCGCCTGGTTCAGATCCAGAAAACGTCCCGTTGCATCATAGAGGAAAATCGGATCGGTCAACTGCTCGAACAGATGCTTGAACAGCTCTTCACTTTCCTGCTGTTGTGCCCGGGAGCGCTGCAGACAGTGGAGGATGAATACAATCAGCAGGCCGGCCAGGGTACTGACCACCAGCAGCCAGCGGGAAAAATAATCGATGGTATCGTTCCCCTGCAGATGGAGAGCCCGTGGCAGCCTGGTGCCCAGTGTCAACACCTGCCGGCCGTAGACATCCGCCAACAGCACCTCGCCGAGCAAATCCCGATCGTTGAGATGCTGCAGACGCGTCTCGGCAAAAAGCGAGGTTTCAGCGGCGGGCAACGCCCCCGCTGCCGAGAGCTGTGAAAGGCGAGAAGCTCGCAGAGAAAAGGGCAGCCCGGTCTTTTTGGACAGGATCCGGAGCTCGTCACCGGTCAGCAAGCGTGCCATGAGCAGCACACCACGGGCAGGCCCCTGGGCTTTACTGGTCAGGATGGTTGCCGCCGAAAAGAGCAGCGGACCTTCCGGCAACCCCAGAATGCCCTCCCGGTTCCAGTGGGGGTTATCGAATAGCCAGAAGGAAGGGTCGCCGCGTAAATGGGCCAGCAAACTCTTCAGCACCGGTGCGGCCTTGTCGGCCTTGAGATCGTAGCCCTTGCCATAAACCGGGGAGCCGGCCGTATCGAGATAAACAATCTGATTCAGGCGCAAGCTCCGGAAGGTGTCATCGACCAGGTTGGAGTCAAGGTAGCCCCGGTTGCCATCGGCCATAAAACGAAAGGTGTCATCCCATTGCGCCCAATCGGCGTTGATCCGGCCGATGCCGGCGATGCGCTCTTGTAACAGGCTGACACTACGGGCCAAGGTTTTGCGGGCGGCGATCTCGTCGAGCTCGTTATAGTTGCGGCAGAAAACATAGCGGGCAGAAACAAACACCAACAGATTAAGCGCCAACAGCGTCAGACCGACCAAGCTCAATAATCGCACGGGAATTTTCATGCCCGATCTCCGAAAGAAAGATGCTGGTTGCGTTGAGGCCCCGGCTGCCAAGGCATGCCGTCACCAGGGAGTCCGCGCTTTTGGGCCGCAATAAAAAGCCCTACCGTTAACATGATCTAGTTAGAGACTAGTCAGGCGAGGGGCGATGTCAAGGCGAAATAGACGAGCCGGAGCCGGACTTCTGCGGCGGAAAACAAAAAGGCCGTTGCCGGCAGCAAGAGCGCTGCCGGCAACGGCCTGTAATGGTCAGAGGATATCGCGGTGATTACCTGGTTGCGGAAAACCCCATTACGGGCGCCGCAAACTGTTTTCAACAGATCTTATCCAGGCTCTCCTGCAGAATGGCCAGCTTTCCCCGCCCTTCCTGCAATTTGGCCCGGTTCTTTTCCAATACTTCCGAGGGTGCCTTGGCCAGGAAAGCCTCATTTTCGAGTTTTTTGCTGAACATGGCCACATCCTTTTCGACCTTGGCAATCTCCTTCTGCAGGCGCTTCTTCTCTTCCTCCAGATTGATCAGATCGGCCAGTGGCAACAAAATCTCCACCTCACCGGCGACCTGGGTCGCCGCCTGTTCCGGATGCTCGGCCGCCATTCCGAAGCGCAAGTCGTTGAGCTTGGCCAGAGCGCGAATGTAGCCTTGGCCCTCAGCCACCACGGCCGCTGCAGCCTCGCTTTTACAGTCGAGTACGGCGGGAATCTGCTTGCCGGGCGCCACATTCATTTCGCCGCGAATATTGCGAATCCCTTTGATGACCTCCATGATCAGTTCCATCTTCGCCGCGCCTTGCGGATTTGACGGCCAGGAGCCTGCATTCGCATAAGCTGCCAGCATAATCGACGAGGTCGGCCGGTCGCCGGGCAGGACCTGCCAAATCTCTTCGGTGATAAAGGGCATGAAGGGATGCAGCAAGCGCAGCAGCTGCTCCAGCACGGCGAAGAGTACCGCCTGGGCCACCTGGCGGCGCGCCCCAGCATCACCGTAGAGGTCATCCTTGCTCAGTTCGATATACCAGTCGCAGAACTCATGCCAGGTAAAAGCGTAGAGGGCTCCTGCAGCATCGTTGAATTTGTAATCGACCAGAGCCTGTTCCGTCTCGCTGGCAACCTCGCTCAATCGGGTAAGAATCCACTGATCGGCCAGAGACAGCTCAGCCTGGTTGAGATCGATGGTGGCCGGATCGAAATCTTCCAGATTCATCAGAGCAAAACGGCTGGCATTCCAGAGCTTGTTGACAAAATTGCGGTAACCGGCAATACGTTCCAGCGACAGCTTGATATCCCGCCCCTGAGCGGCAAAGGCGGCCAGGGTGAAACGGAAGGCATCGGTGCCGTATTCGTCGATGACCGTCAACGGATCAATAACATTGCCCTTGCTCTTGCTCATCTTCTGGCCGCTGGCATCCCGTACCAGGGCATGAATGTAGACCTCCTTGAAAGGCACTTCATCCATAAACTTGAGGCCCATCATCATCATGCGCGCGACCCAGAAAAACAGGATATCGAAGCCGGTGACCAGACAGGAGGTGGGATAGAACTTCTCCAGGGTGGCGGTCTTATCCGGCCAGCCCATGGTCGAGAATGGCCACAAGGCGGAGGAGAACCAGGTATCGAGCACATCCGTCTCCTGGCGCAACTGACTGCCGCCGCAGTGGCTGCAGACCGTAGCATCCTCGCGGGTAACGGTGATCTGGTCGCAATCGGCGCAGAACCAGGCCGGAATGCGATGCCCCCACCAGATCTGGCGACTGATGCACCAGTCGCGGATATTGTACATCCACTCGAAGTAGGTCTTTTCCCACTGTTGAGGAATAATTTTGGTACGCCCGTCCTCGACCGCGGCGATGGCCTGTTTGGCCAGAGGCTCGACCTTGACGTACCACTGCAGGCTCATGTAGGGCTCGATGACGGTCTTGCAACGATAGCACTCGCCGACCGCATTGAGGTGTTCCTCGGTGCGGTCCAGCAGTCCTCCCGCCTCCAGGTCGGCCAGCACGCGCTGCCGAGCAGCATTGCGTTCCAGACCCTGATAGGAGCCGCCGTTGGCGTTGACGACCCCCGACTCGTCTAAGATATTGATGAATTCGAGGTTGTGGCGTCTGCCGATTTCAAAGTCGTTGAAGTCATGAGCCGGAGTGATCTTCACCGCGCCGCTGCCGAATTCCTTGTCGACGTAATCATCGGCGATGATAGGGATTTCGCGATCGACCAGAGGCAACAGAACGCTCTTGCCGATCAGATCGGCGTAGCGTTCGTCCTCGGGATGCACGGCCACGGCAGTATCACCGAGCATGGTTTCGGGCCGAGTGGTGGCCACCACCAGCATGCGGTCGCTGCCCTTGACCGGATAGCGCAGATGCCAGAGCTGGCCCTTTTGATCTTCATGCTCCACCTCGAGGTCGGAAAGAGCCGTGTGGCAGCGCGGGCACCAGTTGATCAGACGATTATCCCGGTAAATCAGGCCCTCTTCGTAGAGGGTGACGAACACCTCTCGCACTGCTCGGGACAGCCCCTCGTCCATGGTGAATCGTTCCCGCTGCCAGTCGCAGGAAGCGCCAAGTCGTTTGAGCTGATTGATGATCTGACCGCCCGATTCGCCGCGCCATTGCCAGACCCGCTCGACAAAGCCGTCGCGGCCCAGATCATGGCGGTCCCGCCCCTCGGCGGCAAGCTGCTTTTCCACCACATTCTGGGTGGCGATGCCGGCATGATCAGTACCGGGCTGCCAGAGGACCTCCGAGCCGCGCATGCGCATCCAGCGGGCCAGAATATCCTGCAGAGTATTGTTCAGGGCGTGCCCCATGTGCAGCACGCCGGTTACATTGGGGGGCGGAATAACAATAGAGTAGCCCGGTTTGGCGGAATGCTCGTCGGCCCGAAACATCCCGGCTTGTTCCCAGGAATCGTACCATTTTCGTTCCACCTCGGACGGCTCGTAACCTTTGGCAAGTTGTACTTTCATGAACTATCGATCCTTCCGGAAATACCGTTGCGGACGGGAATGTCCAGCTTACAGACAAAAAGAAATGGGGATTTTAGCAATCCCCATTTCTACCGTCAATAGTTGTCATCTGGTCGCTGTGATTGAAAGATCAGTCCTGCGCGGTGGTGATGCGGCTGATTTCTTCCTTGATCAGACTTTCCGCCAGATCCGGCACCACCTCCCAGGCAATTCTTTCCAGCATCGTCGCCGCCAGTCGCTCAATAACCTTGCCGGCCACCTGCTCAACGATGGCGGTCAACTCCTGTTCAGAAAGCCCCTGCACACGATCGACAACGGCCTCTTTGCTGAGCGCCGCCCCCTGCGGCCCTGGTTCAGCAGCGGACGCAGCCGCCTCTTCAGGGACCGGTTCCGCTTCCTGATTACCGGCCAGTCTGGAGATCAGCCTGCTGTTGCTGAAAAAGTTCAAGCCACTGACGGCGGTATCGACTTTTGCTGTAACGGGCTCTTCCATCGGTTCCGGGCTTGCTTCGAGGCCTGCTACAAGGTTCGGTTCGGCAGCTAATTCAGGTTCTGGCAGGACGTCGGCAATGATTTCTTCCTCGGCAACCGTAACCGGTTCCTCGGCCATGGCCGGCTCAGCGATCTCGTCGAGGCGCTCCGGCTCGCTAGCCGTCTCATCGGCGACTAAGGAGCTATCGGCAAATGCCTCCACTGGCTCTTCGACCGGTTCCTGCTGCAACGAGTCGTCCAGGGTGATGAATTCAAAGGTTTCTTCTTCCGCATTCTCATCACTATCCGCATCGTCCTCGATCAGCAGATCGCTTTCATCCAGGAACAGGATTTCTTCTTCCGGCGGTTCAGCCGCAGCGTCCGACGGAGCCGATTCTGCGCCGCCGAAGTTCACTTCATCTATTTCGTCAAAATTCAGGTCGCCGACCTGGACGCCCTGTTCTTCCGCTAATTCGAGATTTTTCTCATCCTGGCCAAGCAAGGGTTCGTCATCCCAGAGGCCGTCCGCTTCCAACTCGACTTCATCGATAGTGTCCCCATCACCAACCGTTACATCGGCTAGAAACTCTTCGCTGTCGTCTGTTTGAAGGGTGTCCACCTCCAGGTCGGCCCACATATCCGGTTCGGCGGCGGGTGTAGCCTGTGCATCGCCGGTCGCAGCTGCCGCTTCGGGCAAAATAGCCGCAGCTGCCGAACGGGCCAGTACCCCATCGATCTGTTCGATCAGCGCCAGAGATTCAAAAGGTTTGGCAATCCAGCCATCGGCACCGGCTGCCAAGGCCTTGCTTTCGTCGAAAGCCTCGAAAGTACCACTCAGCAGCAACACCGGAACCCCTGCGAGGGCCGGTTCCTGCTTAATGGAGGCACATAATTCATAACCATTCTTACCGGGCATATAGACATCGGCCAAAACGATATCGGGTCTATCGACCTGAGCCTTGGCTAAAGCCGCATCGCCGTTGTCCGCAACCTGGAGGGCATAATCGCCACCGGCCAGAATGATCTTGACGACCCTCTGTATGGTGACGCTGTCGTCGGCGAGCAGCACTTTTTTACTCATTCATGCCTCCTTGTTTACCGGCAAATGACAGAGCCGTATTCGGCCTCATCGGGCCGGGTCGGCGATATTCGGCGCGACACGCCGAACACGCCAAGATATTGGGCACACGCCTTTGCAGCATTATCTCGATGCGCCGCAAACCGTTGCAAGGTATCGACAGCCTGCGGCCGTCAGGAAATTTTTACGGGTCCTATGGGGCCCGCAACGGGCCCAAAAAGCGCCTCCAAAGCTAGCATAGCCCCTCCCCACTGTCAAGTTTTTCAACCGGAGAAATCAAGGGGTTATGGCGCTTTCAGAGCCGTAGAAAAGCCCGGAAAAGCCGCCATTTAGGCAACCGAATATCTTCCCTGATGGCCCTCGCTTATCGTTGGAATGACCGCTCAGAAATGGTGTGAAATTTGTCTCAAGCTAGAACCAGAAGCACCACATTACCATCCCAGCATTGTAGGATTTCAGCAGAGTCTTTTGCGGACAGAAATGACACCAACCGACAGCAACCAACATTTGCCCTAATATACGTCCTAACTGAGGCTACAGCTATAAGCAATTTCCAGCGACCTGAAATTCGAGGCCAACCCTGTCCTGACAATAGGTTCTCTTAAAGATCACTCAACCGCTTCCTCAATTGACAATAACTTGTAGATTTACCATCGATGCTATTGCAACCTAATCAAAACAAAATACCTAAAAGTCTCTGCAAACAAAACTTTCTTGAATAAGCTAAATATTGAATAGAAAATGTTTTAAAATTTATGTTATTAAACTTTTTCCTTGATTTTAATTTTTTTTATTGTATTAGTAATCAAACAAACAAACCACGAATTACTAATCCAGATCACCAGGAGGATCTTTATGGCTACCTTGCTCGAAATGGCTGCTGAAATCGTAGCTGCCCACGCATCGACCACCCCCATGTCCAAAGAAGAGCTTATTCAAGAGGTTGCAGAATTGCACAAAGCTTTGAGCAGCCTCGAAAAGGGTGAGGAGATCGGCGGCGAAGCAGTTGTCGAAGAAGCCGCCGCCGGCCCGGTCGTTACACGCAAAAAGGCTTTTGGCAAGGACAAAATCGTTTGCATGATCTGCGGCAAAGCGATGAAGACCCTTGCCCGGCATCTCAAGTCAGCTCACGGCTTGACCGCTGCTGAATATCGCAAGCAGTTCGACATTCCCCGCACCCAACCCCTTGCGGCCCGCGCCTATTCCGAAAGCCGGCGGCAAATGGCTGTCGAGCGGGGACTCGGCGAAAACCTGGCAAAAGCCCGTGCGGCCCGCCTTAAAGCAAAAAAGAAATAGCTGACTGTTTCTTTCCTAAAAAAAGCGCCCGATTCGGGCGCTTTTTTTATGCTAACCTGTCGGACCACAGTCAAGAAAATGATTCTGCTACATTCTCGACCAGTTCCTGTGAATTTCAGCCAGCTAACGGCCGATTCCTTTCTCTAGCCTTTCCGGACCACTGACTGCGTCGACTGGCCGAAAGGATCGGCAACAGCCTGCCGACCACTTTTTCACTTGACCCTTGGCTCTCTTGCACCATAATGAAAAGTATAAGGAAATCAACGGGCTTGATAAAGGCTACCCTTCATGAAACGTCTTCTGGTCGGCGATAATCGCGAAAAGCTTCTGGCTACCCTCGAAACCATCCTTCGGCATTGGGGCTATCGAACACTGGTGTCGTCCAATCAGCAACGGCTGATGTCTCTGGTAAAAGAAACGACCCCGGATCTGCTGATTTTCGGCGAGCACATTCTCCAGGACACCTCATCCCCGTTAAGACAAATGGTCGCAGAGAAAGTGGCCGACGGCACGCCGCTGCTAGTTATGACTGACAGCTTAAAGCCATTGCCCCTGCAGATCCCGCACGAAACCTTGCCCGTGCCGGTCGACATTTTCACCCTGTTTGAAAAGGTTCAGAAATATCTGGAGGAATATCCCCGCAAGAACATTCGCCTGGCGTTGCAACTGCCGGGCATGCTCTGTCTCGGCAACAGCTGTCACCTGGCCGAAGTGTTGAGCCTCAGCACGCGGGGACTGTTCGTCAAAACCGGCTTTCGGCTGCAAAAGGGCGACAGTTTTCGTATCGTCTTTCCGCTGCTGGGTATGAAGCAGGAACTGGAGGTGGGGGGGCGGGTCCTTTATAGTGTCAGGCCGGACCCGGACAACAACTTCCTGCAGGGGGTGGGGATTGAGTTTACCGATATCAGCAAAGACACCCTGGAAGCACTACAGGGCTTTCTTGAAGGCTGCCTGCTCGACGGGTTGCCCGGACAGACTGGCGAAAAGCTTGTTGCAGAAAAGTCCTCGAGGGACAGCGCCGAAAAACCGACCCTGCATCTGATCAATCCCGCCGCTTAAGATTCGCCCTTTCCGCCAGCTCCCCACTGACAGGTCCTGTCGCCCGGTATCTTACGCAGCCTGACTGCCAGACCACAAGCTAGCCAGAGCGGTCCTGCGTGTACAGGCTTGCAGCAAAACTCTGGCCGTGCTCCATGGACAAACCATACAGCTCGGCGATCGTTGCACCAACATCGGCAAAGCTTTGACGCACTCCCAAAGACTGACCTGCCGCCAGGCAAGGATGCCAGCAGAGCAGCGGAACGCTCTCACGGCTATGATCGGTACCCGGGGTGGTCGGATCGCAGCCATGGTCGGCCGTAATGATCAGCAGATCAGCGGGCCGCAGCGCCGCCAGCAGGCGGGGCAACCAGCAGTCGAAGGCTTCCAGGGCCCGACCGAAACCGGCGGCATCGAGGCGGTGCCCATAGAGCATGTCAAAGTCGACCAGATTGGTGAAGACCAGGCCCCGCTTCAGGGATGCCAGTGCTGCCAGGGTCTGCTCCATACCTTCGGCGTTACTACGGGTCTTGAAAGAACTGCTTATGCCGCGGCCGGCAAAAAGATCGCTGGTTTTGCCGACTCCATAGACCTCCAACCCGGCCGCTAAAAATTTATCGAGCAGGGTAAGGCCATTGGGCGGCAGGGAAAAGTCCCGGCGGCGGGAGGTTCGTTTAAAGGTGTCGGCAGCATCTCCCACAAAGGGACGGGCAATCACACGCGAGATGCGATAGGGGTCGAGCAGGCGACGCACAATACGACAGATCTCGTAGAGCCGCTCGACACTGATAACCTCCTCATGGGCGGCGATCTGAAAGACCGAATCGACGCTGGTATAGACGATAGGACGACCGCTGCGGCAGTGCTCTTCTCCGAGCTCACGAAGAATCTCGGTACCACTGGCCGCGAAATTACCGATAAGCTCGACTCCAATGGCTCGGCTGACGGCGTTGATGATCTCGGCGGGAAACCCGTGGGGATAGGCAGGAAAGGGTTGCCGCTGAACCAGGCCGGCGATTTCCCAATGCCCGGTGGTAGAGTCTTTGCCGGCCGACACCTCCAGCATACGGCCATAGGCGGCGGCCGGTCGCGCCGCTGGCGCCACGCCAGCCAGGGGCGCGATATTGCCAAGCCCGAGGTCGGCCAGGTTGGGCAGATCGAGTCCACCACAATACTCGGCCACATGGCGTAGGGTATGGGCATCGGCGTCACCGTACGCCGCTGCATCGGCCAAAGCGCCGACGCCCACGCCGTCAAGGGTGATCAGCACCGTTCGCTGGCATGCCTGCCCTTTCATAACGACGCTCCACTCAACAACTCGTTCATGATAGCCACCCCGTTACTGGTGCCGATACGGGTCGCTCCGGCGGCCAGAAATGCCCGACAGGCGGCCAGGTCGCGAATGCCGCCGGCGGCCTTGACGCCGATTTGCCCCTGGACACGATCAGCCAGCAGGCGCACATCAGCCAGGGTCGCCCCGCCACAGCCAAAGCCGGTGGAGGTCTTAACATAGCCGGCCCCGGCTCGCGTTACCGCGTCCGCAAGAGCGCCCTTGAGCTCTTCGGTCAGATAGCAGCATTCGATAATCACCTTCACCGTGGCGGTCCCGGTGGCGGTCCCGGCGGCGGTCACTACCGCAACCAGCTCCGCCTCGACCTCATCGAGACGCCCGTCCAGGGCATGGCCGATGGCGATCACCATATCGAGTTCGGATGCGCCGGCGGCAACAGCCTGCTCTGCTTCGAAAACCTTGCAGGCCGTCGTCTGGTAGCCAAAGGGAAAACCGATTACCGTGCCGACGGCTACCGGCGAACCGGCCAGTTGCTCAAAGGCCAGGGGGACAAACCGGGGCGGCACGCAGACCGAGGCGAACCCCCAGCGCCGGGCTTCCTCACACAGCTTGCAAATCTGCGCGGCGCTGGCATCGGCCTTGAGCAGTGTGTGATCCAGGCAGCGGGCCAGTCCAACAACCTCGCTGGGAACGGTTTCAGGTTCGGTAGTCGGCATTGATCTTGACGTATTCGTAGGTCAGGTCGGAGGTATAATAATCGGCGCTACCAGCGCCCAGCGCCAGGTCGACGGTCACGGTAAACTCCGCCTGCTTCAGCACTGCGGTGGCCTGCGCTTCCAAGTCCTTGCCGGTGCCGAGACCCTGCTGAACTACCGGCACCTGGTCGAAGCGGATCTCGACCTGCTCGGGATCGACGTCGGCCCCCGAATAACCGACGGCGGCAATGATTCGGCCCCAATTGGCATCTTCGCCGAAAAAAGCCGTTTTCACCAACGAAGAAGTCGCCACGCTGACAGCAGCTTTCTTGGCATCGTCGTCACTGGCGGCGCCGGTGATGCGAATCCGCACCAGTTTGGTCGCCCCTTCCCCGTCCCGCACGATCATCTTGGCCAGCTCCAGCAATACCCCGGTCAGCTCCTCGACAAAACGTTCACCCTCTGCGGTGCCGCAGCAGATCTCCCGATTGCCGGCGGCGCCGTTGGCCAGCAGCAGCACCATATCGTTGGTGGAGGTATCGCCATCGACGGTAATGATATTGAAGGAGTTATCCACGGCCCGGCGCAATGCTTCCTTCAACAGGGCCGGCTCCACCTGGGCGTCGGTCAATACAAAACCGAGCATGGTCGCCATGTTGGGATGAATCATGCCCGCGCCCTTGGCCACACCGAGCAGGCGGTAGGGGGTCTTCGCCGCCTCCCCCTGACAAAAAGCCAGCTTGGCAAAGGAATCGGTGGTCATGATCGCCTGAGCGACCGCGTCGATTCCCTCAGCGGCCAGGTTCTGAGCCAGCAGCGGGATGTGCGTTTCAAAGGACGCCATCGGCAGCGGCGCACCGATGACGCCGGTAGACGAGACCGCCAGATAATCCTCAGGAATCTGCAACGCGGCGGCGGCCAGTTCAGAGCAACGCCTGGCATCGCGCAACCCGGGCGCCCCGGTACAGGCATTGGCATTGCCGCTGTTGACCAGAACAGCCTGGCACAGGCCGGCGGCGATGCGCGGCTCGGTTAACTGCAGCGGTGCCGCCTTAATTTTATTGGTGGTAAAAACCCCGGCACAGCGAGCCGGAATTTCGGAATAAATCAGGGCCAGATCGAGCCGCCCGGACCGACGAATACCCGATGCCCCCGCCGCGAATTTGAAGCCCGCTACTTCTCCAGCCTGGTTGGTCGTTATCATAGTTGCCATACTCCTCGGCATGAACCGAAAACGGTCGTTACGGCGCGCTTAGGCCCCGCAACACTTTTTGTATTTCTGGCCACTGCCGCAGGGACAGGGATCGTTGCGGCCCACCTTTTTTTCCTGACGGGTGACCGGCTGGCGAACCTGATCCTCGCCACCAGCACGGTTGAATTCAATCCGCCGGCGGCGCTGCTGTTCCTCCAGCCGCTCGACATCTTCTTCCCGGGCGAGCTGAATGCGGAACAGCTTTTCGATGACTTCCTGACGAATCCGTCCCATCATCTCCATGAACAGCCCGTAAGCCTCGCGCTTGTAGGCTTCCTTGGGATCCTGCTGGGCGTAGCCCCGCAGACCGATGCCCTCCTTGAGATGGTCGATGGACAGCAGGTGGTCCTTCCACTGGGCGTCGATGATCTGCAGCAGCAATACCTTCATCAGGTGTTCAAAGACCGGGGTAGAAAACTCTTCCTCCCGCTCCTGCAGACGATGATGCACCTGATCCTTGAGCTCCTCAATCAGCTGCGCCTGAGTCAGTTTTTCATCGACCTTTTCCGGAGCAGCGAAGAGCATGTTGAACAGGCTGTAAAAGTCTTCACCCAGGCTGCTCCAGTTCCAATCCCTGGGTGGCGTCTTTTCCGGACAGAAGGTCGCCACCGTATCTTCGATCAACTCATCAATAATACCGATCACGATATCCCGCAGATTTTCTCCGGCCAGAACCTCCTTGCGCTGGGTGTAGATAACCTTGCGCTGGGTGTTCATGACATCGTCATACTCGATAAGGTGCTTGCGGATTTCGAAGTTATGCCCTTCGACCTTTTTCTGCGCATTCTCGATGGCTTTGGAGATCATGCCGTGCTCAATGGGCTCGCCCTCGGGAATCTTCAGCCGATCCATGACATAGGCCACGCGATGGGAGCCGAAGATTCGCAGCAGATCGTCTTCGAGGCTGAGGTAGAAATGGCTCTCGCCCGGGTCGCCCTGGCGCCCGGCGCGACCACGCAGCTGGTTATCGATACGCCGCGATTCATGACGCTCGGTGCCGAGGATGTAGAGACCGCCGGCCTCCAGGACCTCGACCTTTTCCTTGCTGCACAGCACCTGCTGTTGGGCCAGCAGATCCGGGTAGACAGCATCAGGCTCGTCAGCGGTGGCTGCTTCCCGCTGGGCCAGCATCTCCGGGTTGCCGCCAAGGACGATATCGGTGCCGCGACCGGCCATGTTGGTAGCGATGGTCACCGCCCCCTTGCGGCCGGCCTGAGCCACAATCTCGGCTTCTTTTTCATGATGCTTGGCGTTCAGCACATGATGCGGAACACCTTGCTTTTTCAGCAGGCTTGCCAGAACCTCGGAATTTTCAATGGAAATGGTACCGACCAGCACCGGTTGACCCTTGTCGTAGCGCTCGGCGATATCCTCGACCAGCGCCTTGAACTTTTCCTTTTCGGTCTTGTAGATGACGTCGGACTGGTCTTTGCGCACCATCGGCCGGTTGGTCGGCATAACCACCACGTCGAGCTTGTAGATCTGGTGGAATTCGGCCGCCTCGGTATCGGCGGTACCGGTCATGCCGGCCAGCTTGTCGTACATACGGAAATAGTTCTGAAAGGTGATAGTGGCCAGGGTCTGGTTCTCGCTTTCGATCTTAACCCCTTCCTTGGCTTCC
>JAUWLU010000243.1 GCA_030613545.1 Desulfuromonadales bacterium
GATTGCCATGGCTATTCTGTCCATCGGCCTGCTCGGTCTGGCCGGCTTGCAGGGCACGGCCATCAATGGCAATTACCACGGCAATACCATCAGCCAGGCCACCGTGCTGGCCCAGGACGCCATCGAGCGGATTCGCAACACGGACTACGATGCCATCATTGTTGAGAACTTCCCTTTGACCCAAAATAATGTCGATGACTCGATTTACGACCGGGCGATACAGATCGAGCCAGACCTGCCGCTCAATGAACTGAAACGCATTACGGTGACCGTTTCCTGGCGCAAGCAGAACCGGCATCAGGTGGTGCTGCGCACCATCATTTCCGACGAGGGTTGAGGATGAAAAACAATGACCGGTTGAAAACGCAGGCGGGATTCACCCTGATAGAGCTGCTGGTGACCATGGTCGTCTCCCTGGTGGTTCTTTTCGCCACGCTGCAGTTGTTTGAAAACAGCCAGAAGTCTTATGTGGTGCAGGAAGAAGTGGCCGAGATGCAGCAGAATGTGCGCATCGCCAAGATGTTTCTGGAACGGGATATCCGCATGGCGGGGGCTGGCATAGCGAATTTTTCCTTTGGCGGCAACGCGGTCTACCCCTTCAAGTTTGAGAACAATATCGACGGTAAAGCCGATAAAGCGAAAGAGATCGTTGATGCCGGTAACGCAGTCGTCGCCGGGACCGATCTGCTGCTGGTCCGGTATAGAAATTTTGGCCCCGCCCCTTGTAAGCCCGATCCGGACGGACTCATCGCCTCCTGTGACGATCTGCCGCAGTTGACCCTGTCGAATAGTATGCCGGATTCGGCAACGGTGGCCGTCGTCAAGCAAGATCTGGAGGATAACGGCTGGGATGCCGATTGTTATTGCAGCGGCACCACCTATCCCCAGCCCAAGCCGGGCATGCCCTTTATCGTCACTGCGGCGGACGGTTCCCAATCGGCCGTTCTGTTCCACACCAGTACCTCGACCACCAATCCGGATAAGATCGGCAACAGCCCTAACTTCGAATACGAAGACGTGAAATACGACAACAAGCTCCTGAACACTTTCCCTGCCGACAGCACGATCAACTTCTTTCCGGAAGATGGCCTCTACAAGGCGACTTATTACATCGATAACCGGGACGGCATCCCCTGCCTGGTGCGGGACACGGGAAACGGCGGCCAGGTGATCGCCGAATATATTGAGGATATGCAGCTCTCCTTCGATCTGTATCGGGACACCGATGGCGACGGTACCTTAGAAAAAACCACGGGCAACGGCCGCGACCTGACCGACATCGAGAAAACCCAGGTGCGCATGGTCACCATCAATTTGGTCGGCCGCTCAGCCCATGAGCACCGCAATTTCAGCGGCCAGCGGCCGGCCATGGAAGACCATGCCGCCGGCGCAGCCGACGGCTACCGCCGGCGACAGATCGCCGTCACGGTCAAAGTGCGGAACCTGGGGCTTTGACATGCGCATTTTGAGAAAGGGCAACTCCATGGCAGTTAACAACAGACACGGTGAACGGGGCGCGGCGTTGATCACCTCCCTGATCATCCTCACTCTATTGACCATGATCGGGATCGCCGCCACCAACACGTCGATGCTGGAGACGATGATTTCCGCCACGGATCGCAGCCATACCGAGGCCTTCTATGCGGCCGAAGCGGGCATTGAGCATCTGCGGCGCAACTTCAGGACTCTGTTTACGGGCAGGGCCGACTTCGACTGGGACCTTGTGCTCAACGGTTCGCAGGAGGGGGTCGAGGCCGCGACCGCTACCAGCTACGCAGGCGGCGCCGAATGGCTTTCCAATGAAGATCTCGGCTCGGGCTATCTCTACGACGTTACCGTGTGGAACAACGCCGACGGCGGCAGCGCCACCGACGATAAAGATTCGGTGATTTTCATGCGCGCCGATGCCCGGGGGGCCAACGGCGCTACGGCAAGTGTTGAAATCAGCCTCTTTGGCGGGATCGGGGACGGTGACCCCCCGGGGGGCTACGGCGCCCAGGGGAGTGGCGGCGCCGGCAAGAATTCCAGCGGCACCGATGCCCATGCCATCACCGACTTCAGTGTCCAGATGGGTAATTAGCGCCATAACCGGGAGAGATTCAATGAACATCTACGTTAAACAATGCCTGCGCATTGCCCTGTGTCTGCTGCTGCTGCTGTCGGCGCAGGCGATAGCTTTCAGCAACATCGCCCGGGCCGGGAAAAAACTGACCGTCAATTTTGACGGCAACATCGACGGCACGGTCACGGTTCAGGTCAGTGGGACCGATATCAGCATCGACGAAACCATCTCCGCCAATAAGACCTATCATGATGTCGACTCCGATGCCACAGTCACCCTCACGGCCAGCTGCGGGGAGACCAGCTTATTCAGCAGCTGGTCGGGGGACGTCAGCGGAGCCGATAGGGTTGCCTCCTTTTCCATGAGCAATCACAACCGGGCGGTCACGGCCAACTTTACCCTCAGCGATGACGAAGCGGCCGGCGAGACAGTCACCCTGAGTCTGACCTTCAGCGGCGAGGGGAGCGGCAGCGTCTCTCTGAGCGGGAGTCAAGGTAACGGCTGTTCCCTCGCTGCCGAGGGCTCCTGCACTTTTTTCGACGGCGAACGGGTCACCTTTCGCGCCAACGCCGATATCGGCTCCGAATTTGACGGCTGGTCCGGTGGTTTGAGCGGCTCGGATGCCACCGTCGCCGTCATAGCGACCGCTGATGCAAGCTACGAGGCCAGCTTTGCCATTGCCCCGGAAGCGACCGTGCCCGGTTGCGGCACCAGCAATTTTGCCAATTACACCAGCGGATTTGACGAGACCCATTTTGACCTTAACAACGTCGGCGTCAGCGACGAGGGCCATCTGCAGCTGCAGACCGGCGGCGAGGCCATCGATCCGAATAATATCGTCATTCCCTTCGAGCAGGAGGTTTCGGTAACCTTTCTCTACGAGGGCGCCGGATACGACAGAAGCGATTTCGGTTGGATGCTGGCGGCAGAGGGAGTCGATGGCACTAGGAATGAAGTTTACCAGGATATTAATGACAACGATAACGATGGAATCCTCGATTCCGAGGAAACCGATTCCAATGGCGACGGGAAGATCGAAGCTCTGGATAATCGCAGGGTGTTAGGGACGTTTGCCGCTGGCACCGAGTTGGCTTTTTACCTGAATGTCGAGGATTTTGACGGTTCTGAGGTGAAGCACAAAGGTACGTTCTTTACCAAAGAGGCATGGAACGCGGATGTATATAATGGCGGATGTAAAAATGTTAACGACGGTAGTTTCACCAAAAAGTATCATTTGGGG
>JAUWLU010000103.1 GCA_030613545.1 Desulfuromonadales bacterium
CCGACAAAATCGGCCGGAAATCCGAGTTTGGGAAGTAAAAAGGTGCCGATTTCCCAGAATCCGACATGCCCGCTCAGTAAAATGACGCCGCGATTGCAAGCATAGGCCTCTTGGAGATTCTCCAGCCCCGCGGGCATGAAAATCTCATCAATATCCGCCTCGCTGAAGAGATCGAGACGAAGCATCTCTATGCCACTTTTTCCGATATGAACAAACATGGCGTCGACCCGCTGCCGAAGCTCAGTCTCGCTGAATTCAGGAAAGGCCTTGCCCATATTCTCCATGGCAATCCTGCGCTTGGCCAACAGGAGGCACCCTAGCACCCGACCGAACCCTCCCCCCAGAAAGAGGGCGCTTTTGCGCGGCAGGCGCCTGAGGAAAAAGCAGAGGGGGAAAAACAAAGCGCTTTCAAGGAAGTTTTTGAGCGTGCGATTTTTCATCAATCAGTCTATCTCCTGGGTGCTTTATTCGAAGAGCTTGCTGGGCGCCTCACGGCCGCCACAAAGACCCTGTTCTGAATCGCCTTAGGCACTGATATGGTCCTGTCTTTCTGAAGATTCAGACGAAAATTGGTGCGTCTCTGCAGCGCATGTTGCGAATTTTTTTAGCTGGTGTCAACAAGAAGAGTTCGGATAGGGAACCTCAACCGCCTCAAGGACCTATGAAATTCCGCACGCCCTTTTCTTTTATTCCGTCACAATTTTGCTGGCAGCCAGTTCCAAGCTTCATCCTTGCCTGCAACGTCTCGTCCGTGGCAGAATCCCTCCCATGAGCAACAAACCCTACAATCTCTTCTCCAGCCACCTTAAACAACGCTTCGGCGGGCGAGTGCACAAGATCTCCGTCGATGCCGGCTTTTCCTGCCCCAACCGTGGCGCTACCCGTGACCGGCCCGGCTGCCTGTTCTGCGATCCGACCGGCTCCGGTGCGGTGGGCATCGAACGGACCCTGTCGGTGGCCGAGCAGATCGAGGCTGGTAAAGAGGTCATGGTGCGCAAGTACAAGGCGCGGCACTTTCTGGCCTACTTTCAGCCCTTTTCCAACACCTTTGCCCCCGTCGACCGGCTGCGCAGCCTGTATGACGAGGCGCTGAGCGTAGAAGGGGTGGTCGGCCTGGCGGTCGGCACTCGACCCGACTGCCTGCCGCCGCAGGTCCTCGACCTGCTGGCCGAATACCACCGGCGCAGCTATTTCTGGTTGGAATTGGGCCTGCAGAGCATTCATGACCGGACCCTGAGCCGGCTGCGACGGGGCCACGACTATGCCGCCTTTGTCGAGGCCTATCGCGCGGCCAAGAAGCGAGGGCTGCGGGTCTGCGTTCACCTGATTATAGGTCTGCCGGGTGAAAGCCGGGAGCAAATCCTGGCCAGCGCCAAGGAGATGGCCCGACTGGGCGTCGACGGCATCAAACTGCATCTGCTGCACGTGCTGGACGGAACCGGACTGGGCGATCTCTATCGGCAGGGAGAGATGGACGTCCTGTCGCAGGAAGACTATGTGCCCCTGGTAGTCGACATGGTGGAACGGCTTTCGCCGCACACCCTGATCCACCGCTTGACCGGCGACGGGCCCCGCGACCGATTGCTGGCGCCGCTCTGGTCACTGAACAAATGGCAGGTCCTCAACGCCATCGACGCTGAATTCAGACGACGGGGCACGAAGCAAGGCAGCCGCTTTAGCGACTGACGACGCTGAGACATTTTCAAAGGGGGAAAAGACGAAGCAGAAAAACAGGGGACTGGAGCGAGAAAACCCCACCGACCGCAAAGACGGGCCGCAGAGAACGCTCAGAAGCCGCGCTGCTCGAAGGCAACGGCGGTGACCCGAGTGGGCGAATTTTCGGCGCCGCCCCAGGAGATCAGCAGCAACGAAGCCCAGACAAGACTAAGGATGATGACAGTGGTTTTAAACATGGCGGCAACATACAGAAATTACAGGGGAAAATCAAGAGGTAAAAACAGCAAGCGCAATTTCGCAAACCCACAGAACCGACTGTGCAAATGCACACCCTTCACCGCTGCTTAGCCAACAGGGGGACTTTTTATGCCCTCAGTGCATAATAAACGCAATCTATGGCTGGACACAGCACTCAACTTAATGTAACTTTAATCTTAAATTTCACCAACATACCTCCCCGTCCTTCCTTTCGAACAGCACAGACCGCTCTTACAGGAGACAAACATGGCCTGGTTCAGATACTGGATGAAACGCAAGGAGCGCAAAGTGATCATGGCCAGGCTGCAGCGCTATACGCAGCGGACCTAGCCGCCAGCCACTGTTTGCCTTTCGACACCTGCCCTGCCGCCCGTACCGCTGCCCGTCTTGCCCTTGTTCAGCGGACCGTGGTAAGCTTCAGCGACATGGAACGACCATTCACGCCGGCTCTTTGACAGCCGGCGTTATACTATGCACTTTTGATGCTTTCGCAATAAGTCATGAGATGGCTAAGCAAAAATTTCGACCTACAAGGCGTAGTGGTTTTTCAGGGGTGAAGGCATACATATAGTATGTCGAAGTCCTGAAAAAGCGCTGCAACGTAGTAGGGTGGACTTTTTGCGACGCCATCACTTTTCCCTCTCTCGATAGTCACTCTATGCCTCTTTCCAATCTGAACGATCAACAACGGGCCGCCGCCTGCCACGTCGACGGACCGTTACTGCTGCTAGCCGGTGCCGGTTCCGGCAAAACCCGGGTGATTACCTGTCGCATCGCCCACCTGTTGTGCACCCTGAAGGTGCCGGCCGAACAGGTCATGGCGGTGACCTTCACCAACAAAGCGGCGCGGGAAATGAAGCAACGCACAGAAGAGATGGTCGGCCGCAAGCGCTGCAAAGGCATGGTGGTCGCCACCTTTCACGCCCTGTGTATGCGCATTCTCAAAGAGGACATCGACCAGCTCGGCTACAAAAAGAACTTCTCCATCTACGGCACCGCCGACCAGACCCGGCTGATTCGCGATATCTGCTCCAGCCTGCGCCAGGGCGACCAAAAGATCGATGCCGACCGCATTCTGTGGCTGATCTCCGACGCCAAGAATGGCCTGCAGTCGCCGGAGGCCTTTCGCCCCCGCTTCGCCGACGAGTACGGTCGCCTGGCAGCCGAGGTCTATCCCCGCTACCAGCGCGCCCTCAAGGCCTTTAACGCTGTCGACTTCGACGACCTGATCATGCTCACCGTGCGCCTCTTTCAGGAGCGTCCCGCAGTACTGGAAAAGTACCAGCAGCGCTTTCGCTATCTGATGGTCGACGAATACCAGGACACCAACGCCGCCCAGTACCGGCTGCTGCGACTGCTGGCTGCGGCACACAGCAACCTGTGCGTCGTAGGCGACGACGACCAGTCCATCTACGGCTGGCGGGGCGCCGACCTCGGCAACATCCTCGATTTCGAGAAGGATTTTCCCGGCACCCGGTTGATCAAACTGGAGCAGAACTATCGCTCCACGGGCAACATTCTGGCGGCGGCCAACGCGCTCATTCGCTACAATCAGAAACGCAAGGACAAAGCCCTGTGGACCGCTGGCGGTCCCGGCGCTGCCATCAACTGCATCTGCTGCGCCGACGATGAGGACGAGGCGCGCATGGTGGTAGAGCGCATTCACGCCGAGCGCTTCGATAAAGAGTGCCGCTACAGCGACTTCGCCGTGCTGTTCCGCACCAACGTCCAATCGCGGGCCTTTGAGGAGCAGCTGCGCTACGACAATATTCCCTATGTACTCATCGGCGGCCAGCAGTTTTTCGATCGCAAGGAGGTCAAGGACGTCCTCGCCTATCTCAAGTTCCTGCAGAATCCCCAGGACGAGATCAACCTGCTGCGAATCCTCAACTTTCCCCGACGGGGCATCGGCACCACCAGCGCCGACCACCTCATTCGCCACTCCCTGGCTGAAAACCGCCCCCTCTGGCAGGTCCTGCGAGAAGCCGAAGAAATTACCGAACTGGGCGACAAGGCCCGCGCCGCCATCGCCGATTTCGTGCTGCTCATAGAGCGCTTTCGACGCCGCTTTCAGCTCGGCAAGCTGAGCGACACCGCCCGCGAATTACTGTCGGATCTGGCCCTGGAAGATGAAATCTACCGCACCGCCGAAGACCCGGAGCGGGGCCGACGGCGGGCCGACAACGTCGCCGAGGTGATCAACGCCATGGCCTCCTATGAAGAACGGGAAGCCACGCCGAGCCTGTCCGGCTTTCTGGAAAAGGTCTCCCTGCTCGACCGCGACGAACCGGGCCGCAACGACAAGGAGAGCAAGCTCAAAAGGGACGCGGTGGTGCTCATGAGTCTGCACGCCAGCAAGGGCCTCGAATTCCCCCATGTGTTTCTGGTCGGCCTGGAAGACGATCTGCTGCCCCACAAGAAGTCGGTCGGCACCGCCACCGACATCGAAGAAGAGCGGCGCCTCTGCTATGTCGGCATCACCCGCGCTCAGCGCACCCTGGCCCTGCTCTACGCCGCCAAACGCAAGAAATACGGCCAGCTGCAGGCCCGAGTGCCGAGCCCCTTTCTCGAGGAGATCCCCAAGGAACTCCTTAACCGCAGCGACAGCGACACCCCGCAGCCTCTCGATCCCGATCAGCAGGAGCAGCGGGCGGCCAGCTTTTTCGCCGGCATTCAGCAGATGCTGGCGGATTGACGCCGCCTTGAAAAAAGTTGAACTTGAAGATCAGCTCAACGGAGCCGGTCCCACCACCCTCTTCGCTCCCAACGACCAGGCCTTTGCCCGTATCAGCATCGAAGACCTCGAGAGCGACCCCGACAAGCTGAATTCGCCCCTGGCCTACCATATCGTCGAAGAAAATATCGATAGGTTGGGCATCGAACAGACCGAGAGCAGCTACACCCTCAACGGCATCGTCCATGTCATCGACAACGTCTTTCTGCCCAAATTTTCCGGCGGGTATTGCGCCTGCTGCTGACCTGCCAGCGCCCATATCCGCAACCTGGACCGCGCCTTCGGGCGCGGTTATTTATGCGCCGACCGAGCGGAACAAAAGGGTCAGCTACCCCCTTCCCAGTCAGGGAAAAATCCGTTATCCTTGATAGCATTAGCCAGGCCCCGAAAAGTCCATCGGATTTTCGGGCAGGCAACACTTTGAGGAGGGGGCCATGAAGGGACTTTTTGTGCGCTGGTTGATGTTGACGTTGGCCATCATGGCGGCCGCCTATCTGCTACCCGGCATCGAGGTCAAGGGTATCTTGTCGGCCTTTTTCGCCGCCGCCATTCTCGGCATCCTCAACGCCCTGTTGCGGCCACTACTGCTGCTGTTGACCCTGCCCCTCAACATCCTCACCCTCGGCCTGTTCACCTTCGTCATCAACGCCCTGATGCTGATGATGGCCTCCGGGGTCATCTCCGGCTTTCATATCGCCGGGTTCTGGTCAGCAATCTTTGGTTCGCTGGTCATCGGCGTGGTCAGCTGGCTGCTGACCTCCATGATCAACGACCAGGGAAAGATAGAGGTCATCACCCTGCAGCAGCGACGGGGCCGTTGGCAGTAGTTTTGCTATCCATCTTGTCATGAATTTTCGGAGGAATCGATGCTACGCAAATTGAGCTTGGCCTATGTCAGCGGCACGGTCGCCGCCCTGGTCGCCTGCCTGGCCTTCTGGCTTTTAGGGCGGGACGGAGTCACCGCCTGGATGGAGGTCGCCCTGGCACCCCGCCTGACCCATTATTGGCTCTATGCCCGGCTGGTCTTCGGCGGCCTGTGCGGATTATTGCTGGTGCTGCCGGTACTACCCAACCGGGTGGTACTGCGGGGCATCTTGATCAGCCTGGCACCGGCCGCCTACATTTTACTGGTACTCTTTCCGCAAGCTGGCCGAGGCCTGTTCGGTTTCGGCTACGGCGCCCTCACGCCGCTGCTGATCGGCGGCCTCTGCCTGCTCTGGGGGTTTGTCGCTGCCGGCTGGTACCGGCTGGTGCGCGGCTGACCGACTCTTCCCCTGACACTCCCGTTATCCACCCACCTTTGCTCTGGAGGATCACCCTTGAAACATTACGCGCTCACCATTTTACTGCTCGTCGTCGTGGTTGCCGCCGGCGGCTTTTTTCTGTTGCGGGACAGCCAGGCTCCGAGCCTGATTCTGACCCCCGCCAGTGGCCCCATATCGGCCAAGCGCCCGCCGATTTTGACCCTCGAGGATCAGGGTGCCGGTCTGAAAAGCGTCCTGATCACCGTCACCCAGGGCGACAAGACCGTCGAACTGCTGCGCTCCGAATTCCCCCGGGGCACCGCCAGCCAACTCCTGGACCTGAGCCTGCAGGATATCAAGCTCAACAACGGACCGCTCACCCTGCAGGTGACCGCCGCCGACCAGGCCCTGCTGACCAACAGCGTCAGCGAAAGCTTCAGCTTCGACTACGACTCCCGGCCGCCGGTGGTCTCGGTGCTGAGCCGGGCCCACAACCTCAACCAGAGCGGCGCCGGCCTGGTGCTGTACAAGGTCTCCGAGGAGGTCGAGCGCAGCGGGGTACAGGTCGGCGAGCCCTTTTTCCCCGGCTACCTGCAGGACGAAGGCTTTTATGCCTGCCTGTTCGCCTTCCCCTACGACATGCCCCAATCGGCCTTTCTGCCGCGGGTGATCGCCGTCGACCGGGCCGGCAACGAGCGCAAAGCCGGCTTCTACTACCACACCAACCCCCGGCCGCCCAAGCGCGACCGCATCAACATCAGCCAGCAGTTTCTCGACAGCAAGATGCCGGAATTCCAGGACCTCTACCCGGAGGCCGACAACATGCTCGACGTCTTCCTGCGCGTCAACCGCGAGCTGCGGGTACAGAACCGGGCCAAGCTCAAGGAACTGAGTGGCCTGACCGTCTCCAGCCCCACCTGGCAGGGGGCCTTTTTGCGGCTGCCCAACGCCGCCAACCGGGCCGGCTTCAACGAGCAGCGCTCCTACGTCTATGGCGGCAACAAGATCGACCAGCAGACCCATCTCGGCATCGATCTCGCCTCGCTGGCCAACTCACCGGTACCGTCCGCCAACAACGGCAAGGTGGTCTTTGCCGACTACCTCGGCATCTACGGCAATTGCGTAATCGTCGACCACGGCCTCGGCCTGCAGACCCTCTATGCCCACCTCAGCACCATCAGCGCCAACGTCGGCGACCAGGTCGACAAAGGCACCATCGTCGGCCGCACCGGCGCCACCGGCATGGCTGGCGGCGACCATCTGCACTACGGGGTGATTATCGCCGGAGTGCCGGTCAACCCGGTGGAATGGTGGGATCCCAACTGGATCAAGCACAACTTCAGCGACAAATGGCAGGCCGCAGTGGCACCGCCGGCGACCTACTGACAAACCACCATAGATGCATCAAAAAAGCGGCTGTCCCGATTGGGGCAGCCGCTTTTTTGATTCTGCAAACAAAGCAGGTAAAAATTTCTGTCAACGGAAATAAGAGTCACGGTTAATCTGCAAATCGATGGAAAGTTCTACGGTAACAAAATCGAGAAAAGTCTTAAAAAGCTTAGGCATCATCGAAAAGCTGGAATATATGGCATAAACATCGTCATGGTAAATATAGTGATTATAAAAGGCCTCCTCAAGCACGCCGCTATTCAGCTCTTCTGCGACCTCATGGCCTGGCAGAATACCAATCCCGAGACCGTTTATCACCGCCTCTTTAATGATTTTTGAGTCGTTACTGATAATTTTTGGAGAAACATTGAGCTCCGTTACCTTGTTCGCCATGTCTTCCTTATGAATTTTCAGTTTAAATAATTCTTCGGCTCGCCTGGATGTCAGCACCAGGGGTCATCCGGGTCAGGCCTGAAAGAATGAAACTTCAAGCTCCTTTTTCAATTCTTCTATTTTTTCAGCAATATCCATCTCGCGCCTTCTCCGCACATCGAAACGCGCTG
>JAUWLU010000270.1 GCA_030613545.1 Desulfuromonadales bacterium
CAAAAAGTCCACCCTACTACGTTGCAGCGTTTTTTCAGGACTTCGACATACTTTATGTATGCCTTCACCCCTGAAAAACCACTACGCCTTGTAGGTCGAAATTTTTGCTTAGCCATCCCATGACTTTTTGCGAAAGCATCAACAATGGCCTCCAGCTTCACCCTGTACGACCTCCGACTCTCCAAAGCACCTTCATGTAATTGCCGAGGCTTTTCCGTCTCGGCAATTTTTTCTGCTTCGGCATTTGAGCAAAGTCGGCACCTGTATAGGGATATTGAATGAAATGCCTTGAATTTGTTGAAAAAAAAACTATGATAAAGGATATTCATCGCGTCAACATTTGTGCACTCCTCTTATCAAGGAGCCTGCATGTTCGAATCTGCGGAGCTTGGCCACCGGATCGACAAGGAGGATTATAAACAGCAAATTCCCCCTCTGCGGGAAAACTTGCTCGATGCACAACTCGACCTGTTGCAGAGTAAAAAGTTTTCGGTGTTGATTCTGATCGCCGGAGTCGATTGTGCCGGCAAGGGTGAGACAGTTAATATTCTCAACGAATGGCTTGATCCCCGCCATATCGAAACCCATGCCCTGCGGGACCTGACAGACGAAGAACTGGAGCGACCGCCCATGTTCCGGTTCTGGCGGGCATTGCCTGCCAGGGGCAAAATCGGTATCTTTATCGGCAGCTGGTATTCGAAGCCTCTGGTTCTGAATGTTTACGGCGATATTAATAATGCCGAACTCGACCAGCGCCTCGATCGGACCATTCGGTTTGAAAACATGTTGTGCCGTGAAGGCTGCCTGATACTCAAGTTCTGGTTGCACCTGTCGAAAAAAGCCCAGAAAAACCGCCTCAGAGAACTTGAATCCGATCCCAAAACGCGCTGGCGGGTGAATGCTACCGATTGGCGTCATTACAAACTCTATGACCGTTTCAGGCAGGTCTCCGAGCGTATGCTGAGGGCTACCAGTACTGCAGAAGCTCCTTGGATCATCGTCGAGGGGTCCGATCCCCGCTATCGTTACCTGACCATCGGGCAGTTGATACATCAGTCGCTGATTCGGCGGCTTGCTGCCAGCGAAAAAAGCTCAGATTCGAAAATCTTTCCACCTTTGACAACCGCCATCGACGGCGTACGTATTCTGCAGACCCTCGATCTGAGCCGGTCGCTGAATAAAAGCGACTATCGTAATCAGTTGGCCAAATGGCAAGGACGGTTGAATGTCCTTTCCCGACACTCTGATTTCAAAAAGATTTCAGTGGTGGTGGTTTTTGAAGGAAACGATGCGGCCGGCAAGGGTGGCAGTATTCGCAGAATCATTCAGGCGCTCGATGCCCGTTCTTACCGTGTCATACCGGTCGCTACGCCCACCGAGGAGGAGCGCGACCAACCTTATCTGTGGCGATTCTGGAGAAACCTGCCACGCAGGGGACGTTTTGCGTTCTTTGATCGTTCCTGGTACGGTCGAGTGCTGGTGGAGCGTGTCGAAGGGTTCTGCTCTCAGGCCGATTGGATGAGAGCCTATGGCGAAATCAACGATTTTGAAGAACAAATGGTGCGCCATCAGGTGGTGGTCGTTAAGTTCTGGCTCTCGATCAGTAAGGACGAGCAGTTAAAGCGATTTGAGGAGCGGGAAAAAATCGGCTTCAAACGATTCAAAATTACCGAAGAAGATTGGCGCAATCGGGAAAAATGGGACGGCTATGAAATGGCGGTCTGCGATATGATCGACCGCACCAGTTCCGAGATTGCTCCCTGGACACTTGTTGAAGCCAACGATAAGTATTTTGCCCGAATCAAGGTGCTCCATACTCTCTGTGAGCGCATAGAAAAGGCTCTTGCCAGGCAGGGAAAAAATAGCGTCTATCTTTCAGGAAAAATGTTCCTAGCCAGGGAAGGGGAATCTGACTGACAAAAGATCGGCAAGCGAGGATGTAGGGGCCTGCCTGCTTTCGCAGGATCAATGGCGTGTTTGTCAGGCTCTTGCCACCCGGCAGAATGGCCTGGTCAGTCAAAGGGCCGTTGCCCTGTTGAAATTGGACGATGGAGCCACCCAGCTCAAGGCTGCCACATCCAGCGGCTTGACTATTGGTCAGGTGCGCTATCTGCTGAACATCTTTCGGCGCAAAGGAATGGCGATTTTCCCGGTCGATCAAGATCGTCCACTTGGAAGAAAGCGGCTGTTGCCATGTCGCAGGTCGAGCTTGCGGTCAATGATGCCGAGGAGTTGCCTGTTGCTCCCCCTGGCGTAGCAGGGAAGCCACGATCTGACTCCCCCAAAGGCGACGAAAAGAAAAACCCAAGAAGAAAGACCTCAAGAAGGCCAAGGATAAGAAGAGCAAGAAAAAAGCCAAAAAAAGAAGGGCAAGTGGAAAAACAAAAAATAGCGGCTTGTTGCTAGCTGCTAATGGTATTTTAGCCCGGTATGGCGGTAAGAGGCCGTTGGCCGGATCTACCTACACCTACAGCCTGTTTAACGAAAGGACACAATATGAACAAGGAAGATTTTATCCTTTTCAGTGGTGGGGCCAAAGGAGCGGAGGCGGAATTCGGTGCCAATGCCGAGCGCCATGGTATCGAGGAAGTCAATTTTACCTTCGACGGGCATAGTATCGTTCGTCAGAGGGGCCTGCGCGTTCTGCATCATGAGGAATTAAAAAATGGCGATGTGAGTCTGGAGTATGTATCCCGGCTGCTCAACCGGCGCTATACCGCCAGTCCGACGATTCGCAAGATCCTGCAGACTATCTGGTATCAAATTAATAATGCCCAGCAGATTTTCGTTGTCGGCGAGATCCTGGACGATAAGACTGTCAAGGGTGGTACCGGCTGGGGGGCTGAGTTTACCAAGCTCTGCAATAAGCCTCTCTATGTGTTCGATCAAAAGCGGGATGGTTGGTACCCTTGGCTTGAGTTCGACTGGGTTGCCCTGAG
>JAUWLU010000179.1 GCA_030613545.1 Desulfuromonadales bacterium
AATTGAACAGTTCGTCGAGCAAGCCGTCGATAACCGTGGCAGCGATATCGTCTTGCTGCAGTACGTTGTCGGTAACGTCGACCAGGTTGCTTTCGGTCAGATACGCCGGGGCACCGGGGTTATCGTCGTCCTCCCGGTCGCGCACCAGGTAGAACCGATCGAGAACCGCGCCGCCGCTGGTGGCCGGATCGAGATAATTCAAGGGATGCTCGCGGTCGCCGGTACCGAAGTAGATAAAAGCATCGGGATAATTGTAGGTCACCGTCGGTTTGTAAAAGACCTTGCGACCCACGTCGTCAGTGCCGGTGTTCGACTCAAATATTTTCTTCGCCGACCAGTTGCTGGTGGAGGAGTCGCCGACCTTGAATCGCCACAGTTGGCCGCCGGTATCGACAAGGTAGAAACGATCCGCATAGCCGTCGTGATCCTTGTCGAACACCAGCACATCGGACGGCATGGAAAAGGTCATGTTGCTCTTGGCCGTATCGCTGACATGGTCACGCGCGCTCCAGATCAGCGAGCCGGAATCGGTAAAATCCGGGGCATAGCCCCCTTTCGATCCAGTCAACCTTGCCACCTCGACCACATACAGGCCGCGGCCGCGCGGCTCATACTGGGTCCCGCCGCCACTGCTCGCGCCGCTGGCGAAGCCGTCCGCTGCCGCCGAAACATTGGTGCTGGCGTCGGTGCCGGGCGGGAAGGTCTGGGTATTGCCGTAGCGCAGATCCTCGTTGTTGTCGTAGCCGGCGCCAAACACCGCCACCACCTTGGCCACACCGCCGATATTCATTTTCGCCAGGCGCGGCTGGCTCCAGGTTTCACCCAATTCTCCAAAGCCGCTGGTTTCGCTGTTGATATGCCACAGATATTTGGGGTGCTCCGGATCGGTGATATCGAGAGCATAGTAGGACCCGCGCGACGTCGTCACCAGGGTATTGCTGCCGCCGCCACGGCGCAGGCCGAAGAGCAGAACCACCTTGTCGCCGCTGTCGATGGTACCGTCGCCGTCGGCATCGTGCACGTAGGCCAGAGGCGAATTATCGACAAAGTAGTAGTGATATTCGGTATCCATCAGGTGCTGCAGATCGTCGAGCAACTCCGGCGGGATGAAGGCCCAGGCCTCTTCGCCGTTATGGTCGTTGATGGCATGCAGCATGCCGTCGTTGCCGCCGAAAAAGATCATGCTCTTGTTTTTGCTGGAATCCGCTTCGTTGGTCGTGCTGAAGGCGTAATTGGCGTAATTGACGATCAGCGGCTTGGAGTGAAGGATATCGCCCAGAACCCAGGTACGCTTGGTGGTGCCGTCCTCCTCAAAGCCGTGGACGAAATTGATGACCTTGTCCTTTGCCGTGTCGTCAGCCACATCGAGCACCGTGGCCGTCAGAGCGCTGTTGCTGGTGGTAAATTCATGGGCGCTGTCGTCCAGATTGCCGGTAACGCCGTCCGCCTCCAGATAGGTGTAGATATTCCGCGCCGAGGTCCGGGCCTTCAGCAGCCCGCCGACCCCGCCGGCATCGACCAGGCCGCCATCCACAGTTCCTGAAGGGGTCCAGAAGGAACGGTTGGCGGGGGTCGGGGGATCGGTGGAATCGTCGACCAGAAAGTAGCCGTTGGAATCGGTCGCCGAGACCAGATCGCTCGAAGAATCGTAGGCAACGATTTGATTGTCGTTGCTCAAACCGAATTTTTTCAGGTTGCCGTACCAGGGCTCGTCGTTCATGGGCTTGAAAAAGCCGAGATAGATGCGCTGGCCGCTGTAGGTCCGGTTTTCCGGGCTGGCCGGGACCACCGGCGCCACGAAGGAGGTATCCGCCTCCAGAATGGCCATGATGATCTGGACCAGAGCGTCGTAGATCTCGCTCGATTCGCTGACGTTGAGATAGGTGCCGTGACCGTAGGCGGCCGTGTCGACCAACTGCTGGATTTGCGGGGTCATCAGCTGAATGATATGGGTATTGACCTTGGCCTGGACCTCATCGACCTCTAAGTCGAGGCTGTTGTACAGGTAATGGGCCGCTTCCGGGGCATAGTAACCATCGATATGGCCCGCCCCCAGATCGCCGTCCTTGTCCATTGCAGCGATGGGGTTGCTGGCACCGAGATTGTCCTTGGTGGCGCCGGTGGCCAGCACAACCAGATGGTTGTGCTGGCACCAATATTCAATGGGCGACGGGGTGTAGGCGGCGTTGTCGTTGGCGGTACTGTTGGCGTGCGACGTGCCCGTAGGGTCACCGACCCAGTAGAGCCAGGCGTCCCACAGGGCTCCGCCCAGGGGCTGGGCGTTGGCGGCCTGGGTAATCGGCACGATATCGGCCGTCATGCTGGCTTCCAGGGTGGCGGAGCTGTTGTCTGCCACCGGCACGGTTATGGCGCCGCCCTGGTCGTTGCTGTTGTACTCCATCAGGCCGACGTTGGCCAGCGGCGCCAGATAGGGGAAAATATTGTTGTTGAGTTCATACTCGAGAACCTTGATCAACGATGCCTGAGGCTGCCATTTGATCTCGTTATCGGTGTAGACATCCGTGATATCGACATCGTCGGCAGCAGGAAAAGGGTCCGTGGCGCCGGATTCGCCAACCCCGGCAACGGCAATGCATTTGTACTGCTGACTGGTCGACGAAGCGTCCAGCTTATAGACCAGATCACCGACCGTATAAGTCGCACCGGCAGCCCATTCGCTTGCGGTGCCGACAGAGCCCTTCCAGTTCAGGTAGTCGCCCGTGTAGTAATCTTCAGTCTTGTTGGTGCACTGTTCGCCTTTACTGTCGATACAACCGATAAAATTGCCGTTGTCGTAGAGGGCATCGTAGGCCGTGGCATAGCCGGCACCGACCTCGGTCATGTCGGTGCTGGTGGCCCGATAGGTATCGTTGCTCTTGTAGTAGATGGTGTCCGTGTCGTATCCGGTATCGGGCCAGGCCGCGGCCGTGCGCTTGTAAGGCTCCGAGGCGCCGGCCTCGCTCATCTGTTTCGAGGTATCGATAAAAAACAGAATGTTCGGCTTTACCGAGGACGTCTGGCCACCGACATAGATCGCGCTGTCGCCGTAATAGTAGTCGGGCGCGGCTATAAGCGACTGCGGCAACAGGAACACAGCAACCAGCAGCAGCATGATAAATTGTCTGTTCATATCAGCCCTCCGATGTGGTGACGTAGACCGAGTCGTCACTCTTTTTGAAAATACGCACCTTTTCGGTTTCGATGGCGGCCCGCGAATTGTTGCGGGCCTGGGCCTCGATGTTGATGCGATAATAGTTGCCGGCAAAGTCGTCGCCGAACTTACTGCGCAATACTGAGGGCAGCTCGCTCGGGCCGAGGTTGTTGACCACGTTGATGTCCTCGTTATCCGATTTCACCAGTTCGCTGCCGGTGGCCGCATCCTGCAGGTGGCCGAAACGGTCGGCGATGGTATTGCCGGCCACTTTTTCATCGCTGTCGGTGACGAAACTCTCGCTGCCGTCCTGCAGCAAGGCCAGATGGGTATCGTCGATCTCGAACAGAATATCCGGATTGGTCGCATATTCCGCCGCCCGCTCGGCCGCGCTGAAGGCATCCGCCTCGGAGCGATAGTTGCTTGTTATGGCCAGATCGGTATTGGTGGCATCCAGCACCAGAATCCCCAGCACCGAGAGAATGAGCAGCATCGACATGGTCAGCACCAGGGCGAAACCGTTCTGCGAGCCGATTCTGTTACCTTTGAGCAGTCCCGTCATAGCGTCACCCCATTATGAATTTTGACCGTGGTCGACAAGGAGCGCTCCTTGCTTCCGGAGAAGTTACTACTTCCGGTTTTGGTCGCATCGGTTCGAGCGGTCATGGTGATCTCGATGGCTACCACCTCATCCAGATCGGTCGTTGAATTACCAGCGTTGTCCAGATAGTTCAGGGCGATGCCGGAAATGTTCGAAGCGATCAACTGAAAGGGTTCGATATTGTTGCCGGCCCGGTCCATGACCCGGCGCTGCAACTGATTCATGTTCGGATCGGCGGACGGATCGTCGACCAGCTGGTAGTCGATCTGCAGGGGAAAATCGCCGGTTCCGCCCCCCTCGGGAAGGATCACCAGAAGATCGCCGGCGCTGACGCTGCCGGCGGTATAGCCGCCCCCGGAGATATCCAGCACCACCTGGTCGCCGCTCGGCGTGCCGGTTACAGAATAAATGATCGTTACCGGACTCCGATCGACCGGTCGAAAGACCCGCACGGCATCGCCGGCGGCGAACTGCTGCATGGTGTTCGAAGCGACAGCGAGGATGAGAGTGGAGCCGCTGTCGGTCGCTCCGGTCACACGGGCATAGCCGTGCATGGATGTGGCGCTGACCAGGGACAGGATGGGCCGCTCATCGGTGTCGTCGTAGTCGCCGTCGCCGTTATCGTCGACCAGCATCTGCGCAGGGGCGCTGACCAGAGCGGTTTCGTCTGAAGGCGCCATGAATTCAGCCATGCGGATATCTTTCCCCATATACTCGAGGGCGGCCCGCCGATTCTGCTGTACCTCGACCACGCCTTCCTGGGTATATGCCTGCCCCTGGGTGCTCAAAAATGTCGAATAGACGGCCGTGACAACCAGTCCCATGACCACCATGACGACCATAATTTCAACCAGGGTAAAGCCTCTGCTGTTCATTCGCCACT
>JAUWLU010000069.1 GCA_030613545.1 Desulfuromonadales bacterium
GGTGGCCCCCTGCTCAACCCCCCCCACTGATCAATACCACAAAGAATGATTCACCCCCCGCCCCCTGGGGCCCCCTAACGGGACCGCTGGGGCCGAATCAGTTTCGCGACTCTGGAAAGGACTCGCAATGAAAGCACAACAAATTGCTGAAGGCATTTACGACGTCGGCGCCACCGACTGGAATGTGCGTGATTTTCACGGCTATTCCACGGATAACGGCTCTACCTACAACGCCTTTTTGATCGTCGACGAAAAGGTCACCCTGATCGATACGGTGAAGGAGGAATTCACCGACCAGCTGATGGCGAAAATCGCTTCGGTGATCGATCCCAAGAAGATCGATTACATCGTCAGCAACCACACCGAAATGGACCACTCCGGGGCTCTGCCCCGTATTGTACATAGAATCGGCAAAGACACCCCGGTCTACTGCTCGAAGATGGGCCTGAAAAACCTCTCCAGCCACTTTGGGCAGAAGATCAACTTTCGCGCGGTGGCCGACGGCGAAGAACTGTCTCTGGGCAAACGCACCCTGCAGTTTTTCGAAACCCGCATGATTCATTGGCCGGACAGCATGTTCAGCTATCTCAAAGAGGACAAGATCCTCTTTTCCAGCGACGCCTTTGGCCAGCACTATGCCGGGCCGGAACGTTTCGACGACCAGATCGGCGAAGCGATCATGCCCCACGCCAAGAAATACTTCGCCAACATTCTATGGCTTTACGCGCCGCTCATCAAAGGGCTGCTCACCAAGTTGAACGGTCTCAATCTGCCCATCGACCTGATCTGCCCCGACCACGGCATCCTCTGGCGCGACAATCCGGCCAAAATCGTGGAAACCTATGCCGAATGGTGCGAACTGCAACCGCAGCCGAACAAGGCCCTGGTGATCTACGACACCATGTGGCACAGCACCGAAGCGATGGCCGAGGAAATTGTCGCCGGATTGACCGCCGAGGGCATCGCAGCCAAGCCGATGCACCTGCGCAGCTGCCATCGCAGCGACGTTGTCACCGAAGCATTCGATGCCAAGGCCATCGTGATCGGCTCGCCGACCCTGAACAACGGCCTGTTTCCAACCGTGGCGGACTTCTTGACTTACTTAAAGGGGCTCAAACCCAAGAATAAGCTGGCCGCCTCCTTTGGCTCCTTTGGCTGGAGCGGCGAAGCCGCCAAGCTGATCGGCGACGAACTGGCCTCCATGGGCCTGGAAATGGTGGAGGAGCCGCTCAAGCTGCAATATGTTCCGGACGAGGCGGGGCTGGAGGGCTGTTATGAATTTGGCCGGCGTATCGCCCAAGCCATGAAATAAGATGCTTTCGCAAAAAGTCATGAGATGGCTAAGCAAAAATTTCGACCTACAAGGCGTAGTGGTTTTTCAGGGGTGAAGGCATACATATGGTATGTCGAAGTCCTGAAAAAGTGCTGCAACGCAGTAGGACGGACTTTTTGCGACGCCATCAAATAAAAAACCCGATCGCAGCAACGACAAGAAGGCCGCTCCCGTTATGGGTGCGGCCTCGTTGCTTATATAGCCAGATGACTCTGCACTCCCCTTGACTCCGACTGGCCCCTGTTGATACCTTTAAAGAACTGCCGGCGCGGTTCGAAGGGACCGCTCAAAACGCGGCTTGCAGGCAAACAACAATCCATGCAACGCCCTAGGGGAGTTTCTGACTGAGAGCCCGGCCACAGCGGGCAACCCTTTGAACCTGATCCGGGTCATTCCGGCGTAGGGAAGCGGCGCGAACCCCGGAGTCCGGCTCCGGCCAAGGTCGCTATGTGCGACCTTTCGTTATTATGAAGATCTTACTCAACGAACAGCCTTTGGAAATCAGCCCCGGTACCCGCCTGCGGCAACTGCGGGATCAACGGCAACCGAAGGCCGATGTATTAATTCGCAACGGCTATGCCGAAACCGGCGACCCGCTGCTGGCCGAGGGCGATAGCATCGTCTTTATTCAGCGCGGGCAGATACCGTCGGCCAAAGAGCTTGAAGCGCAGCTCACCGCCCGTCACAGTCCCGGGGTCCATCAGCGCCTCAAACAGGCCACGGTCGGCATTGCCGGACTGGGTGGCCTCGGCTCGCCAATAGCCGTGGCGCTGGCGCGCAGCGGTGTCGGCCGCTTGATTCTGGCTGACTTCGATGTCGTCGAACCGTCCAACCTCAACCGCCAGCAATATTTTATCGATCAGCTCGGCCTGCCCAAGGCCGAAGCGCTCAAGGACACCCTGGCCCGCATCAACCCCTACGTGACGATAGAGGCCCATGTCCTGCGGCTGGCCCCGGCCAACATTCCATCCCTGTTCGGTGCGGTCGACGTGCTGGTCGAAGCCTTTGACGCGGCCGAACAGAAGGCCATGCTGGTAGAGACCTTTCTCAGCCAGTGCCCCGGCAAACCATTGGTGGCCGGCTCCGGCATGGCCGGGTTCGGCCCGGCCAACAGTATCGTCACCCGCCAAGTGGCCAGCAACCTCTACCTGGTCGGCGACGGCGAAACGGCCGCCGCCCCCGGCACCGGTCTGATGGCGCCAAGGGTCGGCGTCGCCGCCCATCACCAGGCCAACGCCGTGCTGCGGCTGTTGCTGGGCGAAACACCACAATAACCGAGGATTCTGCCATGAGCACCCTTACCGTCAATGGTCAATCCCAGTCGTGCGACGTAGGCACTGTCGACGAGTTACTGCAACAGCTGCAATTGGCCCAGAGCCAGGTGGCCGTCGAACTCAACGGTACCATCGTTCCCCGTGACGCTTTTGGCGACATGCCTCTGCAGGACGGCGACCGGCTGGAGATCGTCCGTTTCGTCGGCGGCGGCTGAAACCGTCCCATTCTTTACTGAGGAACCTTTATGGATAATCTGATAATCGCCGGCCGCTCTTTCTCCTCCCGACTCATGGTCGGCACCGGCAAGTTCGCCTCTCACCAGCTGATGGCCGCTGCCCTTGAAGCATCGCATAGCGAGATCGTCACCGTCGCCCTGCGCCGGGTCGATATCGACCGCCCCGACGACGATCTGCTGGCCCATATCGACCGGGACAAGTACCTGCTGCTGCCTAACACCAGCGGCGCCCGCGATGCCGAAGAGGCGGTGCGGCTGGCGCGCCTGGCCCGGGCCGCCGGCTGCGAGCCCTGGGTCAAGCTGGAAGTGACCCCCGATCCCTACTATCTGCTGCCCGATCCCATCGAGACCCTCAAGGCGGCGGAGATTCTGGTCAAGGAAGGCTTCGTGGTGCTGCCCTACATCAACGCCGATCCGGTACTGGCCAAGCACCTGCAGGAAGCCGGCACCGCCACGGTCATGCCGCTGGGGGCGCCGATCGGTACCAACAAGGGGGTGCGCACTCGGGACAGCATCGCCATCATCATCGAACAGGCCATCGTGCCGGTGGTGGTCGACGCCGGGCTTGGCGCACCGTCCCATGCCGCCGAGGCCATGGAGATGGGTGCCGATGCGGTGCTGGTCAACACCGCCCTGGCCGTCTCTGCCGATCCGGCGCGCATGGCC
This sequence comes from Desulfuromonadales bacterium, assembly GCA_030613545.1. Classification (GTDB taxonomy): domain Bacteria; phylum Desulfobacterota; class Desulfuromonadia; order Desulfuromonadales; family Syntrophotaleaceae; genus Syntrophotalea_A. The sequence continues at coordinate 3,510 of JAUWLU010000069.1, forward strand.
GCCGCCTTCGCCAAAGGGGTTGAAGCCGGCCGCGAGGCCTACCTGGCCGGTTTGGGTGCCGTTCGCCAGCAGGCCGATGCCTCCAGCCCTCTGACCGGATTTTTGCGAGACTGAACGTGACCTTTTTAAACGAATTTGAAAACTGGAGCGCCGATAAAGTTCAGGCGCAAATCGCTGCCGCCACCGCCGCCGACGTGCAGCGGGCCCTGGCCAGCGAACAGCTGCGACTCAACGATTTTGTCGCCCTGCTGTCGCCCGCCGCCGAAGAGCAGCTCGAGACCCTGGCCCAGCGAGCCCATTATCTGACCCAACAGCGTTTCGGCAAGACCATCCAGCTCTATGCGCCCCTCTACCTGTCCAACGAATGCTGCAACGGCTGTCTCTACTGCGGCTTCAACGCCAGCAACAAGATGACCCGCCGCACCCTGAGCCTCGACGAGGTGGAGCGGGAAGCGCGCATCCTTCACCAGCGAGGCTTTCGCCATGTGCAGCTGTTGACCGGCGAGGCCCCTCAAGCCGTCGACAACGCTTATCTGGCGGCGGCAGTAAAACGACTACGGCCCCTGTTCTCCTCCATCTCCATCGAGGTCTATCCCATGGACACCGCCGGCTACGGGCAGATGGTGGCCGCCGGGGTCGACAATCTGACCGTCTACCAGGAGACCTACGACCGCAGCCTCTATGCCGAGCTGCATCCTTTCGGCCCCAAACGGGACTTCGACTGGCGGCTGGCGGCCGCCGAACGGGGCGGCGCCGCCGGGCTGCGCTCCATCGGCATCGGCGCGCTGCTCGGCCTGAGCGACTGGCGCAACGAGGGATTCTATGTCGGCCTGCATGCACGCTACCTGGCCAAACACTACTGGCGCAGCCGCATCAACATCTCCTTTCCACGCCTGCGGCCGGCCGACGGCGGCTTTGCTCCGCGCCAGCCGGCCTCCGATACAGCCCTGGTGCAGCTGATCTGCGCCCTGCGGCTGCTGATGCCCGATTCGGCCCTGGTGCTGTCAACCCGCGAGAGCGCCGCCCTGCGCGATCACCTGCTGCCGCTGGGCATCACCCAGATCAGCGCCGGTTCCTGCACCGCGCCGGGGGGCTACGGCCATCAGGAAGAAGCCAGTCAGCAATTCGCCATCGACGACGATCGCAGCCCGGAGCAGATCTGCGCCATGCTCAAAGCGGCCGGTTACGACCCGGTTTTCAAGGACTGGGACCGCGCTTTTCTCGATGACACCAACGGGGGCTGATGTGACCCGGCCAAATCCCATCGACTTTTCCCTCTATCTGATTAGCGACCGGCAGGCTCTGCCGAAGGGACGGGATCTGCTGACCGTCGTCGAGCAGGCTCTGCTGGGCGGGGCAGATGCGGTTCAGCTGCGGGACAAGGACCTGCCGGCCAGCGAACGCCTGGCACTGGCTCGCCAGTTGCGCACCCTGACCCGCCGCTACCGGGCACGGCTGCTGATCAACGGTTCGGTCGATATCGCCTTGGCAGCCGAGGCCGATGGCGTCCACCTTGGCGCCTCCTCTCAACCGGTTGCCGAAGCGCGACGCCTGCTCGGCCCGAAACGACTGATTGGTTACTCCGCCCATAGCCCGAAAGAACTGGCGCTGGTCGCCGACCAGGGAGTCGACTTCGTGACCTTCAGCCCGGTCTTCTTCACCCCTTCCAAGGCTACCTACGGCCCTCCTCAAGGGCTGCAGCGACTAGCCGACGCCTGCAGCGTCAGCCCCGTACCGGTCTTCGCCCTGGGGGGCATCGATCTGAGCCGCGTCGCGGCCATTCGCCAGGCGGGCGCTCAAGGCATTGCGGTTATCTCCGCCATCCTCGCCAGCACCGAGCCTCGTGTAGCGGCCCAGGCCCTGAACGCCGCCCTGGCAGAGAACTGAAAAACCTTCCCCTTGTAGAACCAACCTATTGAATTCTCTGATGGATGTTGATCGCTTCTGCCGAAGCTTCAAGTCCCTTTTCAAGCGCCTGCCAAACAGTCGTATGCTACAGCGGCATCTTGCGGATTTTCGCCCCGTCCGATAAGATTTAACTAGTGTCCATCCGGAAACTCCGGATGAACACTGGCGAGTTTCTGATTTGGAAACGAACAATTTTTCGTAAGGCCAAGGAAATCGAGGACTTGTGCGGAGGCGTACATCGGTACGCCGCACAAGCATGGCCGTAGATTGACGCAGAGATTACGGAAAAGGGCCGTTTCCGGACAGAAACTAACTACTTGTTTCCCCCTGCTCCCGTCCCTCGCCGCAGGAGTCACATCTCCCATGGAAATCGTTCTGGTACTGCTGATCCTGCTGCTGGCCGTGGTTCTGTTTGCCAGCGAATGGCTGCCGATGGACCTGACCAGCCTGCTGGTGCTGCTGGCTCTTGCGGCGACCGGGCTGGTGTCGGTGGAAGAAGCCTTTTCCGGCTTCAGCAATCCGGCCGTGATTACCGTGGCGGCGATGTTTATCATCAGTGCCGGCATCTCCCACACCGGTGCCATGAGCCGGGTCGGGGAGCGCATGATTCGCCTGGCCGCTGGCAGCGAGCCGAGGCTGATCGCCGTCATCATGGCCACGGTTGCCCTCTTTTCCGCCTTCATCAACAACATCGGCGCCACTGCGGTACTCATGCCGGTGGTCACCGCCATGGCCCGCAAGCTCAACACCAGCCCTTCAAAATTGCTCATGCCCCTCGCCTTCGGCTCCCTGCTGGGAGGGGTCTGCACCCTGATCGGCACACCGCCGAATATTCTCATGAACACCCTGCTGCGCCAGTACAGCGGCGAATCCTTTGCCCTGTTCGACTTCGCCCCCATCGGCCTGGTGGTTGCGGCCAGCGGCATTCTATATATGGTTATGTTTGGCCGCAAGCTGTTGCCTGTGCGTAAAGCGGGCAAATTGACCGAAGAATACCAGGTCAAGGAATATATCACTGAGGTGGAGATCCTGGCCAAATCGCCCATCATCGGCCAGACCATCTCCCGCAGTGGCCTGGACAAGGACTTCAACCTTAAAATCCGAGCCATCATCCGCGGCCAACAGAAAATTCCTCAGCCCCACGGCAATAGCAAGCTGCGTGAGGAGGATGTGCTGTTTCTCGAAGGGAACCCCGAAGGAATTCTCAAGGTGATGAAGGCCAAAGGCCTGGAGTTGATTCCCGAGCGGGACAATCCGCCGCCGAAGAAGGCCACTGAAGAAATGGTGGTGGTCGAAGCGTCCCTGACCACCAACAGCGACCTGGTCGGCCGCACCCTGAGCCAGGTCAGTTTCCGCGAAAGTCACGGCCTCAATGTACTGGCCCTGTGGCGCCAGGGAGCGCCGGTGGTTCGACAAGTCGACAAGGTCATCCTTAAGTTCGGTGACGTGTTGCTGCTGCAAGGGCCGCTGAAACGGATTTTGCACCTCGGCCGCGGCCACGGTTTTCTGCTGTTGGGTGGCGTACCACCGGTGCCCTACCGCCCGCGACGGGCCCCTCTGGCTCTGCTTATTCTGCTGACGGTCATTCTGCTGGCTACCTTCGGCGGCCTGCCGATCATGCTCGCAGCCAGCCTCGGGGCGGCCTTTATGGTCCTGGGGCGGTGCCTGACCGTGCAGGAAGCCTACGAAAGCGTCGACTGGAGAATCATCCTTCTTATCGCCGGCACCCTGCCCCTCGGCCTGGCCATGGAAAACAGCGGCGCAGCCAAGCTGATCGCCGAACAGGTGCTGAAGGTGGTCGGCCCCTTCGGCCCGTGGATCGTGCTGGCTGCCTTCTTTTTCCTGACTTCACTGCTGACCGAGCTCATGAGCCACGCGGCCACGGCGGTGCTCATCGCACCTATCGCCTACCATACCGCCCTGGCGTTGGGGGTCGATCCCAAACCCTTTTTCATGGCCGTCGCCATCGCCGCCTCCTCCTGCTTCATGACCCCCATCAGTCACCAGTCCAACGCCCTGGTCATGGGTCCGGGCGGCTACCGCTTCTTCGACTACACCCGGGTCGGCGCCCCCCTGAACCTGCTGGTCTGGCTGCTCGGCACCCTGCTGATTCCGCTGCTGTTTCCCTTTTGAATTGGACCCAACCACAACCCTGCTGACCAAGATTGCACCTAACGTCTACTATCATCCCCGTAGGTCATCGGCCAAGGGCAACCACTGATCGAGCAAAACCCGGAATTGGCCAGCAGTGATTTCCTTGACCTTCGTCATAGCTAACGGGCCGGTAGCAACCTTTTCCAGGGAGGTCATGCTACAGTCGACGATTCCGCAGGGGTTGATGCGTTTGAAGCCGGCCAGATCGTTGCAGACGTTGAGGGCGAAACCGTGCATGGTTACCCAGCGACGGGCCCCGGCACCAATCGACGCCAGCTTGCCTTCCTCGGTCCAGACTCCGGTCGCGCCTTGCCTGCGCCAGGCGACCACGTCGAATTCTGCAGCGACATGAATCAGCACCTCTTCGAGGAATCGTAGATAATGGTGCAGATCGCGCCGCCTTCGGGCCAAGTCGAGGATGGGATAACCGACCAACTGGCCAGGACCATGAAAGGTCACATCCCCGCCGCGATTGACAGCTACCGTCTCCACGGTTGGATCGAGGATATTGTCGTGGCTGCCGCTTCGGCCGATGGTATAGACGGGGGGGTGTTCGAGCAACAGCAGGGCCTCCGGTGCCCGGCCGGCATAAACCTCGGCAGCCAACCGTTGCTGAAACGCATAAGCTTCAGCATATGCCAATAAACCTAAATCTTTAATTTCCATAAGCGTTATCGCTTGCCGGCTCATCGTGCATTGGCCAATCTTTCAGGCTCGGTTCTTCTCTCTTCAAAAGCTTTCGCCATAGTCAGGCAGGGCATCGTACCAGGCACGGTGCTGCCGGGCCTGCAGCAGGGCCGCATCCGTTTCGTCCATCAGCCGCTGGCGATCCTTGGGATAACTGCCGGCCAACTGCAGAAAGTTTGAGGCATGATTGGAACGCAGAATGGTGCGTTTGGGTTGCAGGTGCAGAAGCAGTTCGCGAATTTCCTCGAGAATCTGCCCCTGGGTCAGGGAAGTGATCCCGCGGAGAAAATCGTCGTTGTGACGGCTGAAGAGGGTCAGCAGGGAAAAGTATTCAGGGGACAATTCTGTCACCCAGCGGGCCGTCGCCCGGGCATGCTGGCGGCTGCGCTGCCGCCCGGCGAGACCGAGAATGGCCGTCACCGACAGCTTCATCCCGGCCTGACGGGCCTTGCGGCACTGGTCCAACATGTCCTGCGCGGTACAGCCTTTGTTCACCGCCGCCAGGATGTCCGGATCGCCACTCTCAAGGCCGAAATAGAGCAGGCGCAGTTTGTGAGCGCGCAGCAGTGCCAGCTCCGCCGGGCTCTTGCCGGCCAAGCTTTGCGGTGAGGCGTAGGAGGCCACCCTGGTCAGGCGTGGGAAGGCCTCGCCCAGAGCGATAAGGATCTCGGTCAGGCCGGCAACGGGATAGATCAGGGCATCGCCATCGGCCAGAAAGATGCGCCGGACTGTGGCTCGATGAGCCGGTGGCACAAGACCAATCTCCCGCAAAATCTCTTCCACCGGGCGCAGTTGAAAGCGTTTGTGCTTGTACATGCCGCAAAAGGTACAGCGATTGTGGGAACAGCCGATGGTGGCCTGAAAAATCAGGCTATGCGCCTCGCTGGGCGGACGGAAAAGCGGCTCATGGTAGGGGAAATAGATCACGATAATTTTTGATCAGTCCGATTCACCGGCATCCAGACGACGCAGAAACTCCCGCGCCGTGCGGGCGGTCTCGGCGCTGGCGGCGGTATCGATGGCGGCAAGGAAATACTGGCGGGCGCTGAGCTGGCCCCGCGGCTGACGCAGCATAGCTTGGCCCGCCCCCAGATAAGCACGATCGATCTGCATGCTGGCCGGACGCTCGGCAACAAAGCGACGGAAGACCTCCAGCGCCTGGGTATAGCGCTGCTGCGCCAGCAGATGATTGCCGATGGCCAGTACCGCCTCCGGTGCCACGGCCAGGCGCTCGGCCTGGCTGTCGAGGGCCAGATAGAGTTGGACGGCCCGATCAAGGCGACCGGCCTGCAACTCCTCGACAATGACCGGCGCCGAGTCCTGTTTCGCCGGACTCCCAGCGAAGGTCGCGCGAGGCGGCGGCCCTGAATCGGCCGTAGCGCCATCCCGTATCGCCCGCACCCCCTGCCAGCGGTCGAAGCCCCAGGCCATGGCCAAACCGAACAGAAAGCCGCCAATATGGGCACCGTGGGCGACCCCCGAAGCGCGCCCGCCATTGATCAAAAAGGGGATCAGGTTGTCGAGCACCAGGTAGAAGCCGAGCACCAACCGGGCCGGCAGATAAAAGGTGTTCATCAACAGGGGGAAGAGAAAGACGAAGGTCTTGACCTGGTTGCGGGGGAACCAGAGGAAGTAGCAGCCGAGCACGCCGGAGATGGCTCCCGAGGCGCCGACCAGGGGAATCTGCGAATCGGGTACAAAGAGGGCGAAGAACAGGGTTGCTACCGCGCCGGCCGCCAGATAGCCGAGCAGATAGCGATGCCAGCCGAGGCGCTGCTCGACGTTATCACCGAAGATCCACAGAAACAGCATGTTGCCGGCCAGATGCAGCCAGCCGCCGTGCAGAAACATCGAACTGAACAGGGTCACCAGGCTCGCTGAACCGGGCCGAAAGCCGTAACGGAACACCAGCAGGTCGTAAGCGGAAACTCGCTGCAGCACCTGTTCGGCGGAGATGAAGCCGCGGGCGCCCAGGGCCTGTAGATATTCGAGCAGCAGCGGGTCGTTGAGGTCCGGACGGCTGAAACTGAGGGGCAGGGTCAAGAAGAGAAAGACACCGACATTGATCGCAATCAACAGATTGTTGACGTAGGAAATGCCTGGCGGGTTGGGGGTATCGCCGTAAGGCAAAAACATGGCGGCTCCTCGACGGACGTGATATAAATAGCTGCGGCTGTCAGGCGCAGCGTTGCTTCATGGTATCACATAGTCTGCCTGAAAAGCAGTCCGTTCTCACCCTGTCGGTCCTGCTGCTGAAACGGGAGGTTTTTTTGAGCCTGCTTTACGCCCTTGATCTGATCGGCACCGCCGCCTTCGCCGCTTCCGGAGCCTGGGCCGGTATTCGGCGCGATATGGATCTGTTTGGCGTGATGGTCCTGGGAATGGTCACGGCCACCGGTGGCGGCACCCTGCGCGACCTGCTGCTCGGCGACACGCCGCCCTTCTGCCTGCAGGATGAAACCTATCTCTACGTCGCCATCGCCATGTCCCTGGCGATGTTCTTTCTCCATCGCCGCATGGACCTGCTGCGCCATCCTCTGCTCTATTTCGACGCCGTTGGCCTCGGCACCTTTGTCGTGATCGGTACCGAAAAGGCACTGCAGTTTGAAACCGGCGCCCTCGGTGCCGTGCTGCTGGGAGTGATGACCGCCACCGCCGGCGGCATGATTCGCGACATACTGGCCAACCAGGTGCCGCTGATTCTGCGTAAGGAGGTCTATGCTTCGGCCTGTCTGGCTGGAGGCATCCTGCTGGTGGGGCTGCATCATGTCGCCGCACCGCGCACCGTGGCCTTGCTGAGCGCCGCCGGCCTGGTCATTCTGGTCCGGCTATTGGCGATCCGCTTCGACTGGGCTCTGCCACGAGCCGGCAACTGATGGCAATTTATTGCGGAAGGATTAGTCGTGCATACGGTACTACTGTCGGGAAAAGAAAGGACCTACCGGGTCGGCAAGATCCTCTGTGTCACCCGCAACTATCGGGCCCACGCCGCGGAACTGAACAATGAGCCCCCCGCCCAGCCGGTCTTTTTTCTCAAACCGGCCAGCAGCATCATCAGCCAGGGTGAAACGGCGGTAATCCCGCCCTGCAGCCGAAACTGCCAGCACGAGGTGGAACTGGCCGTACTGATCGGCAAGTGGGGCAAAAACATTGCGCCGGAAACGGCCCTGAGCCACGTCGCCGGTTACGGTATCGGCATCGACTTGACTCTGCGCGACCTTCAGGGGGACCTCAAAGCCAAGGGCCTGCCCTGGAGCATGGCCAAGGGCTTCGACACCAGCTGCCCTCTGTCCGACTTCGTTCCGGCCGCTCAAATTCCCGACCCTCAGGCTCTGGGTCTTTCTTTGTACGTCAACGATGAACTTCGCCAGCAGGGCAACAGCGCCGAGATGATCCACTCCATCCCGGACCTGATCAGCGCCGCTTCGGCCATTTTCAGCCTCGAAGAAGGCGATATCCTGCTGACCGGCACCCCGGCCGGGGTCGGCCCGCTGGTCAGCGGCGACCGCCTGAAAGCGCAAATCTCCCAGCTCGGCACTCTGGTCATCGATATTCGCTAGTCACCTGGCTAGCTTACCTTCAAACCGACGGCAAAATCGATCGACCCATCGTTTCGGTTATTTTCCCTCTATCGTCCCACTATTGATGCTTTCGCAAAAAGTCATGAGATGGCTAAGCAAAAATTTCGATCTACAAGGCGTAGTGGTTTTTCGGGGGTGAAGGCATACATATAGTATGTCGAAGTCCTGAAAAAACGCTGCAACGCAGTAGAGCGGACTTTTTGCGACGCCATCA
>JAUWLU010000209.1 GCA_030613545.1 Desulfuromonadales bacterium
AAAAAGTCATGAGATGGCTAAGCAAAAATTTCGGCCTACAAGGCGTAGTGGTTTTTCAGGGGTGAAGGCATACATATGGTATGTCGAAGTCCTGAAAAAACGCTGCAACGCAGTAGGACGGACTTTTTGCGACGCCATCAAGACTGGCCAGGAAAAGATCTATGCGGTGGTCGGCGGTACGCATCTCGGATTTGTTGGCCCCGAAGAATTTCAGGAAGCGGTCAGCGCATTTCGCGAGTTCGGCGTGGAACAGATTGGGGTTTCCCACTGTACCGGATTGCCGCGGGCTGCTCAACTCTATACCCAGTTCACCGAGCGTTTTTTCTTCGGCACGGTCGGTACCGTGCTGGAGGTGTGACAAAAGATATTGAAATCAGCAGGATAGATCTGCTTAGTTGATGTGTTGTGTTAGAAAGAAATGCGGCCAGCGCGCCGCCAGCTAAAAAGAAACGCCGCCCATCCGGCGGCCGTTCTTTTTAGCGGTAGTCAAGCTCTAGTCGATGATTATAACTTACCCTGCGTCATCCTGAACCGCTGCGTCGGCTGCCGGCTGGCCGGTTTGGCAGGCCAGCCCGCTGGCCGACTGCAGCAGAACTTTTCTAGCCCGTTCGATTCGATTCATTGCGGCTTCGGCCTGCGTTATCACCGTCTCTATCTCTGCGGCCACTTGGTCGAGGCGCAGATTGATATCTTCGACCTGTTGCGTCACGCGGGTTACTTCTTTGGTTACCGATTCAGCTTCTTCGGCAAGAATTACCGCCTGTTCTTCCAGGGTTTCCAGGCGGGCCTTGGCCTGTTGCGAAGCCTGTGCGGCCTGCTCGGCGTTTTGTTGCGCCTGTTCAACTATCGGCGCCGCTTCTTCGGTGGCTGGTGGTGCAGGTTGGCTGATTTGGGCTTTGTCTTCAGTCGTCTTTTCTGCACTTTTCTGCTCCTTTTCAGTGCAGCCGAGCAGTAGGATCAGGCTCAGGATCGATACCATCAAAGTACGCAGCATTTGGCCCTCCAGAAAGTGGTGTTTGTCAAAGAGTCCTTTAATAAATATATTTATATTTTACACGAAGGCTTCCCCGCAAATCAGATGTTTGTCCGGGGCGATTTGTCTACATGTATATCTTGCCTCTCCCGTTTCACAGAGTCAATGGTTGGCCTGCGCCATTTCAAGTATAGCTTTTGAGATAAAAAATTCTCGGATTTGATTGTAATAGGCTGCTAACCTATTAAAATCAGTAAGGTGCTATAGTGTATTACGGTGTTTTTCAGAGAGCGGAGCATAGGCATCTTTACGGAGGTTAGGCCGATGGCGGAAAAGAAACAGCTCAGGATTGCGACTCGGAACAGCGGATTCATCGATCCGGAAAACATCGATTCCTATATTGCGGCTGGCGGCTACCAGGCTCTGGGCAAGTGTCTGACCGAAATGACCCCCGGGGAGTTGATTGAAGAGATCAAAAAGAGCGGCCTGCGGGGCCGGGGAGGGGCCGGGTTCCCGACCGGCGTCAAGTGGGGTTTCGCCGCCCAATATCCCTCCGATGTCAAATACGTGATCTGCAATGCCGACGAAGGCGACCCCGGTGCCTACATGGATCGTGCGGTACTGGAAGGGGACCCGCACAGTGTTCTTGAAGCCATGGCCATTGCCGGTTACGCCATCGGCGCCGGCCAGGGGACCATCTACATTCGCGCCGAGTACCCGCTGGCCATCAAGCGTCTGCGTATCGCCATTGCTCAGGCTCAGGACTACGGTCTGCAGGGTCCGGATATCCTCGGCACCGGTTTCGGTTTCGAGATCGAAATCAAGTATGGCGCCGGTGCCTTTGTCTGCGGCGAGGAAACCGCCCTGATCCGTTCCATCGAGGGCAATCGTGGAGAGCCCTATACCAAACCGCCATTTCCTGCCGAGGCCGGCTACTGGGACAAGCCGACCGTTCTCAACAACGTCGAAACCCTGGCCAATATTCCGGCCATTATTCTGAAGGGAGCCGACTGGTACAGTAGTATCGGTTCGGAGACGGCCAAGGGGACCAAGGTCTTCTCCCTGGTCGGCAAGATCACTAACGTCGGTCTGATCGAGGTGCCCATGGGCATCACCCTGCGGGAGATCGTATTCGATATCGGCGGCGGCTGCCCAGGCGGCAAAAAGTTCAAGGCGGTGCAGACCGGCGGCCCGTCCGGCGGCGTGCTGACCTACAAGGACCTTGATGTCCCCATAGACTATGAGCATCTGGCTGCTTGCGAGTCGATCATGGGCTCGGGCGGCATGATCGTCATGGACGAGGATGCCTGCATGGTCGACATATCGAAATTTTTCCTCAACTTCACCATGGAAGAAAGCTGCGGCAAGTGTGCCCCCTGCCGCATCGGTTCCAAGCGGCTGTTTGAGGCGCTGGAGCGCATCACCCTCGGCCACTCCAGCCTAGCGGAGCTGGAGCGTCTCGAAACCCTGGCCCGGCAGATCAAGGACACCGCCCTGTGCGGTCTCGGTCAGACCATGCCCAACCCGATTCTGTCGACCTTGCGCGTTTTCAAGGACGAATACCTGGCCCATGTGCTGGACAAGAAGTGCCCGGCCGGCGTCTGCAAGAATTTGCTCGAATTCTATATCCTGGCGGAGAAGTGCACCGGCTGTACCCTGTGCACCAAGGTCTGTCCGGTCGACTGTATCAGCGGCCAGGTCAAGTACTGTCATGTTATCGATCAGGATCTCTGCATCAAATGCGGCGCCTGTCTGGAAAAATGTAAATTCGACGCCATCGTCAAACGCTGATTCCCATTTCACTATCGGTTGTCAACGGCCCGCTTCGCAGCGGGCCGTTGTCTTTTCAGGCCCATGCGACTTGAGCTTTTGGAGCAGATTACGAACCTTCGCGGTCAGTCCTGCAGAAAACCCAGCCATTTCACGTTCAGCGAGACCACCCCGAACTCCTCCTCGACCAGGCCCTTGATCAGATAGGGGCGAGGCTGGGCCAGCAGGCGGCAGAAGCGGTCGTAGATGGCGGGGAACAGGGTGGCGTCGAACAGGGCACTGTGGTCCTCGAAGGTGGCGAATTCCATGGGTCGCCCCTCGTGGGTGCGAATCGGCTTGCCGGTCACCCACCAACCGACCAGGGTGACGTGGCGGCCGATCCAGCGATCCAGCGCGGCCGCCGGGACAGCGCCGCTGCGGGCGATGGCTGGCCGGCAGCGGTCCAGGGGGTGGTGGGAGACGGGCAGGCCGAGGCTCTCCAGTTCCTGAGCCTGCAGAACGCTGCGCTCGCCGGGGGGCAGCTCCGGTACGGCCGGCTGCGGTGCGGCAAACAGATCGAAGCTGTCCGCCTTGGCCAGGCGCCGCCGGTTAAGCAGCTGCCAGATCAGCTGTGGCCGTCGATCAGCCCCCTCCAGATGATCGAAGCAGCCGGCTTTGATCAACAGCTTGATATCGCTTTCACCCAGCTGCGGCAGCCGCGCCAGAAAGTCGGCAAAATCGGCAAAGGGCCCGGTGCTCTCTCTCTCTTGCAACAGACTGTCGGCCGCCTGTCGGGTGAGGGCGGCGATCTGCTGCAGGCCGACACGCAGTTTTGGCCCGCAACCACGATAGGGGTAGTCGCTGCGGTTGATCTCGGGGGGCAGAATGGACAGGCCCAGGCGCCGCGCCTCGGACAGATAGCCGAGGGTGGAATAGTAGCCGCCGCCGTTGCTGATCACCGCCGCCATGAACTCGGCCGGGTAGTTGGCCTTGAGCCAGGCCGACTTGCAGCTGACCAGGGCATAGGATGCCGAGTGGGGCTTGCAGAAGGAATAGCCGGCAAAGGAGAGGATCTGCTCCCAGACCTGTTCCAGAACCGTCCTGCCGATGCCCTGCTGCTGACCTCCGGCGACGAATCGCTGGCGGAAATCGTCCAGCCGCTGGTGCTTGTCTTTTTTGCTGACGATCTTGCGCAGCTGGTCGCCTTCGCTGGCGGAAAAGCCGGCCAGGGCCATGGCTATTTGAGTGATCTGTTCCTGGTAGACGGCCAGACCGTAGGTT
>JAUWLU010000268.1 GCA_030613545.1 Desulfuromonadales bacterium
AAAAATTTCGACCTACAAGGCGTAGTGGTTTTTCAGGGGTGAAGGCATACATATAGTATGTCGAAGTCCTGAAAAAGCGCTGCAACGTAGTAGGGTGGACTTTTTGCGACGCCATCATACATGAGTACGATGCACTTGAACCGTACCCCGTCGGGATCGTTCTTCTGCAGGAACGTCCGCAGCGGAGCGGCGATCTGTTTTTCGTAATCGTCCCGGCTGATCTGCTCCTGCCCGGTGGTGCGCAACTGCAGCCAGTTTTGCTTCGACACCTGGCGCCGCTCCATATAGTAGCGGGCCAGTTTGCCGCTGGCGGCGACCGCGCGATTGCTGACGATGACCAGTTCGTCGGCCCTCAGGGCCCACGCTGGCAGGGGGAAGAGCCACAGCAGTGCTCCGCACAGACCGGCCAGAAAGATAGCGATGGCCGCCACGCTACTGCCCTTTGCATGAATCCCTCGGGCTACAGCACCACGGCTATGCTCAGATCGAACCGGCATCAGATCGAAGACCGGTCGAGAGTGATAAAGTCTTCGAGCAATCCGCTCTGGCCTTCAGCAGCATCCCACAGATTCATGATCCGGGACAGGGACAGCAACGCCAGCGAGTTGCGAAAACGCCCCTCGGCGACCTCACGCCGGACTTCCGCCGCCGTCAGCACCGAGACCGCGATGTCCTCCCCCTCGTCCAGTTGACGGGGTTCGGTCAGCCGCACATCCCTGGCCAGCCACTGGTGCAGGCGATTATTCTGGTAGGCGGGATTGGGCTGCACCCAGCCGAGATAGACCCAGTCGGAGCCGGTATAGCCGGTCTCCTCCCGCAGTTCCCGCATGGCGGCGTCCCGGTGCGGCTCGCCGGCATTGACCAGCCCGGCCGGCAGCTCGGTAGTAAACTCCGCAACGCCGAAGCGATACTGGCGAACGACCACGATACGCTGGTCGGGCGTTACTGCGGCGATGGTTACCCAGTCGGGCACATCGAGCACCACCGCTTTAAGGGCGGCGCCGTTGCGGGGATTTTCCACCCAGTCGTAACGGACCTTGAAGATGGGCAGCTCGTCACCCTCTTCCGAGCGCAACAACTTCCAGGGCTTTTGCTTCTCCTCTCCAACCACTAACGTCTCCTTATTCAGTGTTGTCCACAACAGCCTGGCGGCGCAAATAGTCGCCGACGGGCAAATCCTCGATATAGAGTTCCTCCAATACCCCCCGCCCCTGCCGAACCCGCACCGTGATGAAGGCTTCCTGCTTATCCCGGCGGCTGTGAGCGCGGTAGGCCCGCTCGATCTCCGGCGCCAGATCCTCTTCGGCATAGTAGCGATCGAAGGGCAACTGCAACCGCACCTGTTCCTGGTCGAGAGAGGCGATGCGCGCGACCAGGTAGTGCCCCGCTGCCGGCCGCTCGGTATCGATGCCGCTGCAATAGGCGAACCCCGCCTCGTCAACGGCCAGCAGGGCGAAGACCTTCTGCCGATAGCTGAGCTCCACGCCGGCCGGGCGCGGGGCCTGCGCCTGCTCCAGGTTGAGGGCCACAAAGCGGCCGCGGAAGGGGTCGTAGGGATCGACCGGGGCGGTGCGGAAGCGAAACAGCTCGCCGCGCCGCAAGGTGATTTCGCGGCCGGCGATCATGCCAGCCGGTACCGCCAGCTGCAGCAGAAACAGCAGCGCCAGGGCCAAACCGAGCAGCCGGTTCATGCGCGCACCTCCCGTCGTTTTACCAGCAGATTGACCGCCAGAAAGGCGAAGCCGATGAGGATGAACAGCACGCCGCGCACGGTAAAGGGCAGCTGGCTGTCGAAGAAGCGCACCGCGATCAGGGCGCTGAGGATACCGAGGCCGGCGTTGATGCGGGGCAACTGGCCGCTGTGCAGGCCGTCACGCAGCACCGCGCCGCCGAGAATGAGCAGATAGAGGTTGCCCAACAGCAGTACCGGACCGATCGACAGCAGCCGCGATGAGGCGAGCATCAGCAGGGTGACCAGCGGCGCGGCCAGGCCGAACAGGGCGTCGAGCCATCGGCCGGACATTATACTGCGCAGCAACAAGCCGATGGTCAACAGCAGCAGTACTGCCAGCAGCAGGTATTCGGGCCAGGTGCTCCAACCGATCTGGTGCAAAGGCTGGCCGACCAGTTCCTGCCAGACATCCTTGAGGGTCAGCAGCAGCACCACCCCGACCGTGCCCCAGCTGCCAAGCAGTCGGAAAGGCCGGCTGACCGCCGAAGTTGCCGGCCACTGACCGGCAGCCAGGTAACAGACGGCAAAGAAGCCCAGATAGAGTGGCGCCCAGATCGACTCCAGGACGGCATGACTGCTGAAACCGAGGCCAACGGCCAGGCAGGGGGCCAGCACCCAGGCGAGCCAGGCCGCCGCCAGGGTGCGCCGCCGCTCCCTGATCAGGCGCCACCAGAAGGGCAGCGGCAGGGCGGCCAGCAGCCAGAAGAACATCACCGGCAGATCGTCCGCGGCGGCCAGCATCCCCCACCAGGTGACCCCGAGCCAGTAGATCAGCGCTGGCAGGGCAGCACCCAACAAGTAGATCAGCGGCGCGCCAAGCAGCATCCAGACCAGCACGAAGCGCGGCAGGTCGCCGGAGATATGATAGGTCTGGCCGACCAGGGCGATGGAAGCGCCGATGGCCAGCAGCAGAAAGGTCGCCGCCCCCTCGCACCAGGCCAGGGACGTGCGCCGTTTGAACCAGACCCAGCCGGCCACCGCCTGGCCCAGGAGCAGCGGCGCGAAGGACAGCAGGGTGCGCTGCGGGCGGGACAGCTCGACCCAGTTGTGGGCCAGCAGCAGAATGATGCCGAGGCCGACCAGCAGCGCCCCCAGGGCGGCGCAGATCACCAGGCCGAGGGAGCGGCGGCGCTGCTCTGGCGCCGGGCCGTAGTGATCGCGCAGCCGCGCGGCGGCCCCCTCGTCGAGCACCCGGCTGCGAACCAGTTCCGGCAGTTCGCGATAGAGCCAGGCGACACAGTCCTTTTTGCTCATGGTGATCCTTTCTCCAGCTGATGGTT
>JAUWLU010000038.1 GCA_030613545.1 Desulfuromonadales bacterium
CAGCCTTTGCAGACCATCGACCTTAAAACCAAGGAGCCTTTTGCTGCTGTGGTGGAACGCTCTGACGTGTGTGCCGTGCCGGCCGCTGCCGTAGTGGCCGAAGCGGTGGTGGCTATTGAGGTGGCTTCGGCGATGCTGCAAAAATTCGGTGGCGATGCCATGGAAGAGATTCGGCAGAATCTCGATGCTTATCAGCAATATGTGCAAAACTTCTAAGAAAGCCATCGTTCTGGTCGGCTTCATGGGGGCCGGCAAGAGCACCGTCGGTCGCGCTCTGGCGAATCTGTCAGGCCTGCCGCTGGTCGATCTCGATGCCTTGATCGTGCAACTGCAGGGTCGCACTATCCCTGCCATCTTTGCCGAACAGGGTGAGGCCACCTTCCGTCGCTATGAAACAGAAGCGCTGCGTTCCCTGAATGATGCTAGCCCGATTATTCTGGCAATGGGCGGCGGAATCGTTGGTCGACAGGAAAACTGGCAACTTATGCGGCGCCTGGGCGCGGTAATTTATCTTCGGGCCAACTGGGACACCCTCCGTGCGCGGTTGGCCGGCTCGACCGGTCGCCCGCTGGCGCCCGCCGATCGCACCGAAGCCGATGTCAAAAGCCTCTGGCAGCAGCGCGTGCCCCTCTACGAACAGGCTGATCTCATCGTCGATACCGATGGCAGGGAGGTTGATGAGGTGGCCCGAGAGATTTTTAGGAGAGCGAAGGATTGATGGCGAGCATGCTAGAACGTTTGATGGTCGGATTGGGAGATCGGGCTTACCCCATCTGGATCGGTCATGGGGTTCTCGACCGCCTGGGCGAGGCTCTGCAGGCGGTGGAATTTCCCCGCAAGGTGGCCATCGTCACCAGCCCGACCATCGCCGGACACTACGGCGAGATTGTACAGCAAGTACTTGTCGATGCAGGCTTTGCTGTTTCCACCATTGTTGTTCCCGACGGTGAAGAGCATAAGAATTTCGTAACCCTGCAAAAAATATTCGATGCCCTTATCGAGCAGGGCTTCGACCGCTCTTCCGGGTTACTGGCCCTGGGGGGCGGGGTGATCGGCGATATGGTCGGTTTCGCCGCGGCGATTTTTCTGCGCGGGATTGCTTTTGCCCAGGTGCCGACGACCCTCCTGGCCCAGGTGGACAGTTCGGTGGGCGGCAAGACTGCTGTCAATCACCCCCTGGGGAAAAATCTTATCGGCGCCTTTTATCAGCCTCGCCACGTGCATATCGACGTGGCCACCTTGGCAACCCTGCCAACCAGGGAATTCGCTGCCGGCATGGCCGAAGTCGTCAAGTACGGGGTGATCTGCGACCAGGACTTCTTTCATAATCTGGCCGAGCAACGAGAACAGTTGCGTCAACAGGATCCTGAAGCGCTGGTGCGCACGGTAAAGAGATCTTGCCAAATCAAGGCGAATGTTGTAGAAATTGACGAAAAAGAGAGTTCTTTCAGGGCTATTCTCAACTTTGGTCACACCTTTGGCCATGCAGTTGAGGCTCTTGCCGGATACGGAGCCTACCGGCATGGTGAAGCGGTTGCCATCGGCATGGTCGTCGCCGCTGAGCTTTCCTGCCGACTCGATCTTTGCAGCCCGCAGGATGTTGCCGCCATCAGGGAGTTGCTGGTTTCTTTCGACTTGCCTGTCGATCCCCCCGCCTATTCTGTTGCTGATTATATCGAAGCGATGCAACGTGACAAAAAGGTCAAAGAGGGGGTGTTGCGTCTGGTGCTCAACCGCGGCATAGGTGATTGCCTTATTCAAGAAGTTCCCAGGCTCGATATTCTGCTGACTGAAACGCTGAAGGCTGGCATATCCCGAGGATGATGCTATGGCGAATAATTCGGACGCTGCGCTACTGGCCAAGATCGCTGGTTATGCCGATATCCTGGCGAAAGACCCCCATTCAACAGTTTTTGTAACCCTTGGCGATGCCTACCGCCAGCTCGGCAGGCTGGACGAGGCCTTGGAGATAGCTCGCAAAGGGATTCAAGGGCTTCCCTGGTTCAGCCCCGGGCACGTGGTACTCGGCCAGATACTGATGGCTCGCGATGAAACCGGAGAGGCGCTCGGTTGTTTCAACAAGGCCTTGACCCTGGATGGCGAAAGCATTGCCGCCTTTAAGGGGCTGGCCGCCATCTATTGTCAGAAGGGACAGGTCGATACGGCCCGTCAGGTGCTGGAGAGGGCCGAGCAAATCCATCCGGGCAACAGTTCGATTCGTCATATGTTGAATCGCTTGTCCGCCGTTGCCGAAGCGTCCGTCAGTGCCGCGGCAGCCGCTCCCCAGACCGACGAAGCACAGCCTGCCGAAGCGCCCATCGCCACAACCACGATTGCGGAACTTTTCGTTAAACAGGGCCTGTTATCTCAGGCCTGCCAGGTCTATCGAGATATTCTGCAGGCGGATCCGGATAATAGCCAGGTTCGCGCCAAACTAATTGAGCTGGAAGGGCGCCTGACTTCCAATTCGCAGGCTGAGGTTGCTGATGAACAGGAGTCCCTTGCCGCCACCGCCGCCCAAGCAGAACCGCTGGCCATTTTGCAGCGTTGGTTGATTGCTGTACGCCTACGGAGGGAACATGTTCAAAAAGATTTTGCAGGACATCGTTGAAGAATCCGATGGCTATAGTGCCGTGCTCATGGGCTATGACGGTCTGGCGGTGGCGCAGTACGATCGGCCCTGCGAGGCCGGTGACCTCAACCTGTTTGCCGTCGAGTATGCCCATGTCCTGAAGGAGATGAAGGACACTCTGGTCATTCTCAATACCGGCGAGATCGAGGAAGTAACCGTACGCACGGAGCGTTTTCAGTCGATTATTCGGGCCTTGAACGAGGATTATTTCGTTATCCTGACCATGGCCTGCAACGGCAACTACGGCAAAGGGCGTTATCTGCTGTCCCGAGAGCTGTTTCGGCTGCGGGAGGAGTTGCGATGAGCGGTGCAGATACCCGAATACTCGTTCTGCACGGTCCCAATCTCAATTTGCTCGGGACCCGTGAACCCGAGGTCTATGGCAGCGACACGCTACAGGATGTCGACAAGGGCCTGAACCTGCTGGCTCGGGAGCTGGGCGTCGAAATAGATACCGTCCAGTCCAATCACGAAGGTGAGCTCATCGACCGGATTCATGCCGCTCGTGAGCAGGGTATTTGCGGAATTCTCATCAACCCCGGCGGCCTGACCCATACCAGTGTCGCTCTGCGGGACGCACTGGCGGCGGTAGCTATCCCGGCGGTGGAGGTTCACCTGTCCAACGTTCACGCTCGCGAACCCTTTCGCCATCACTCCTTCATCAGTCCGGTGGCGGTAGGGCAGATCTGCGGTTTTGGCGTAGCCAGCTATCAGTTGGCCCTGCGTGGTTTGGTGATGCATCTGACCAAGTGATGGCCGGTAAAAATCGCTATGACTCAAGACAGAGCCCACAGGGTAAATAAACTGCTGGAAGACGCCAACCTGGAAGGTTTTCTTTTTCTGGATCGGGCCAACCTGCGCTATCTTAGCGGATTTTCCGGCAGCGCCGGGGCTCTGTTGGTGAGTCGCAAGGGGGCGACCTTTTTAACCGATGCCCGCTACACTACGCAGGCCCGACAGGAAGTCAGCGCGCAGACCATCTGCGAGTATCGGGTGCAACTCGACGGCATTCTCGAACAGGTCAATGAGCTCGGTCTGCGGCGAATCGGTTTTGAAGCCGACAGCCTGCCCTATGCCATGGTTGAGCGACTGCGGGAAAAAAGCCCTGCAGGTTGCCAGTGGCAGCCGGAATCGGAGCGTCTGCGGCCTTTGCGCTGGGCAAAGGATCAGAATGAGCTGACCGCCTTGGAACATGCCTCCGGCATAGCGGCTGAGGCCTTCGAGGAAATTCTGCCGCTGATCCGTCCCGGTGTCCTTGAACGGGATATCGCCCTGGAGCTGGAATTTGCCATGCGCCGGCTTGGCGCCGAGGAAAAGTCATTTGACACCATCGTTGCCTCCGGCCGACGCGGCGCATTGCCACACGGCATCGCCTCCGACAAGGCCATTGCAGGGGGCGATCTGGTGACCATCGACTTCGGCGCCCGCTGGAAGGGCTACCATTCGGATGAAACGGTAACGGTTGCTGTCGGGCCTGTTTCGGCAAAGCTTCGGCAGATTTTCGACATCGTGCTTGAGGGCCATGACCGAGCCATGGACGCTGTGCGGTCCGGTGTCCCTTTACGGGACATCGACGGCATTGCCCGGGGATATATCGCCGAACAGGGCTACGGCGATTATTTCGGCCACAGTCTCGGTCATGGAGTGGGGCTTGAGGTTCATGAACATCCGGCCGTTTCTGCCCAATCCGAGGTGTTGGCGGAAGAGGGCATGGTGATCACCATTGAACCGGGTATTTATATCCCCGACCTCGGTGGGGTGCGTATTGAAGATATGGTCTGTGTAACAGCTGACGGTCACCGGCGGATAACCCGCCTGCCAAAGGAATTCAGGCTGTTGCCCGTATGATGGATGCATAGCGACCCTGTCGGCAATTCGGAACAGGGCAGGACTTGGACGGTCCGTTTTTTTATTGTGGCAAGGAGTGAAATTTCATGGATATCAAGAACATCAAATCATTGATCAGAATGGTAACCCAAACCGACATCACCGAATTCGAACTGGAGAGCGGTGGCGAAAAGCTGGTCATTCGGCGTGGTTCTGAAACGGTGGCGACGACCGTGCCGCTAGTCCCTCTGTCGGCTGCGGCGCCTTCGGTTGCTGCTGCTCCTGTTGCCATGGCAGAGCAACCGGCCGAGGCCGTGGCTGCTGACGAAGGTCTTGAAGAGGTAGCGTCGCCCATTGTCGGCACCTTCTATCGGTCCCCTTCTCCCGAGTCCGACTCCTATGTCGAGGTCGGTTCGGTCGTCGAAAAGGGCCAGACGCTCTGTATCGTCGAAGCGATGAAGCTGATGAACGAGATCGAAGCCGAGTTCAAGTGCAAGGTGGTTAAAATTCTCAAGGAGAACGCCGAACCTGTCGAATATGGCGATCCGCTCTTCTTGGTTGAACCCCTTTAAAAAACAGGTTTCAGGCATCAGGTCGCCGGCTGCAGGTTCCCCAGGGAGCCAGGCGACTGATTTTTCGGAGATGACAGCTTTATGTTTCATAAGATTCTGATTGCCAATCGGGGCGAGATCGCCCTGCGTATCATCCGTGCCTGCAAAGAGCTGGGCATCAAGACGGTTGCTGTTCATTCGAATGTGGACAGTGAATCGCTGCACGTTAAATTGGCTGATGAGAGTATCTGTATCGGTCCGGCGCCCAGCATCGCCAGTTATCTCAATATTCAGGCGATTATCAGTGCCGCTGAGGTCACCGATGCCGACGCCATTCATCCCGGTTACGGTTTCCTCGCGGAAAATGCCGAGTTTGCCGAGATCTGTGGCAATTGCGGCATCACCTTCATCGGTCCCAGCCCGGAAAACATGCGTCTGATGGGCGACAAGATCCAGGCTCGCCAGACCGTTACCAAGGTCGGGGTACCGATTCTGCCGGGCACCAAAGAAGCGGTAGAAAATATCGAGCAGGCCAAGGAGGTCGCCGCGGATATCGGCTATCCAATTATCATCAAGGCCACCGCCGGCGGTGGCGGGCGTGGCATGAAAATTGTTCATTCTCCGGCGTCCTTACCGAACGCCTTTGCCGCGGCCCGTTCCGAAGCCAAGGCCGGTTTCGGCAATCCCGAGGTTTACATCGAGAAGTTCTGCGAGAATCCCCGCCACGTCGAAGTCCAGATTCTGGCCGATAAACATGGCAACGTCATTCATCTCGGCGAACGGGATTGCTCCATTCAGCGCCGTCACCAGAAGCTGCTTGAAGAGGCTCCCTGTCCGGTCTTGTCGCCGGAATTGCGAAAAAAGATGGGCGAATGTGCGGTGGCTGCTGCCAAGTCCGTCGGTTATTCCAGTGTCGGCACCATGGAATTCCTGCTCGATGCCGATCACAAATTTTACTTCATGGAGATGAATACGCGGGTCCAGGTGGAGCATCCGGTCACCGAGATGGTCACCGGTATTGACATCATTCGCGAGCAGATCCGCTCCGCAGCGGGCTTGAAGTTGCGCTATAAGCAGTCGGATATCGTTATCTCGGGGCATGCCATCGAATGCCGGATCAACGCCGAACACCCTTTCAAGTTCACGCCGTCTCCAGGTAAGATCGACGGTTATCATCCGCCCGGTGGTTTAGGGGTTCGGGTGGATAGCGCCGTGTACGACCAATATACCGTTCTTCCCCATTACGATTCCATGGTGGCCAAACTGATTGTGCACGCCGACAGCCGTCAGGAAGCCGTGCAGCGCATGGCTCGGGCTCTGGACGAGTACATTATCGGTGGTATTCGCACCTCCATCATGCTTCACCAGCGGATCATGGGTAACAAAGAGTTCCGCGAAGGAACCTTCGATACTTCCTTTCTGGAGAAACTGATCCTTTAGCGGGGCCGTGTCGAATTTCCATCTATTGAAGCAATCGGTCACTTTGCCGATTTTAATTTCAGGCTGAACGGGGCCGGGCGCTGGCCCGGCCCCGTTCTTTTTAGAAGGTCGGCGAGTTAACTTCCGGGTGGATATCTTTCATGGCTGTTTACTTCAAATATCCCCTGCTTCTACTGGTATTGCTCTTGTTGCCGCTGCCAATTGCCGCGGCTCAGTCAGCACAGCCAGCAATGCCGGCGCCCACCGCCCCCCTGACCTTGCACCAGGTGATTCGCCTCACTCTCGAGCGCAATCTCAATCTGCGGGCCGAGCAATACGATGCCCGCGCCAGCCAGGCGGCGGTCAGGCGGGAATACGGCCTGTACGATCCGCAGTTGTTGGTCGATTTTGCTACCGGAGAATCGCATCAACCTACACTGCAGTATCTCGATATAGAAAATCGCAACCAGTTCTATCGCCTGGATTTCTCCTTGGGCCAGCAGCTGCCCAGCGGCGGTGAACTGACTCTCGGCTTTGACAATCAGCGCAGCGAGGAAGACCCGGAACCCGCTATCGATCCCGCCTACCAGAGTGAACTGGCCCTGCAGCTGACCCAGCCGCTGCTGAAAGGTTTTGGCCGTTCGGTTGCCGAACAGGATATTCTGTTTGCCGTTAACGACAGGCAGGTAGCGGTCCAGGACTTGCGCGAGGTGGCCTTTGCCTTGCTGGCCGAAGTTCGCGATGCCTATTACGAGGTGCTCAGACTACGGGATAATCTCCGCTTTCGGGAGACCTCTGTGGCCTTGGCGCAGAAGATCTTGAACGAAGCGTCGGCCCGCGTTCGTGCGGGGATTTTGCCTCCGGTCGATATTCTCGAAGCCGAGTTCGGCCTGAAGGAGCGGCAGCGGCTGCACCTTGATGCCGACAGGGAATATCGAGACGGTCTCGACCGACTGGCATTGCTCATGAGCAGCCGGCGGCCGCTGGCGATAGCCGATGAAACCCTCGGCCGGCCCGTGCTCGCGGTCGATGAGGAGCAGGGTTTGCAACAGGCTCTGGACAAGCGTCCCGATCTGCAACGTCGAATTCGTCAGCTCGAACGGCTCGATCTCGAACAGCGGCTGGCTCGCAATGATCTTCTGCCGGGCCTCGATCTGACTGCCAGCTATTCCCACAAGGGGCTCGGCGGCGACTATAACGACGACCTCGATGATATCGGCGGCGGCGATTATCCCAATTGGCGGATCGGCCTGAGCTTATCCTACCCCCTCGGCAATCGCACCGCTCGCTATGAACATCGCCGTACCCTGCTGAGGATCAAGGGGCGACAAGCTGAACTAGCCCAGCTGCAAGAAGAGATTCGCACTGAAATCCGCGCCGCAATCCGCTTGCTGGAAGTCAGTGACCAAAAGATCGAAGTGGCGACCAGCGGCCAGACCTTTGCCGAAGAAAAGCTGCGTATTTTGCTCAAGCGCCAGGAAGTCGGTCTGGCCACGATTCGCCAGGTGCTTGAAGGTGAAGAAGATCTTGCCCAGGCCCGCACCGGTCAGGTTGCCGCCCTGGCCGACTACAACAAAGCCATAACCCGTTATCTGCAGGTCTCCGGGCAACTGCTGGAAGCTGATGGTGTGCGGTTCCACGGGATTTTCGAGGATGAATCGCAGCCGCTGCTGCTGATTGACTCACCATGACCCTGCGGATCGGCCACATCGACTACCTTAATTGCGTGCCCTTTTTTCGATATCTCAGGGCTGACGATGCTGACGATCGCATCGTCACCGGAACTCCCGCTCAACTGAACACATTGCTGGCGAAGGGGCAGATCGACCTCTGCCCGGCCTCCTCCTTTGAATACGGCCGTCACTGGTCCGATTATCTGCTGCTGCCCGACCTTTCCATCAGTGCCTGCGGTGCGGTCAAGAGTGTTCTGCTCTTTGCGTCCTGCCCCCTGGCGGAATTGGCCGATATGCCCATTGCCGTGACCGGCGAATCGGCCACTTCAGTCCACCTGTTGCAGATTCTGTTACGGGAAGCTTGCGGTTTTGACAGACTGCACTTGCATCGTCCTGAGTGCCCGGTCGAAGAAGTCATCGCCGCGGGCGGGGCCGGTCTGCTGATCGGTGACCGGGCTCTTCAGGCCGCCAAAGCCGGACTGGCGCCCTATGCCTTTGATCTGGGGGCTCTCTGGCATTCCTTCAGCGGGCTGCCCTTTGTCTTTGCTCTGTGGATCGTACGGCGCGATGTGGTGGCGGAGAAAGAAGAGGAGGTCGCGCAATTGCAACGCAGGTTGCAGGCCAGCTTGACCCGGGCCTTGGCCGATCTGCCGACCCTGGCTGGGCAAACTGCTGGCCGCTCCTGTTTGACCCCGAAGGAGTTGCTGGCCTATTGGCAGGACATGTCCTTTCGTTTGACCGATGCCCATCAGCAGGGTCTGAAACTTTTTTTTCAGCTGGCAGTTAAGCACCAGTTTCTGGAATTCCCTCCCGAACTGCACTTTTTCGCGCCCCCTTTTCCGTTGACGGCCTCGGGCTAATGGACTAATATTTCAGCGTTTCAAATCTGCCCGGGTGGCGGAACTGGTAGACGCAAGGGACTTAAAATCCCTCGGGAGTAATCCTGTACGAGTTCGATTCTCGTCCCGGGTACCACATTGAATCAGGAGCTGGCCTATTGGTCGGCTCCTTTTTTTATTTTCGGTTTGGTTTGTTTTTACCCTGCAGGGGACGGCAAGGAACCGACTATGTTTGTTCTTTGCCGTGATTTCGCAGTGAGGTGTTATTGCTGTCAAGCCAATATTGTTGATATAAGGATTAATGTATAATTGAATCCTGACCCGAAACAGCCGACCGTAGGAGGCTTGCGATTCGTAAAGGAGCGGTTATGACGCAGGAACAGAAAAGAAACAATTATCGGCCGGCATTGACCAAGGCGCTTCTGCTCTTGCTGCTACTCGCTGCTCTGTTTGTCGCGGTGCGTTACCTGGGGATTCAGGACCTGCTGCGCGCCGCCTTGGACTGGGTGGCCGGACTGGGCGTTTGGGGCATGGCGGTCTTTGTGTTGCTCTATGTTCTGGCGACAGTGCTGTTCTTACCCGGTTCTATTCTGACCCTCGGCGCCGGGGCGCTGTTCGGGGTGCTCAAGGGCACGGTGCTTGTTTCGCTGGCGGCGACCCTGGGTGCCGCCAGCGCCTTCCTGGTCGGCCGCTATCTGGCCCGAGGCTGGGTGGCGGCGAAAATATCCGGCAACCCGCGTTTTCAGGCAGTCGATCAGGCGGTCGCGCGGGAGGGCTGGAAGATCGTCGGCTTAACCCGGCTGTCACCGGTCTTTCCCTTCAACCTGCTCAATTACGCCTTTGGTCTGACCAGTGTTTCCCTGCGCGATTACTTCTGGGCTTCGTGGATCGGCATGCTGCCGGGCACGGTGATGTACGTCTACCTCGGCTCCCTGGCCGGCGATCTGGCTTTGCTCGGTGTCGAAGGGCACAGCCGCTCTGCCTTTGAATGGGGGCTCTATCTGGTGGGGCTGGCAGCGACGGTAGCGGTGACCGTTTATGTGACCCGCCTGGCGCGGGCCGCTCTGGCCAAGAAAGTCTGATGGCGCAACGATATATATCGCAGCCCCTTTAATGATAAGAATTGACGGACCGAATATGACCTTTGACCCACGACTCTGGCAGCGTTTCGAACATGGCGGCACTCCCATCTATGTGCGTGCCGACCGGCCGAGCTGGTTTGTGCCCAATCGGGCCGGCGATGCGCTGTTGCAGCAGCTCAAAGAAGGATTTTTTGACAACGCTGATCCGGCCGTAATGCGTTTTTTGCAACGACTACCCGAGGATTCAAGTCAGGCTTATCCCGGCCGGGCCGCCCTGTTGGATCGACCGCAGTTGCGGGAACTCTGGTTCCACCTGACCAACGACTGCAATCTGAGCTGCCGCCATTGCATGTTTGCCTCCGGCCCGGGCGATGGAGCTCGACTGGCGGCCGACCGGGTGCAGGATCTTGCGACCCAGGCGCTGGAATCGGGTTGCCGAATTTTTGCCCTGACCGGCGGCGAACCGATGATGCACCCCGATTTCAGGTCCATCGTTCGGCGATTGCTGCAACCCGGCAAAACCCATGTGGCGGTGCTGACCAATGGCCTTCTGCTGCGCCGGCAGCTGGCAGATGAAGCATGGGATTTCGACCGGCTGCACCTGCAGATCAGCCTGGATGGATTGCAGGTTGCCCACGACCGGCTTCGCGGCCGCGACGCTTTTGTCCTACTGAGGGAAGAACTGGCCTGGCTCAAGGAGCGGCAGATCCCATTTACCCTCTCCATGTGCGTTACCGCCGACAACCTGGCCGATATGCCGGGGGTGGTCGATTTTGCCGCTGAAGTCGGAGCGGGCAACGTCCACTTCATGTGGTATTTCATACGCGGGCGGGGCGTCGCTGAAGATTTCGTCCGGCCGCAGATGATTTTTCCGCAGTTGGTCGAGGCGAGCGCGCGGGCCGAGGAGCAGGGTATCGTTATCGATAATCTCACCGCCTTGCGCAGTCAGGTTTTTGCACCGGCCGGCACCGTTCATGACGGCAGCGGCAGCGGCTGGGAATCGGCGGCGGTAGGGGTTGATGGTCGACTATATCCCTCGGCGGCTCTGGTCGGTGTTGCGGAACTGGCCACCGGTCTTGAATCGGGCTTGGTGGCGGCTTGGCGAGACAGTCCGGTGCTACAGCGGATTCGCCAGGCCACGGCCGCCGGATTGGACTCGCCGTGGCGCCTGTTGCTCGGTGGCGGCGATCTGGATCACAGCTATCTGTCTGGCGATTCCTTTATTGGTGACGATCCTTATACCCCTTTGCATGAACAGTTGGCCCGCTGGCAGATTGTTCGCGAAGCTCTGCAGCAGACCGACGAGGGACCGCCGCGTCTGCGCCTGAAGATGGGGGACGTGCTGGAAAGTTGCGGTGCTCACGGGGCGGTGGCTCTGGTGCACTCCAACTGCCTGCTGTCTCTGGCCCAGACCGACAGCCGGACCGTGGTGCAGGAGTTTTATCGCGATGCCGCCGAGGAAACCAAGGAGGATATTCTCAACCCGGTCTGCTACGATCCGTCGCTCATCGAGCATATTCCCGAAGAATATCGTTTTCGCGGTTATGGCTGCGGCAGCCCGGTGCTCGACGCTCAGCTGCAGCCCGGTGAATGGGTGGTCGATCTCGGTTGCGGCCGCGGGGTAGAATGTTTCATCGCTGCTCGGCAGGTCGGTCCGCAAGGCCGGGCCATCGGTGTCGATATGCTCGACAACATGCTGGCCCTGGCCGGGCAGGGGGCGACTGCTGTCGAGAGCCGGCTCGGCTATAAGAACCTTGAGTTTCACAAAGGTTATCTCGAGAGTCTGCCCCTTGAAGACGCGACGGCCGAGGTGGTGCTGTCCAACTGCGTGATGAACCTGTCGTCCCACAAACGCCGGGCCTTTGCCGAGATTCACCGCGTGCTGAAGGCCGGCGGCCGGCTGGTGATTTCTGACGTCGTCTGCGAGCAGGAACCGTCAGCGGTCCTGCGCAACGACGAACTGCTGCGCGGTGAATGTATTGCCGGCGCTCTGACTCAGAAGGATCTGGTCGGTATTCTCGAGGAGACGGGCTTTATCGCTATTCGCCTCATCAAACGTTTTCCCTATCGTGTGGTACAGGGCCATCCCTTCTTTTCCCTGACCTTTGAAGCCTTCAAGCCGAAGTCGAGCGACCGGGTGCCGGTTATCTATCGCGGGCCTTTTGCGACGGTTATCACGGAAGACGGTCAGCGGCTGGTGCCGGGGCAGGTAACAACCTTGGACCGGCAGCTTGCCGCCCTGGCCGGCGACAGCCTGTTTCAACTCGATGGGCAAGGTGCGGTGACCAACCTCGATCAGGAAACATCCTGTTGCGCTCTGCCGGCTGAGCCGAAAGCGGCAACCGGCACAGCTGCGGCCAAAAAGCGATTCGCTGCCGGTTGCATGGTCTGCGGCGCAGATCTTCACTACCTTGCGGGGGAAGAACAGCACCGCTGTAGTTACTGCCAGCAATTGTTGCCGGCGCTCGCCGTCTGTGAGCAGGGCCATTTTGTTTGCGACAGCTGCCACTCGGTGGACGCTTTGCAGGTGATCGAGCGGCTGGCACTGGCCAGTACCGAGACCGATCTGCTGAGCCTGTTTGAAGAAATTCGCAGCCATCCGGCCATCCCCGCCAACGGTCCCGAATATCATGCTCTGGTGCCGGCAGTGATTCTGGCGGCCTATCGCAACAGTGGCGGTCAACTGACCGATGACGAACTGATTGCCGGGCTGCGGCGTGGAACCCAGGTGGCCGGCGGCAGCTGCGCCTTCTGGGGGGTCTGTGGCGCGGCCGCCGGGGTCGGCATCGCCTTCAGCCTGATTCTCAAGGCCAATCCCCTCGATGGTCCGTCCCGTCAGGCGGTGCAGAATGCCAGTTGCCAAGTGCTGGCCGAAATCAGCGCTCTGCCCCTGGCCCGCTGTTGCCGCCGCGACTGCTGGCTGGCCCTGGGGCAGGCCGCTAAGCTCTCCGGTTCGTTGCTGCCGGTCACCCTGAAGGCCGAAGGCGTCTTTGTCTGTAACCAGACAGGGATCAATCAGGAATGCGCCGGTGCCCTCTGCCCCTGGTTCCCCGGCCGGCGGGCGGCGACTGACCCCCAATAAGCATAAAAAAAGGCCCGCCGGGGGGCGGGCCTTAAAAAAGACGCTGTTGCTGGGCGGTCAGTTGATCGAAATAAGCTCCACATCAAAAATCAGGGTGGCGTTGGGGCCGATCATCTGTCCGGCACCTTTTTCACCATAGGCCAGCTTGGCGGGAATAAACAGCTGCCACTTGGCCCCTTCCTTCATCAGCTGCAGACCCTCGGTCCAGCCGGGGATCACTCCGCCCACCAGAAAGGTCGCCGGCTTGTTGCGCCGGTAGGAACTGTCGAATTCAGTGCCGTCCAGCAGTCGGCCGCGGTAATGGACGGAAACTTTGTCGTCCAGGCCCGGTTTTTTGCCGGTGCCCTTGCTGATGACCTTGTACTGCAGGCCGCTCATGGTGGTCTTGATCCCTTCCTTCTGACGGTTGTCGGCCAGAAAGGCTTTGCCTGCCTGTTCGTTGGTCTCCGCCAGTTGCTGAACCTGTTGCTGCTGCTGGGCCATCATCTTCTTCTGCAGATCCATCATGGCCTGACGCATCTCGTCTTCGCTGAGGGCGGTGGCGCTGTCGGACAACGCATCCTTCATGCCCCGCATCAGCACCTCGGGGTCGACGTCGAGCTGCTTCTGGCGAAAATCCCGGCCGATATTATAGCCCAGGCTGTAGCTGACTTTCTGTTGTTCGCTTTGCACGGGGGGCTGTTCCTGGGCGCAGGCCGTCGGGGCGAGCAGGCCCAGGCAGGCCAGTGCCAGTAATGCTTTTTTCATGGGGAATCCTTTCCTGATAAAGAACTGGTTCGGAGCCGATATTGCTCGGCTCGCTGGTTGCGTCGATAGGGATGGAAGGGTGTTGAATATCCATGGCTATTTTAGAGTAATCCGCTTATTAGGCAACGTTTTTTTGCGGTTGGCAGGCCGCCATTCCAAACCAGGCTTTGACTGCTCGGAAATAGATCGTTGCTGGTGAAAGGAGCTACACCCATGGAGATCATCTATCGACCGATCGGCACTATTCACACCCCCCTTCGCCCAACGTAGCGGGACTCCCATTCAGCCAGCCGCTGCCGCCGGGGCAGTGGGCCGTATTGAACTGGCCGATTGCTACCGTGACGGCCTCAAGAATTTGGATGGCTTTTCCCATCTGATTCTGCTCTACCACTTTCATCGTTCCTGCGGTTATGAGCTGGAAGTGACGCCCTTTCTCGATAGCCAACCCCGCGGCCTCTTCTCCACCAGGGCACGGAAGCGGCCCAATGCCATAGGCCTGTCGGTGGTACGGCTGACTGCGGTGCGCGATGCGGTATTGGAGGTGGCCGAAGTCGACATGCTCGACGGCACGCCGCTGCTCGATATTAAACCCTATGTGCCGCAACTCAATCCCGCCGAGGTCGATCGGATTGGCTGGTTCAGTGCGGCGGTCACCGGTCTGCAGGGTCGTACTGCCGACGAGCGTTTTCGCTGATCTGTGACAAAAATCCCCTGGGAAATCTCGTTGACACTGATGTTCAGTTTCGCTATATTCGTTTGAATATAGCGAATGGGTGGTGTCGGCGTGGCCAGCAAGGGTGTTCAGCACTTCCCTTTCTTAATTTCAATGCAGAGTGAAGGAGCATGCCATGAAGAAGTTATTGGGGATTTTGCTGCTATTGGCCCTCGGGGTGTTCAGTTACACCATTTTGTCGGCCGGTAACAATCAACCGCAACCGACCGGTAAGCTGATCATCTTTCATGCCGGCAGCCTGTCGGTGCCTTTTGCCGCCATGGAGAAGGCCTTTGAGGCCAAATACCCGGAAGTCGATGTACTGCGCGAAGGGGGCGGCAGCACCAAAATGGCCCGCCTGATTTCCGAGGTTGGCAAAGCCGCCGACATTATGGCTTCGGCCGACTTCAATGTGATTGACAAGTCCTTGATCCCGGATCATGCCGCGCTTAATATCCGCTTTGCCTCTAATCAGTTGGTTCTGTGCTACACGGACAAAAGTAAGTTCGCCGCTGAAATTGACGCCGGCAACTGGCACGAAGTGCTGCAGCGCCCCGGAGTGGTATGGGGCCATTCGGCACCTGACCTTGACCCCTGCGGCTACCGCAGCCTGATGGTATTGCAACTGACGGAGAAGCACCTCGCCAAGCCGGGACTC
The DNA here is from genome assembly GCA_030613545.1 of Desulfuromonadales bacterium. GTDB lineage: Bacteria > Desulfobacterota > Desulfuromonadia > Desulfuromonadales > Syntrophotaleaceae > Syntrophotalea_A. Next base: position 15,223 of record JAUWLU010000038.1, read on the forward strand.
TACGAAAAACTGCTCGCCAATCGGCCGCTGCAGAATGTCCGGCCCAAGTCGGTGGAGCTTATTTCGCTGATGCAGAGCGGCGAAATGGACTATGCCTGGGAATACCGCTCGGTGGCGGTTCAGCACGGTCTCAAGTACATCTCTCTGCCGGGCGAAATTAACCTCGGCAACTACAAGATGGACGATTATTACAAACAGGCCAAGGTGCAGGTCAGTGGTAAAAAGCCGGGCACCTTTACCACGCGCACGGGCAAGTCGATCACTTATGGTGTGACCATCATCGATGCCGCTCCGAATAAGTTGGCCGCCGAAGCCTTTTTGGCTTATATGCTCGATCCCGAAGGTGGCCTGAAGATTCTTGAAGAGATGGGCCAACCGCCCTTTGTGCCGGCTCGTGTGCCGACCGCTGAGATGTATGCTCAGCTGCCGGGATCTTTGCAGAAACTGGTCGAAGTAAAGCCGTAATTCGATGCCGAGTCTAGAAGCAAAGACAGGGGTTGCCGAAGGCCGACGTTTGTCGCTCGGTAGCCCCTTTCTCTATCTCACCGGTTTTTGCAGCTTCACCGTCCTGCTGTTTATCGTACTGCCTCTTTATCGAATGGTTTCGCAGCCGACGGTGGCCAGTCTGCTCGAAACCATTCGTGATCCCGATGTGTTTTCCTCCATCTGGCTGTCGATTTACACCGCGATGACTGCGGCTCTGATTTCCTTTGTGTTCGGCACCCCCCTCGCTTATTTGCTGGCCCGTCACGACTTTCCCGGTAAGAAGCTGGTCGAAAGCATCATCGACCTGCCGATTATGATCCCTCATCCGGTGGTTGGTATCGCCATCCTCAGTCTGCTGGGGCGTGGACATTACCTCGGCCAACTGATGGCTAAGGTTGGACTGCGCATCATGGGCAGCGTGACCGGGATCATCGTGGTCCTGACCTTCGTCGGGCTGCCTTTTTATATCAATGCTGCCAAAGCGGGGTTCGAAAGTGTGCCGGTGCGGTTGGAGAACGTTTCCCGCAGCCTCGGTGCCGGACGGGCTGCGACCTTTTTTCGTGTGACAGCGCCCTTGACCTGGCGGCATATGCTCAGCGGCTTCATCATGTGTGCTGCCCGTGCGGTCAGTGAGTTTGGCGCGGTGGTCATCGTAGCCTATCATCCCATGATCGCTCCGGTACTTATGTACGAGCGTTTTACCGCCTACGGCCTGAAGTACTCACAACCGGTCGGAGTTTGGTTGATCCTGGTCTGCTTGCTGCTGTTCACGCTGCTGCGACTGGTTTCTCTGCCGAGAAAGGTCGAACGATGATTCAACTTGAGCAAGTGACCGTGGCTTTGCCGGGTTTTACCGTGCAGGATATTTCGCTGCAGGTGGCGGCAGGGGAGTTTTTCGCCCTGCTTGGGCCGACCGGAGCCGGTAAAACGGTGATTCTCGAGTCGATCGCCGGCCTGGTGAGGGTGACGCAGGGCCGTATTCGGGTTGCCGGCAGGGAGTTGACTCACCTGCCGCCGGAGCGTCGCCGCATCGGCATCGTCTACCAGGATTACGCGCTCTTTCCTCATCTGACAGTCATGGAGAATATTCGCTACGGTTTGCGCTATCACGGTATTGACGAGGCCGAGGGAAAGAGGCGGATCGCCCAGCTTATCGAACTGCTTGGCCTGCAGCGCATCGTCCAGCGGCGGCCTTTGCACCTGAGCGGTGGCGAAAAGCAGCGGGT
>JAUWLU010000123.1 GCA_030613545.1 Desulfuromonadales bacterium
ATGACAGGCTAAAGACAGTTAATAGCAGAGCAATACCCGCGCCAACTTAAAATCTTTTTATAACGTCCTGAAAACAGGAGAAGGAAAGACCCCGCAGACCATCACCGTGCAAAATTCGCCTGCCAAAATCATGCATTCTTTGCACTCCACCCTCGCCTTTTTTCTGCAAAACAAACAAGATGCTTTCGCAAAAAGGCCTGTAGATGACTATGCATAATTTTCGACCGGCAACGCAGCAGGGCGGACTTTTTGCGACGCCATCAAACAAAACAGGCGGAACCGAATGGCTCCGCCTGTTCATCTGACTAGCAGGGGACTATCTCTATTTATGTCGGAACCAATACGGTTACGACTCGACACCGACCTGTTACCGCCCCAACCGGCACGAAATAAATACATCTGCGGCAGGGCAGCAGCTTATTCGATACCGTATTCCTTGATTTTATAGAGCAGTTTTCGCAGGCTGATTTCCAGCATTTTGGCGGCCTGGGTGCGGTTGCCGCCCGTCGCCGTCAGGGCCTTGCGGATATATTCCTTCTCCAGCCGCAGAGCGGCCTTTTTGAGGGAAAAATCCTTCTGCGAACTGCGATCCTGCCGGCGCATTTCCCCTGGCAGGGCGTCAAGATCGAGGACATCGCCGCGGCAGAATATCATCGTTCGCTCCATGAAGTTGCCCAACTCGCGAACGTTGCCGGGCCAAAAATGGCCGGCCAGCGCCTCTGAAACGGCAGGGACAATGTCCGGGGCCGGACGGCCCTCTCTGGCGGCAATACCGCTGGCGAAATATTCCGCCAAAAGCGGGATATCCTCCCGACGCTCCCTGAGGGGCGGGATATGAATTTCCACCACCGCCAGGCGAAAGAACAGATCGTCGCGAAATTCGCCGTTAGCGGCTGCCTCCCGCAGGTCACGGGCGGTAGCGGCCAGCACCCGCACATCGACCTTGCGCGGCCGATTTTCACCGATCCGGCGAATCTCCCCTTCCTGCAAAGCCCGCAGCAGCTTCGGCTGCAATTCCAAGGGCAATTCACCGATCTCATCGAGAAACAGCGTGCCGCCAGCGGCCTCTTCAAAGAGTCCCGCCTTCTGCTGAACCGCTCCGGTAAAACCGCCCCGGGCATGACCGAACAGTTCGCTCTCGCTCAGCCCCGCAGTGATGGCGCCGCAGTTGACCGCAACGAAGGGTTGTTTACAGCGGTCGCTCTGCCGGTGCAGGGCCCGCGCCACCAATTCCTTGCCGGTGCCGGTTTCGCCGGTGATCAACACCGGACTGCTGGTTTCAGCCACCCGCGCTACCCAGGTCAGCAGGCGCTCCATAACTTGACTGCGATAGACGATCTTATGACTGTCGGATTTCTTGGAAAGCTGCTGCCGCAGGCGCAGGTTCTCTCGCTGCAGACGGATCCGCTCCTCGGCTTTGCGCAGGGTCAGAATCACTTCATCGGGCTTGAAGGGTTTGGAGATATAATCGTAGGCACCCTTTTTCAGGCACTCGACGGCCGTATCGATGGAGCCATAAGCACTCATCATAATGACCATGCCGTCGACCCCCAACTGCTTGATCTGTTGCAACAATCCCAGTCCGTCCAGTTCCGGCATGCGGATATCGCTCAAGATAATGTCGAAGGGTTCGTCCTGCAACCGCTGCAGGGCTTCAGTCCCGCAGGCGGCTTCGGCCACCCGGTAGCCCGCTCCTTCCAACACCAGTCGCAGCATGTGCCGCACGCTGGTTTCGTCATCGACGACCAGGACCTTTTTCTTCTCAGCCCCCATGCCCGCCATCCTCCTTTTTCATGTGTACGGTAAAGACGCTGCCCCGCTCGGCTTCGGACTGCACCTCGATGCTCCCTCCCGCTTCTTCAAGCACCCGATAGCAGACCGCCAACCCCAGACCACGCCCCTTGCCGGGCGCCTTGGTGGTAAAGAAGGGATCAAAGATATGGGGCAGATCCTGTTCGACGATGCCGGCTCCGTTATCGGCGAAACTGAGCCAGACCGAATCCTCGGTCTCACCACCGGCCAGGTGAATTGTTCCCCCTGCGGACAGGGCGTCCTGAGCGTTGACCAGCAGATTAACGAAGACCTGCAGCAAACGATGGCGAATCATCGCCACCCTCGGCAATTGCTGCGGCAAAGCATCGACCAGCTGTACACCGGCAAAAAGCCCCTGATGGTCGAGCAAGGCCAAAGCCTCCCGCAGAACCGTTAATGGGTCGAAACATTCCGTTTTTTCTTCGCCCGGTTTGGCATAATCGAGCAGTTCGCGAACCAGGCGGTCGATACGCTCGGCCTCGCCAGCGGCGTGTTCGGCGATCTCCCGCTGCCGGCCGGCGGGCAGCTCCATTTTAAGCAGGCCCAGGTAACCGACCACCGCCGCCAGGGGATTGCCGACCTCATGGGCCATGCCGGCCGCAAGATGACCAACGGAAGCCATCTTCTCCGAGCGCAACAGCTCGCTGCGGGTCTGTCGCAGCTCCTCGTTGGCCAGCTGCAAAGAGCAGATATGGTCGTCGCTATGCTGGCGACTTTCCCGCAAAGCAGCCACCATGGCATTGAATGAGCTGGCCAGAGAAGCGATTTCCCGAGGGCCCGCTTCACTGACTTGCTGATCGAGGTCACCCTCGGCCACCCGCCGGGTGGTGGCCAAGAGCGAACCGATGGGGCGCACCACGTTGCGGTTGAGCAGATAGAGCCCGAACAGAAATAGGACCGTTCCGTAAAGAACCACATAAAGGAGCAGGATTTTCAAGGAAGAGCGCACCCGCCGGGCCACTTCGTCCAGGGAAAAACGCGCCTGCAAAACCCCGACGAACTTTCCCCGCTCATAGATGGGCACGGTCGTCTTGAAATAAGCCGCGGGTGTTTCTCCCCAGGCCAGCCAGGCGCCGGAATAGGAAAGGTGATTTTGCGGCTCGGCAACAAAGCGAAAAGCCTGCAGCTGCTGGCCGGTACTCAACCAACGGTCGTCAGGCGAACGCCGATAGAGCGGAGTCATTACATCGCCCTGCAGCTTCCATACCCCCAGGGCGGTGGCATCGGGCAGGGGCTGCAGCAACCGCGCAACGCGCTTTTTCAGGCCGGCCTCCGCATCGCCGCCGGCCAGAGGCTCGCCGAGGAAACGCGCGACGATCTCCATGGTCGCCGTCAGGTTTTCCACCCGTTGATTCAGCAGTTCCCGCTCGGTAAGCTTGAGCATCAGAAAGCCGCCGAACAACAGCGCCGCACCCAACAGCAGGGTAATATGCAAAATGATTTCGGTCCGCAGTCCGAACGACCTGGCCACCAGCAATCCTCCCTAAAAAAAGACCATCACAGTGACAATTTGAAACCAATATTTTGTTTCACGCGAAGACGCGCGAAGAAAGTCAAAATCGGTCTCACGCCACGGCGCAACGAACGCAACGTAAAATCTGAACGAATCGACAATTCTTGATGGCGTCGCAAAAAGTCCACCCTACTGCGTTGCAGTGCTTTTTCAGGACCTCGACATACCATATGTATGCCTTCACCCCTGAAAAACCACTATGCCTTGTAGGGCGAAATTTTTGCTTAGCCATCTTATGAGTTTTTGCGAAAGCATCAATTCTTGCCCCTTGGATTCAGGGGGTTGGTTTTCGTGGCGTCGTCGCGGCGTTGCGTGAGGCATAGGTTCTAAGCCTTCGCGTTTTAAGCCTTCGCTTTGTATTCCTTCGCGCTCTTCACAGCTTCGCGTGCGACAAAAGTGTCCACGCCGAACCATAGCACAGCCGAATCAACGCAACAACAGAATGAAGGAATTCTCAGACAGAGACCGTCAAGACGAGTAGCAAAACTACCAGGGAGTTGATATCCTGACGGCAGCCTGCCAGACAACCGCCGACCGGCTTTTTCGATTTATTGCGAGGAATTGATTCCATGAACACCGACGTCATGCCGCTGCAGAACAACATCGCCAGGCTGTACGTCTTTTCTTTCCTCAAGATGACCCTCTTCCCCATGGCGATCATCACCCTGTTCTGGAAGGACCAGATCGGCCTCAGCCTGACCGACATCCTGCTGTTGCAGGCGATCTTTTCGGTAGCCAGCATCCTTTTCGAATACCCCTCGGGCTACCTCAGCGATCGCTTAGGCTACCGCACCGGCCTGATTCTGGCCTGTCTGCTGGCCATCGGCGGCTGGAGTCTCTACACCCTGGCCGACTCCTTTGCCGGGGTGGTGCTGGCCGAAATCGTTCTCGGCGGCGCCTGGGCTTTCATCAGCGGTTCGGACAGCGCCCTGCTCTTTGAAACCCTGCGCGCCCAAGGCCGGGAAGAATGCTATGCCCGCTTCGATGGCCGCATGCCCGGCTGCGCCCAGACCGGCGAAGCCGCCGGCGCCCTCTTTGCCGGGGTCATGTATGCCGCCTGGCCGCTGCTGCCCTTTGTCGGCCAGATCGCTCTATGGATTGTCGGGCTCGGACTCTGCCTGACCCTGACCGAACCCGAGGCAGAAAAAGGACCGGCGATCCATTCCCACCTGGCCGAGGCCCTGCACACCTGTCGTTACGCCTTGCTGGAAAACCGCCACGTGCGGGCCACCATTCTTTTCGGCACCGTCCTCGGCATCGCTTCTTTTTATACGGTCTGGCTGATTCAGCCCTACATGCAGCAGACCGGGGTGCCCATCGCCTGGTTCGGCCCGGTGTGGGCCGGAGCCAACCTGACCATCGCCCTCTGTTCGCTGCTCAGCCAGCGCCTGCACTTCGCCTGGGGCCACCGGGGCATGGCTGCCCTGTTCATCGCCCTGATCGTGGCCGGCTATGCCGGGCTGAGCCTGAGCGGCGGGGTATGGGGATTTCTCTTCTACTATCTGCTGACCGCCATGCGCGGCCTGCAGGGACCGATCATGCGCAACCACCTGCAGCGGGCCAGCCGCCGCAGCAACCGCGCCAGCATCCTGTCCCTGCACAGCCTGGCCTTTCGCATTCTGTTCGTCGCCACCGGCCCCCTGGTCGGTCTGTCCGCCGATCATCTCGGTCTGCGGCCGACCTTTGGCCTGCTGGCTGTGCTGTTCGCCGTCGCCCTGCTGCCCGGCGCCTGGCTGTTTCTCAAAACGGTGCCGAACACGGTTGACAAGGTTACCGGTGGTTAGGTTCAGGTTCAAGGCCCGAGGCCCGAGGCCCGAGGTTCAAGGTTCAAGATTCAAGGTTCGAGGCCGATCACTGGTCACTCATTACTGTTTACGGCTTCCAGCCCTCTGGCCAGCTGTTCGAGAAAGGAAGCGGCATCCATGACGATGCCAAGCGACTGGCGGCTGCCGCGATCGTGCAGCTTGGTCACCACCCCCGGATTGATATCGACGCAGACGGTAAAAACCCGAGCCGGCAGCAGGTTGCCGGTGGCGATGGCGTGCAGGGTGGTGCCGATCATAAAGGCCAGACCGACCCCGGCCAGTTGCGCACGCATGGCCCGCTGGGCGGCCAGCACATCGGTGATCACCTCCGGCAGCGGGCCGTCGTCGCGTATCGAGCCGGCCAGCACAAACGGCACTCGGTGAGTCACGCAGGCCTGCATGATGCCCCTTGGCAGCAGCCCGGAAGCAACAGCCGCCTCGATGGAACCGGCCCCGCGGATGGCGTTGATGGCCCACAGGTGATGAGCGTGGCCCGCGCGGCTTGGTCGGTCACCGCACACCGGCACCCCCAATGAGGTACCGAACAGGGCCTGTTCGATATCGTGAGCGGCCAGGGCATTGCCGGCAAAGAGCACATCGATCCAGCCCTGGCGGATCAGTTCCTCGAGAATCGGTCCGGCTCCGGTGTGAACGATAGCCGGGCCGCCGACCAGCAACACCTTTTTGCCGGCCTGCTTGATTCGACGTACCGCAGCGACCACCTGCTGCAGCAAAGGCCCCTTGGGCTTTTCCGCCGAGACGCCACTACTCATAAAGCGAAAGGTGTGCTCCCCCGCTTCGCGGGATGGGTAGCTGACCCGCACGCCCTGTTCGCCGACCACCACCTGGTCGCCGGCCTTTACTTCGGCCATGGGTAGCGCCCTGACCCGATCGGATTCAGGTGCGACCACCAGGGCCAGGTCCATCTCTTCTTCGGTGACGACCAGCCACTGCCCAGCGACCAGTACCTCGGTCGGTAAATTGGTGGTGGCGTAGAAACGCTCCGGCAGAACCCCGTCGGCCGGAGCCGGTTCAAGGCAAGCAGGCCGGGGCACAACCGGCTCGGCCCCCAAGACAGCGATACGCTCCAGCACTTCGGCCAGCACTTCGGCATTCGGCGCCGTGACCTGCAACAACGCCTCGCTGGAATCCTGTCGGGTGCGACCGACCGTGAGCCGCACAATCTCATGCTCGGCCCCGAGGCGACCGATGGCATCGAGCACTCGGGACAGGATCTGGTCATCGATCAGGTGGCCACGCAGGAGAACTTGCTGTTCCATAGACTCCCCCTTGAAGAATATGAACTGATGCTCTAACTAGTTTCTGTCCGGAAACGGCCCTTTTCCGTAATCTCTGCGTCAATCTACGGCCTTGCTTGTGACTCGGGCCCTCCATGGCCCTCGCCCTTCGGGCAGCCAGAGGCTGTCCCATTCCGCTGTCCTGCGGAATGGTGCGGCGTACCGATGTACGCC
>JAUWLU010000096.1 GCA_030613545.1 Desulfuromonadales bacterium
GGTGCCTTTGGAAAAGTATTTTTCCTTTTCCTTCAAGCTATACACACCGAATTAAATGTTACCTTTCCGATGTGAAAGCGGGGGTGCATAGGATCCACCAGCTTGGAGGATTTTACCCTCTCTGCCTTTTTCGTATCGGCACGCCGTTTGTTGTTCCGACAATGCGATAAGGGCAGATCCTACATTTACAGTCTACAGCTGTTGTTTCGAAATGCAACATCCTCCCACAGTTTTTTTTAGGCCAATGCCCTCCGGTGTATTACTAAGGTCCCGCCCACTTCAACGCCGGCAGAGACTTTTAATCAGATCCACTTCCCCTTGGCGACCGAGAGAGTGCAGCGCTTCGATGGCGCTGTCCGCATATTCTTTGGCATCTCCCGTCAGGTAGGCGAAGACAAAGGCGGCGAGTTCGGCCTGCGCGGTGGCGCGCCTTTCGGCGGGGGTTCTCTTTCTGTCCGCCTGCAGCCAAAGGGTTTCGGCGCGCCGCCGATGAAAGGTTATGGCTTCGTTGACCAGCTCAAGGCGCTGTGTCAGGGACAGTTTTTCGTTGGATTTGAAGGCGGCAACGATTTTTTCAGGAAAATCTTCCTGGATGAGTTCCGCAAGACGGATAAGCTTATTTTTCACTTGAACCTCGGGCAGTAGTTTTTAGGCGTGGGGACAGACGACGAGATTCGCCGTTTGCGAGCTCAGATCGAAAACGACCTTAATCTTCTTGTTTTTCAGTTGCTGCAGAATCTGTTCGACCTTATCCTCCAGCGTACAACCGACTTCGGCCCAATCCGCTCCGTCTCTGGTCACAAACTCCTGGATCATTCGCCGCAGCGTATCCGGATTGATCTGATCGTAGGGGACCTCGATCCCTTCTTCACGTTGGTCGATATTCTTTTCCTGGGGCACAAAGCACCTCAACATGCCATTAGGCTGGTTTCCGTCCGGAAAGGGCTCTTTTACACCCTGGCTGTGTCAATCTGCGGGTTTGCTTGTACGGCGTACCGATGTACGCCTCCGCGCAAGCCCTTGATATCCTTGCCAAGACGAAAAGTTCCGCGTTTCCAATTCGGAAACCTGCTCGTTCCCACCCGGAGTTTCCGGATGGAAACTAGTTGGTCATTGTATGATGTTTTCGCAAAAAGCCATGTGATGGCTAAGCAAAAACGATGGGCGGCCCAAAGGGTCACAGTCCTTCTCTGGCCGCTACACCTCTGCTAGCTTCGACCGCGGCGCCCCGAGGTGCCGATCTTGCCTGTTTGCGATTACCTTCTCCGTACGGTGCATCATGAAGGCTGCAACAGGGCCCAGGAAACCTCGCATTCCCCCGACTCCGTGGAAACATAGGCCGATTCACCTGTAATGGTGACAGAGATATCCATCGTGCGCTGCACCAGCGTTGCCAAGGTTTGTATGTTGTGCCACTGAAATCGAAAAAAGGAGGCCGACAGTTCTTTAAATTTTCCCTGGCCCTTATCCCACCAGGCATCCGCTTTGGAATTGAAACTATAAACCTTAACGGCTTCCGCCAGGCGGGTTGCTTTTTTTATTCGGTCAAAAGTTGGCTCACCGATATCGATCCATAGCGAAATTCTAGCATCCAGGGTGCGAGCCCATATGTCGGGCTCTTCCGCGACGCTAAGTCCCTTGGTGAATTCCAGAAATTCCTGAGCGTTAATACAAAAAGCCAGTACCCGCGCCATCATTCGTTCAAGGGTTTCTGAAGGGTGTTGAGCAATCGTCAGATTGAGATCATCATAATAATTTCGGTCTATATCAGCTAAGGCAATTCGCAGTTTATAGATTTTCGGTTTTAAGGCCACGCATGGTTCCTTATGTTATTGAAAATTGAATATCGATGGCGTCGCAAAAAAGTCCGCTCTACAGCGTTGCAGCGCTTTTTCAGGACTTCGACATACACTATGTATGCCTTCACCCCTGAAAAACCACTACGCCTTGTAGATCGAAATTTTTGCTTAGCCATCCCATGACTTTTTGCGAAAGCATCAATATTGAAGCATTCTTCATTTCAAATTCATCTCCCCGGTTTCCTTGAGGTCGTCTGTTTTACCACGGAATCCCTTGGAATATCGCAAAAATCGTCAGAAAATCAGGATGGATTTGTTTGATTCTTAAAAACGCTTGTGCAAGAACTGCCTTCGGCGGACAGGCGAAAATATGGTGGTGTCTGGTCGGTTGTTTGGCAATGCTGGTCCTATTCTCTCTTCCTGATGCCTTCGGCGCCAAGGCCAGCGGCCAGGGCCTTTGAAAATAGCCGCGCAATCGCAGACTTATGGTTGACGCTCAGCACATCTTCAAGCATAGTGAGCCCGACTCGGGTTTGTCGCAGCCTTTCCATGCTCAGATATCAAGGGTTGAGCCCCGGTCCATATGCTGTGGCCTTAACCCGCCTCGCTGCAGAATTACCGGCACGGCTCTTTTTAACAAGCCGCTTGCTACCTAGTTTCCGACCGGAAACGGTTCTTTTTCGCCCTGGCTGTGTCAATCTGCGGGCTTGCTTGTGCGGCGTACCGCTGTACGCCTCCGCGCAATCCCTTGATTTCCTTGCCAAGACGAAAAATTCCGCGTTTCCAATTCGGAAACCCGCTCCTTTCCACCCGGAGTTCCCGGATGGAAACCACCTACACTTTAACCTTTCAAAAAACAGGTATTATGCCTTCCGAATTTTCAGACGATACGATGGATGCATGGGAATGGGTCGATACGGCACAGATCCCCGGTGGTGGCGAACTTGAACTCTATAAATGTGAGGGGGAATACTCCATCAGCATCGCGAGCGGTGGTGGTTTGATGAGCACCATGGCGCATCAGTCCGAGGACGCGCTGGCTGAACTGGTGTGTCCCAAAATCGTCAGTCGTCCGCAGCCCCGCGTGCTGATTGGCGGCCTGGGTATGGGCTTTACCCTGGCGGCAGCTCTGCGTCACCTGGAAGCCAATGCCGAGGTGGTGGTGGCCGAACTGGTGCCCGCCGTGGTGGAATGGAATCGAGGCCCGCTCGGCAAGTATGCGGGCCATCCGCTGCAGGATGAACGGACCACGGTTCGCCAGGGCGATGTGGCCAAGATTCTGCGGGCTGAACGGCTGGCCTTTGATGCGATCTTGCTCGATGTCGATAATGGCCCCAAGGGTTTTACCCGCAAGAAAAACGATTGGCTGTACACCACGGATGGCTTGACCGAGGCCTACCGGGCGCTGCGGCCAGAGGGAATACTCGCCGTGTGGTCGGCCGGACCCAGCCGCAACTTCATGGAGCGCCTGCGCAAGGTCGGTTTCAAGGTGAAGCAGTCCCGGGTGCCGGAGCAGGATAATAAAGGCGATCTCCATGCGATCTGGCTCGCCGAACGTGGCCCTTAATTAGTTTCTGTCCGGAAACGGCCCTTTTTCGTAATCTCTGCGTCAATCTACGGCCTTGCTTGTGCGGCGTACCGATGTACGCCTCCGCGCAATGCCTTGCTTTCCTTGACCTTACGAAAAATTGCTCGTTTCCAAATCAGAAACTCGCCAGTGTTCATCCGGAGTTTCCGGATGAACACTAATTAGTTTCCATTCCGCTCGGTCCGGTGCAATCGGATCGCTTTACATAAGGATTTTGAACGATGTCTTTTGACTCTCTTGGCCTGTGCGACGAATTGCTGAGGGCGATTGCCGCTAAGGGCTATAGTACCCCGACCCCCATCCAGACCCAGGCTATTCCGGTGATTTTCGAGGGCTGCGACCTGCTCGCGGGTGCTCAGACCGGCACCGGCAAGACGGCGGCGTTTGCCCTGCCCATCGTGCAGATGCTGGGGGAAGAGATTCCCACGGAAAAGCGCCGGCTTCCCCGGGTTCTGGTTTTGGTGCCGACCCGCGAACTGGCTGCTCAGGTCAGTGAACAGATGCAATATTTCGGTCGGCGCCTGTCGCTGCGCTCCACCAAGATCTACGGCGGGGTGAACATTCGGGCGCAGATGGAGCGACTGCACCGGGGCATCGATATTGTGGTCGCCACGCCGGGACGACTACTCGATCACATGGAGAAGGGCACGATTAATCTTTCCAGGATTGAGTTTCTGGTGCTGGACGAGGCCGACCGCATGCTCGATCTGGGATTTATCGACGACATTCTTAAGGTGGCGGAGTATCTGCCGTCGCAACGCCAGAACCTGCTCTTTTCCGCAACCTATTCGCAGAGCATCAAGCAGCTCGCCGACGAGCTGCTCGATCAGCCGCGGCGGATCGAAGTGGCGCGCCGCAATATTGCCGCCGATGCGGTGACCCAGGCGGTCTATCCGGTGGAGCGCAGCCGCAAAAGGGAAATGCTCTCGCACCTGATTCGCACAGGAAGGTGGACGCAGGTGTTGGTTTTCGCCCGTACCCGCTACGGCGCGGACAAGCTGACCGAAGAATTGCTCTTTGACGGGATTAAGGCCGCCGCCATTCACAGCAACAAGAGTCAGTCGATCCGCACCCGTACCCTGGCGGAATTCAAGCGAGGGGAGTTGCCGGTGCTGGTGGCGACCGATGTGGCGGCCCGCGGCCTCGATATTCAGCGCCTGCCCCATGTGGTGAACTACGATCTGCCCCAGGTTGCCGAAGACTATGTGCACCGGAGCGGCCGCACCGGCCGGGCCGGGGAGGAAGGGGTGGCTCTGTCGCTGGTCTGCCCTGAAGAGCAGTCGCTGTTGGTGGCGATCGAAGCGCTGCTTAAGCATGCCATTCCTCGGCAGACGCTTGCCGAATTTCCCAAGGTTGAACTCAAAGGGGGAGGGAGGGCCAAGGCAAATCAGGCGCTCAGTAGGCCGGCCAACTCAAGGAAGGCCCCCACCAAGTCCAAAAAGGCGGCGACCAAGCCGGCGAAGGCTAGGGTGCCGAAAAAGACTACCTCGAACCAACGGAAAAAATCCGCAACTGAGCGCCCCGGCCCTAAGACCGGTCGCCGTGGGAGCAGGTCGTAACCGCTACAGGTCATAGTGCTGGCAAGGGTTATGGCCGATACCGGGAATCCTTCTTCGATCTTGTAGTGTTTCTGCTTGCCCATCCTTTCGTTTATCTCTATAGTCAGGGGCTAACCTTCGGTCGGGGTGTGGGCCTCGACGGGGGCCGTTCATTCAGGTAAGCGAATGGTTGTTTTGTTGATCTATCATCAATCCGCCATTTTCAACAATGGCTTGTTAGCTTCCGCAGTTCCGCAGATGTTTTTCGGTTTACCCGTTGCTTAAGCATTCTGATCGAAAAGTCTGCTTTTCCTGCCTGCTGCATTTTTTTATGCCCATTTCCAGTATGCTTCCTTTAGCCGCCTGAGGTGCTTCTAGCCTGAGGGCTGTTCTCTGTTCAGTAATCCGGCCGCCAGGCCCGGTCTGGGTGAATTTTTGTACCGTTGTATTTTTTGAGGATTCCATTGTTATGACTCTTTCTTTTAGCTCAATTCGCCAGGATTGGTTTGCCAATTTGCGGGGAGACACCCTTGCCGGGATCGTGGTTGCCCTGGCCCTGATTCCCGAGGCGATCGCCTTTTCGATTATCGCCGGGGTGGACCCCAAGGTGGGTCTCTATGCCTCCTTTTGCATCGCCGTGGTCACGGCCTTTGCCGGCGGGCGTCCGGGGATGATTTCAGCGGCTACCGGCGCCATGGCCCTGCTGATGGTGACCCTGGTGAAAACCCATGGCCTGCAGTACCTGCTGGTAGCGACCCTGCTGACCGGGGTGCTGCAGATTCTGGCCGGCACCTTCCGACTCGGCTCGCTGATGCGCTTTGTTTCGCGCTCGGTAGTGATCGGCTTCGTCAATGCCCTGGCTATTCTGATCTTCTTGGCGCAAATGCCCGAACTCACCCATGTCGGCTGGCAGGTCTACGCCCTGGTGGCGGCCGGTCTCGGCTTCATTTATCTCTTTCCCTATATCACTAAGGTGATCCCTTCGCCGCTGGTCTGCATTGTGGCGCTGACCGCCTTTACCCTCCTTTTCGGCGTGGATGTGCGTACCGTAGGCGATATGGGGGTTTTGCCCGACAGTTTACCGATCTTTCTGCTGCCTAGTGTGCCCTTGAACTTCGAAACCCTGGCGATTGTCTTCCCCTATGCCGTGACCCTGGCCGTGGTCGGCCTGCTCGAATCGATGATGACCGCCACAATTATCGACGATCTGACCGATTCAGCCAGCAACAAAAATCGCGAATGCATCGGTCAGGGCGTGGCCAATATCGTCGCAGGGTTTATGGGGGGCATGGCCGGTTGCGCCATGATCGGCCAGTCGGTCATCAACGTCAAATCGGGTGGGCGAGGGCGGCTTTCTACTCTGTTGGCCGGTTTCTTTCTGTTGCTGCTGGTGGTCTTTTTAGGCGATTGGGTGGCCCGTATTCCCATGGCGGCCCTGGTGGCGGTGATGATCATGGTGTCCATCGGTACCTTCAGCTGGGAGTCGATCCGCAATCTGCGCAAGAACCCGAAAAGCTCCAGCCTGGTGATGATCTCCACAGTGGTGGTGGTAGTGTCGACCCATAATCTTGCTCTCGGTGTGCTGGTGGGGGTGCTGATCAGTTCCCTGTTCTTTGCTTACAAGATCGGCAAAATCCTGTATGTTGGCTCGACGCTTTCGGAGGATGGCCTGACCCGGCACTATACCGTGGTCGGCCAGGTCTTTTTTACCTCGGCCGATCGCTTCATTGCCTTTTTTGATCTGAAGGAAGTGGTGGGAAGGGTGCACATTGACGTCAGTCGCGCCCATTTCTGGGACATCACTGCGATAGGCGCCCTCGACAAGGTTATTCTCAAGTTCCGTCGGGAAGGGACCGAGGTCGAGATCGTCGGTCTGAATAAAGCCAGCGAGACCATGGTGGATCGTTTTGCGGTCCATGACAAGCCCGATGCCGTCGAAGGTCTGATGGGACACTAAAGGAGCCATGCCATGAAAACACTTGTACTCGCCTGCATTGACGGATCGTCCTATTCACCCGCTGTGTGCGACGCTGCGGTCTGGGCGTCTTTGCGGCTCGACGCACCGCTTAAATTTCTGCACGCCCTGCATCGAAAGCAAGAAGTTCCCTCTGCCGACCTCAGCGGTAGCATTGGCTTCGGCGCCAGGGAGTCTCTGCTGGAGGAGTTGGCGGCCCTCGACGAAAAGCGCGGCAAGCTGGCCCAGGAGAGGGGCCGGCAGCTGCTGGCAGAAGCCAAAGAACGCGCCCGAACCGCCGGAAATGCTACCGCCGAAGGGATGCAGCGGCATGGCGGTCTGGTGGAGACCCTGACCGAGCTGCAAGATGGGATTCGTCTGCTGGTCCTCGGCCAGCGGGGGGAGGCGGCATCCGTTGCGTCCGAGCATCTCGGCAGCCATCTCGAGCGGGTGGTGCGCGCCATGCATCGGCCGATTCTGGTAACCCCGGCGGAATTTCGTACCCCTAAGCGGGTGATGCTCGCCTTTGACGGCAGCACCACTACCCGCAAAGGTGTCGACATGGTCGCGGCCAGCCCTCTGCTGCGCGGCTTGCCCTGCCATCTGGTGATGGCCGGTACCGACACCGCCGAGAATCGCGCGAAGCTGGATAGCGCCCGCCAGACTCTTGAAGATGCCGGAATCGAGGCCCCGACCGCGATTCTGCCGGGGGAGGCCGAGAGCGTTCTGAGGCAGTATCAACGAGATCAGGGCATCGATCTGTTGATCATGGGGGCCTATGGTCATTCGCGGATTCGCCAGCTGCTCATCGGCAGCACCACTACCGCGATGTTGCGCCAATCCGTGGTTCCGGTACTGTTGCTGCGCTGACAGCGCGCGAGGGTGAACTGAGTTGCTTTCATCATGGTGCTCGTGGACTTCCTGCCAGCGCAGTCTTTATAAGGGCACCACGAGTACAATTGATCTTGTTGCATAGAAAAAGCGGCAACCTCAGGGCTGCCGCTTTTTCTATGACGTCGCAGGCGTTCTTCAACAGTCTCCTAGATAGTTTCCATCCGGAAACGGCCCTTTTCCGCAATCTCGGCGTCAATCTGCACGCTTGCTTGTGACTCGGACCCTCCATGGCCCTCGCCCTTCGGGCAGCCAGAGGCTGTCCCATTCCGCTGGCCTGCGGAATGGTGTGGCGTAGACAGCTACGCCTCCGCGCAACCGTTTGATTTCCTTGACCTTGCGAAAAATCGCTCGTTTCCCATATGGAAACTGACCCCGTGCCCCTCCGGGGTTTCCGGATGGACACTAGATAACTGC
>JAUWLU010000089.1 GCA_030613545.1 Desulfuromonadales bacterium
CAAAAAGTCCGTCCTACTGCGTTGCAGCGCTTTTTCAGGACTTCGACATACCCTATGTATGCCTTCACCCCTGAAAAACCACTACGCCTTGTAGGTCGAAATTTTTGCTTAGCCATCACATGACTTTTTGCGAGTCCATCAAAAAAGAGTAGGCAGAAAAAGGCGCCCCGGCTCCTTGCCCTTCGGGTTTCCTGCGCTGCGCAGACGTTTTGCGGGCGGAAAAAAACTCGCTGGCGCTCGGACAGTTTTCCGCCTGTTTCGCAAAACGTCCACTCCGCTCCGGCTGCGTCACAGGGGAGGGAACGGCATTACGCATCACGCTTAATGTTTCATGGACTTTCCCCCGGAGAGAGGGAACCCGCCATAGGCGGGCCAACGGGGGGCGACCTTCTTTTGGTTACTTTTCTTGGTCGTCAAGAAAAGTAATCCGCCCGGCCGGGCGGGACCGGCCGATATGAAATATCTCAGATCCTTATCAGCCTTGATCTGCGCAAAGATATCAGCGGAAACGACCGAGATATCCGCTGAAAAACAAGGAGAAGCCGTTTCATGAGCTTGCGAGTCTACAATACCCTCACCGGCGGCAAGGAAGAGTTCCAGCCGCTGGTCCCCGGCAAGGTCGGCATGTATGTCTGCGGTGTGACCGTCTACGACTACTGCCACATCGGCCACGCCCGGGCCAATATCGTCTTCGATGTCATCTACCGCTATCTGCAGTTCGCCGGTTATGAAGTCAACTACGTTCGCAACTACACCGACGTCGACGACAAGATCATCAACCGCGCCAACGAGCGGGGCATCGACAGCTGCGCCCTGGCCGAAGAGTTCATTCGCGCCTTCGACGAGGATATGGCCAGCCTCGGCCTGACTCTGCCGACCCATCAGCCCAAGGCCACCGAGCATATCGAGCAGATTGTCACCATCGTCGAGCGCCTTATCGAGCGCGGCCTGGCCTACGAGTCGGCCGGCGATGTCTATTATGCGGTGGAGAAGTTCCCCGGCTACCTCAAGCTGAGCAAGCGCAACATGGACGACATGCGCTCCGGGGCGCGCATCGCCCCCGGTGAGCAGAAGCGCAACCCCATGGACTTTGCCCTGTGGAAGGCCGCCAAGCCCGGCGAGCCCTCCTGGGAATCGCCCTGGGGATCGGGCCGGCCCGGCTGGCACATCGAGTGTTCGGCCATGAGTATGGAATACCTCGGCGAGTCCTTCGACATTCACGGCGGCGGCAAGGACCTGGTCTTTCCCCATCACGAGAACGAGATCGCCCAGAGCGAGGGGGCTTCCGGCAAGCCCTTCGTCAAGTACTGGCTGCACAACGGCTTCGTCAACGTCAACCAGGAGAAGATGAGCAAGTCGCTGGGCAACTTCTTCACCATTCGCGACATTCTGCAGAGCTACGATCCGGAGGTGGTGCGCTTTTTCATCCTCACCGCTCACTACCGCTCGCCCATCGACTTTTCCGACCAGAACCTGCAGGATGCCCTGGCCGGTCTGAGCCGCTTCTACGAGGCCCTGCAGGGGGCCGCCGAGGCGGTCGACGGGGTAGCGGAGAGCGATGCCGCCAGCGAAGAGGGCGCCGCCCTCGAAACCAAATTTCGTGAAGCGATGGACGACGACTTCAACGCCGCTCAGGCCATCGGTCACCTGTTCGAAGGGGTGCGGACCATGAACCGCCTGTGCGCCACGAAGAAGTTCCGCAAGAAGGCCGACCTGGTGGCGGCGGTGCGGGACCTGCAGCAGACCGTGATCCGCCTCGGCGGAGTGCTCGGCCTGTTCGGTTCGGAGCCGGCCACCTGGCTGGAGAAGCAGAAATTTGCCGCACTGTCCCAACTCGACATCAGCGCCGAACAGATCGAACAGTTTATCGCCGAGCGCAATCAGGCCCGCAAGGACAAGGATTTTGGCCGCTCCGACGCTATTCGTGACGAACTCGACGGCAAGGGCATTGTGTTGCTCGATTCGGCTCAAGGGACGAGCTGGAAGATCAAATAGGCTGTGTTTCGGCAGATTGGACAAGGAAGGGGGGCTGCTCGCATGGGTGGCTCCCTTTTTTTGTTGTTGGTTGTTGGGTTTAACTTCAACACCGCGGGGTTGCGTCCCCGCGCGACGCCCTACTCTTTTGCTGCGCTCGGACAGTTTTCCGCCTGTTTCGCAAAACGTCCACTCCGCTCCGGCGGCGTCACAGGGGAGGAATCGGCACCAGTAGAAACGACCCTTGTTGCCGTCGGCCAACGACGCGATTGTGCTCCTGATGTAACGATTTTCTTCGCGCTTTCGCGTCTTCGCGTGCAAAACAGATCGCACTCTGGTGGGCCCACCGTTTGCCCGTCGCCACGATTCCTGCTTGCCCCCTGGCAGGCAGGGGAGTAATCTAAGGCGATGAAAATATTAACAGGAGGGCGCGATGCACCGATGGCTCTGGCGGGGCAGTGACCGGCTGTTGTTCTGGCTGCTGTGCGATACGGTTTATATTCTGACCCTCTTTGCCGTGCCGGCTTTTCGGCCGCTGCCTTTTGCCCCTTTTGCTCTGGCTCATGTGGCCGGTATCGCGGTCGGCACCCTGGTCATGTATACCGGGGTGGGGGCCGGCGTGGTCTGGTTTCCCTTTTTTACCTTGCTCGGTTTTCACCCGGCCGACGCCGCATCCTTTTCTCTCTTCAACCAGTTGGCCGGCAAGGGCAGCGGCTCCTTTAAATATCTGCGCGAGGGCATGATCGACTGGCCGGTGGTGCGCCGCTGCGTGCCCATGGCGCTGCTCGGCGTCAGCGGCGGTTATCTGCTCGGCATGGTGCTGCCTCATCGTTACGACCCCTGGCTGTTGCTGGTCTTTGCCGGGGTGGTGCTCTATCTGCTGCTGGCCCTGCTGTGGCGCAAGGTTCGATCGCCGCAGGCCGACGAGGCGCCGGAGGAGGTACCGCCGGCGAGCCGCCTGCTGGTGGTGGGTTCGTCGATTTTCACCGGTATGCTCAGCGTCGGCACCAGCGACTGGCTGATCCCCCATCTGATGCGGCGTCTGCGCATGCCGGCCAGTCGGGCGGTGGCCAGCGGCATCTTTGTGATGTTTGTTACCGCTCTTTTTTTCTGGCTGCTGATCGGTTTCGGTGTGTTGCTCGGCTGGCGCGACTGGCCGGCCAATCCGCCGCTGCTGTTCGGTACCGTGCCGGGGGTGATGATCGGGGCTCAGGTCGGTTCGCGGCTGGTGCGCTTCGCGACCATGAAGCGGGCTCAGCCGGCGGTGTTCATGGCGGTGCTGGCCCTGTCCACCGGCCATATGATCTATGAATTTCTGCGGCGGCTGTGAAAAGAAAGGCGATTTCGGTGGCGAACAACTGGAACGAGGTTTGGCAGGAGCGGGGGCAAAAACCCCTTCATTTCGATCCTTGGCTGAAGCGGGTGCTGCCCCTGCTGCCGCCGGGCCGGCTCCTCGATATCGCCTGCGGCCGTGGCCGCAATGCCCTGCCGATGGCCGAGCGGGGTTATGCCGTCACCGCCCTCGATGCCTCGTCACAGGGATTGAGTCAGCTGGTCGACGAGGCTCGGCGCCGCAGTCTGGTCATCGCTACGCTGCAGCAGGACCTGGAACAGACCCCGCAGCTGCCGAGGGCGGCCTTTGATGTGGTGCTGCAGTTCTTTTATCTGCAGCGCTCCCTGTTTGACGCCTTGCGCGGAGCGGTGCGGCCCGGCGGGTTGGTGGTGGCGCGTACCTTCAGTCGAGCCGGCAATTTTGCCGGTGGGCCGGGAAACCCCGACTATGTCCTTGAGGTCGGTGAGTTGCTGACGGTGTTCGGTGGTTGGGAGATTCTGCTTCATGAAGAGGGGCTCGATGAGGCCGAGCGCGGCGGCGGCCTGGCCGGGATCGTTGCCCGCAAGCCTCAATCGGCGGCCGAAAGAGACCCATTGTGTGCCTGATTCTGCTGGCCTGGGGGCAGCACCCGGACTACCCGCTGGTGCTGGCCGCCAATCGCGACGAATATTACCGCCGGCCGACGGCCGCTGCCGGGCCCTGGCAAGAGCAGCCCGGAATCATCGGCGGTCGCGACCTGCTGCAGGGGGGCAGCTGGCTGGCCATGAGTCGCAGCGGCCGCTTCGCCGCCGTCACCAACTTTCGCGAACCGCCGCCGGCCCTTGAACCGCCCCGCTCGCGGGGCCGGCTGGTCAGCGATTTTCTGCTCGGCCCATGCAGTCCGGCCGACTATCTCGCGCGCGTGGAGCAGCAAGGCCCGCTCTATCGCGGCTTCAGCCTGCTGGTCGGCGATCGCAGCGCCGTCGGTTACCTGTCCAATCATGCGGCCGGCTATCGCCTGCTGGAACCCGGTCTGTACGGCATTAGCAACGCTTTGCTCGACACCCCCTGGCCCAAGGTGGTCGCCGGCAAGGACCGCCTGGCGGCGCTGCTGGCCGCTTCGCCCCTCGACAGCGGGGGGCTCTTTACGCTGCTGGCCGATAATAATTCGCCAAGCTTGCCAGTGGGGACGCCCGCCAATGGCGATGCCCTCGCCGGTCCCCAGGCGCCGATCTTCATCCGCACTGCCGAATACGGCACTCGCTGCTCCACCCTGCTGTGGTCCGATCGGGCCGGGGGCATGACCCTGCTGGAACGCAGCTTTGAGCCTGGCCGCAGCCGGTGGAGCGAGGTTCGTCACCGATTCGACGATTCTTGATGGCGTCGCAAAAAGTCCTTCCTACTGCGTTGCAGCGCTTTTTCAGGACTTCGACATACACTATGTATGCCTTTACCCCTGAAAAACCACTTCGCCTTGTAGGTCGAAATTTTTGCTTAGCCATCTCATGACTTTTTGCGAAAACATCATTCATTGACAGCTTGAAAAATCTCACCGATGATGGTTGATAACAATTTCAACGACTTTTTGGAGGATAACAGGGAAATGCCTTTGCAAGATTTCGAGATGCCTCAGCAACTGCCCCTGTTGCCGGTGCGCGACACGGTGGTCTTTCCGCATATGGTTTTGCCTCTGTTCGGCGGCCGACCGGCTTCTCTGGCGGCGGTCAAGCAGGCCATGGAAGAGAGCCGGCTGATCTTTCTGGCAGCACAGAAGACCCTCGGCGAAGAACAGCCCGGCAAGGACGATATCTATCGGATCGGCACCGTGGCAATGATCATGCGCATGGTCAAGCTTAACGACGGCCGGGTCAAGGTTCTGGTGCAGGGGCTGGCCAAGGGGCGCATTGAAGAGTATCTGCGCGAGGAGCCCTTTTTCGAGGTCAAGATTGCCGCCCTTAGCGAGCCGGAATTCAGTGAATTGCCGCTGGAGGTCGAAGCGCTGATGCGCACGGTGCAGAATCAGCTGACCCAGTTGCAGGCCATCAGCAATGCCCTGTCCCCCGAGGTCATGGTGGTGGTGGACAATATTGAAGACCCCGGCGGCCTGGCCGACCTGGTGGTGGGCAACCTCAGTCTCAAGATCCAGCAGGCCCAGGAACTGCTCGAGGTGTTCGATCCCGTCGAGCGGCTGCAGCAGGTCAACGATCTGCTCAATAAGGAACTGGAGCTGGCCTCGATGCAGAATCGTATTCAGCTGCAGGCCAAGGAGGAGATGGGCAAGACCCAGCGCGAATATTTTCTGCGCGAGCAGCTGCGCGCCATTCAGGAAGAACTCGGCGAAGCCGATGCCAAGAGCGAGGATCTGGCCGAACTGGAGGGCAAGCTCAAGGACGCCCGCCTGCCGGGCGAGGCCATGACCGAGGCGACCAAGCAGCTGCGCCGCCTGGAGACCATGTCCGCCGAGGCGGCGGAATATTCCATGCTGCGCAGCTACCTCGAATGGCTGGCCGAGCTGCCCTGGCAGCGGACCACTCGGGACAATCTCGATCTGCTCAAGGCGCGGCGCATCCTCGACGAGGATCACTACAGCCTCGACAAGGTCAAGGAGCGGATTCTCGAATTTCTGGCGGTGCGCAAGCTGAAAAAGAAGCTCAAGGGGCCGATCCTGTGCTTCGTCGGCCCGCCGGGGGTCGGCAAGACCAGCCTCGGCAAGTCCATCGCCCGGGCCCTGGGTCGCAAGTTCGTGCGCGTCTCCCTGGGTGGCCTGCGCGACGAGGCGGAGATCCGCGGCCATCGCCGCACCTACGTCGGCGCATTGCCGGGGCGCATCATCCAGGGCATGAAGCAGGCCGGCACCAACAACCCGGTCTTCATGCTCGACGAACTGGACAAGATCGGCGGCGCCGACTTTCGCGGCGATCCTTCTGCCGCCCTGCTGGAGCTGCTCGATCCGGAGCAGAACCACGCCTTTTCCGATCATTACATCAATCTGCCCTTTGATCTGTCCAACGTGATGTTCATCGCCACGGCTAATATCATGGACCCCATCCCCTCGGCTCTTAAGGACCGTCTGGAGGTGCTGCGTCTGGCCGGCTATGCCACCGAAGAGAAGCAGGCCATCGCCGAGCGCTTTCTGATCCCCCGCCAGATTGACGATAACGGTCTCAAGTCGCCGGATGTGCGGTTTTCCCGTCAGGCCCTGCTGCGGATCATCAGTGAGTACACCGCCGAAGCCGGACTGCGCAATCTGGAGCGGGAACTCGGCAGCATCTGCCGCAAGGTGGCCCGCCGTCTCGCCGAGGGCCGCAAGGGGCCGGTCCTGGTCACCCGCACCAACCTCGAGCGCTTTCTCGGCCCGCCCCGCTACCTGGCTGAAGACAAGCTGCGGGAAAACGAGGCAGGGGTCGCTACCGGTCTGGCCTGGACCGAGCGCGGCGGCGAGATCCTGCATGTTGAGGTGAGCACCATGCAGGGGGCGGCCAAACTCATCCTGACCGGTCAGCTCGGTGAAGTGATGAAGGAAAGCGCCCAGGCGGCCCTCTCCTATGCCCGCTCCCATGCCGAGGAACTGGGTCTAGATCCCGGTTTTGCCGAACAGCTCGATATCCATGTTCACGTCCCGGCCGGCGCCATCCCCAAGGACGGGCCGAGCGCCGGGGTGACCATGGCCACCGCTCTGGTCTCGGCCCTCACCGGCCGGCGGGTCGACAGCGATGTGGCCATGACCGGCGAAATCACCCTGCGCGGCAAGGTGCTGCCGGTGGGGGGCATAAAAGAAAAAGTGCTGGCGGCGGTGCGGGCCGGTATAACCAATGTGGTGGTCCCCCGTCAGAACGAAAAGGATCTGGTGGAAATCCCCGCCGCTCTGCGTCGCAAGGTGAACTTTGTGGCGGTGGAAAGCATGGACCAGGTCCTCGCCCGGGCGCTGGAGAGTGAGGCGTGAAACTGGCGGAGCTGGGCGAATTCGGTTTCATTGAGCGTATCCGGGCTGCCGTAGCGGCGACGGCAGCCAGCGGAGCGGGCGTACGGCTGGGGATCGGCGACGATTGCGCCGTCACCGAACTGCCGCCGGGGCAGGTGCTGTTGACCAGCACCGATCTGCTCATCGAGGAGATCCATTTTCGCTCGGCATGGAGCGACTGGCGGACCCTGGGCGGCAAGTGCGTGGCTGTCAACGTCAGCGACGTGGCCGCCATGGGTGGCACGCCGCGCCATCTCTATCTCGGCCTGGGGATACCGGCCGACATGGCGCTGGCCGACCTCGATGCCTTTATGGACGGATTTCTGCAGGCGGCCGCCGACTACGGCGCGGTGCTGGTCGGCGGCGATACCTGTCGTTCGCCGGGGCCGCTGATGGTGTCGGTGACCGTCGAGGGGGCGGCGCCGGCCGATCAGGTGGTTGCTCGCGGCGGCGCCCGGCCCGGAGATGCCGTCTATGTCTCGGGCACCTTGGGGGACAGCGCTCTGGCCCTGCGCAGGCTGCAATCCGGCCGGCCGCTGGCGGATGATCTGGCTCGCCGCCATCACCGGCCGCAAGCTCGGGTCGCCCTCGGTCGGGCTCTGGCCGAGGCGCAGTTGCCGAGCGCCATGATCGACGTTTCCGACGGAGTGCTGGCCGATCTCGGCCACATTCTCGACGCGTCGGCTGTGGGCGCCCGCCTGGAACAGCCGCAACTGCCCCTGTCGCCGGCCTTTCGCCAGGCCCTGGCCGAAGAGCCGGCCCTTCTTGAACTGGCCCTGTGCGGCGGCGAGGATTACGAACTGCTCTTCACCGTGCCGGCGGAGAAAGAGCCCCTGCTGGCTGCTCTGGTTGCCGATGTTGCGATCACCCGCATCGGCACCGTGATCGCAGCGGAGCAGGGGCTGCTGCTGGCCGATGAGACCGGGCGGCTGCGGCCGGCGAGGGCCAAAGGCTATAATCATTTTCGCGGCTGATCGGCTTTGCTTTTTGGCTGAATTAGCATATGTCGGCGCGATGCATAAACTACAACCCCGCGGGGTTGCGCCCCCGCGCGACGCCTTACTCTTTTGCTGCGCGACAAAAGAGTAAGCAGAAAAGCGCGCCCCGGCTCCTTGCCCGCCTGCGGCGGGTACCTTGCGCTGCGCAGACATTTTGCGGGCGGGCAAAAACTCGCTGACGCTCGGACAGTTTTCCGCCTGTTTCTCCCGTCGCTTGCTCCGCTCCGGCGGCGTCACAGGGGCGGTTGCCGGCAAATCTATTCACGATTTTTAAGTAAAGGAGAAGATTCTCTATGAAACATATAGCTTTTTTTGTAATTCTGCTGGTAACGCTGCTGCCCAGCGGCGCCCTGGCCAACGGCAGCGACGAGCTGCTGGACAAGGTGGTTCGAGGACTGGAATATCAATTCCGCGCCAATGCTGCGCCCGGTG
>JAUWLU010000285.1 GCA_030613545.1 Desulfuromonadales bacterium
GGTGCTGCTCGGTGAGGGTGATCACAGCGTGCGCTGCGAACTGCTGCCGACCCCCAACGGCCTGGCCTATGCCGGCACGGTGATGGGGCGGGAGATCGTCTACGAGCGCAGTCGCGAACAGGTGCAAGCCGATCTCGCCAAGTTTGCGGCGACCTTTCGCAAGCATGGACGGTAGCGATTGTGCTTCGGCCCTGAAAAGTAAGGTCCTTGCTGGCCTGCCTGAATCCAACCGGAAGCGTTGTCTTCGACAGGGCCGCAACGCCTCGTAACAAAAACCCCCGCCGTAAGTTTGGCGGGGGTTTGACGTAGCCGGTATGCGGCAGCCGTAAGTTCAAAAAAGGGTGGTATTCCGTTGCCCTCCTTTTAAGCTTAATCACTCTGGAATATTCGGAATCTTGGTGATCGCCCCTTTGTAGTTTCGCAGCGTGTATTCCTTTTCGCCTTTGTCGACAATGTAATAGTCCGGCATCAGCGGAATCTTGCCGATATTGGTCGCCAGCACGTACATCGGCTGGGCCAGGCCGGTGGTATGGCCGCGCAGAGCATCGCGGATCAGTTCGGCGCCTTTTTCCACCGGGGTGCGGAAGTGGTCGATGCCCGGCGCCGGTTCGCAGTAGAAAACGTAGTAGGGGCGAATGCGGGTGCGCAGCAATTTCTGGTGCAGCTCCTTGAAGGTCGCCACGTCGTCGTTGATCCCCTTGAGCAATACCGCCTGATTGCCGACATTGATGCCGCAGCTCATCAACTCATACACGGCCCGTTCCGTCTCTGCGGTGATCTCCTTCGGATGATTGCATTGAGTGTTGATCCACACCGGCACCTTGTGAAAGCCGCCGATGGCTTTTTTCAGGCCTTCGGTGATCCTCTGCGGCAGCACGATGGGCAGTCGTGTGCCGATGCGGATCATCTCGATGTGCGGCATTTCGCGCAGTTTAGTAACCAGGTACGCCAGCTTGTCGTCCGAAAGCAGCAGCGGGTCGCCGCCGGTCACCAGCACATCGCGAATCTCCGGGTGTTCGGCGATCCAGGCCAGGCCTTCATCGACATCGAAACGCAGTTTCAGGTCCTGGTCGACCACCAGTTCTTTGCGGAAGCAGTGCCGGCAATAGATGCCGCACACCTCGGTGACGGTAAAGGCGATGCGGTCATGGTACTGGCGGGCAATACTGTCCGGGCGCACCTCTTCGGTCTCGCGATTTTCCTTCCACATCAGGTAGTTTTCCATGCCGAATTCGTTGATCTGTTCCTTCAACGACGGCAACACCTGCATTCGGATCGGGCAGGTGGGGTCGTCTTTGTCCATCAGGGAGGCGAAATAGGGCGTGGTCCCCCATTTAGTGCTCAGGGTCCGAATGGCCTGTTTTTCTTCGTCGGTGACGTTGATGTATTGTTCAAGCTTCTCAAGGGTGTCTACTAGATTTTGACTCTGTTGGACCCATGCTTCTGACATTGTTTCTCCATGTTTATCAATTGGTTACGGGAGGAACGCAAGGCGCAATCCGGGGGAGGATAGCGCAAGCGAAGCTGCATCGAGGGCCGCAGACGAAGTCGAATGGGGGTAAGCGGGGTCGTCTGCGGTTAGCAGCGTTCCAAGTGTCTTTATTTGATTCAAATCAGGACAGAGCGACCCGCGACCCGGTTCTGCGGGTGAGCCAGAACCAAGCGCTACTCTGAAAGGAAAGGAGCTCTGTGAAGCATCGCACAGGGCAATGTTCTTAACGATTCTCCTTGCGGGACCAGAACGGAACACCCTGGCGGGGCGTCGCCCGTGCGTTTTATAATACTCGGATTGGGGGATGGGGTCAAATCTAGTCGCGGCGCAGAGGAACGGCCCGCGCGAACCACTGCCCATAGCGTCCTGATGCAGCGGCTTTCGCCAATGCCATGCCCGCAGCAGAAACAACAAAGCCGCTGTCTTTGCAGGCAGCGGCTTTCAGTTGAATTGATTGAGCTTTTCCGTATATTTAGGCGGACCTCATGTCGTTGAGGGGCCAGTTGGCCTCCCCCCCCTGCGCGTGTATGTCGTCAGGGGTCCGAATGTCCTGACTTAGGGCGTATGCTCGCCGTACTCGAAGTCGTGCCAGACCACCAAGGCAAAGTGCTTCACCGCGCCCTCCACGGTGGCCGAGGAGAAGTTGATGTTTGTTACATCGTTACTCTCATCCGAAATGACCTTGTCAAAATCGGCGCTCTGTCCCGGTAGTTCGAAAATTGCATGTTGCTTGTTCATGGCACCTCCATTGAATGTGACGTGGAACCTTCTAGACTTGATCCAACTTCTATGAATTATCTAGTCATAGACTGTATTTAAAAGCTACCACGACGCGGCATTGTGTCAACATGATGAATATAGGAAAGCCAGAAAGCTAATTCCACAAGGCATTATTCATAAGGCACCGAGATGGACCTATGTTTTACGGACTGTCCTGATCTATAACGTCTTTTGCTGTTGCCGCCAGAGCGTTAAAACGTAAAAACCCCCGCATTTACCTTGCGGGGGTTTTATCTTGGGCAAGTGTTGCATCGGTCGAACGAGCTGTTCAGCCTCGATGATGGCGTACCCAATGGTCGATGGTTTCGCCATCGCCTTCGGGCAGGTCGAGGAATTTCAGACCCATGCCGGGCTCAAGGGTCGAGCCCTTGCTGAATTGGCGGATCCAGACCACTTCGCATTCGCACTGGACGATCTTGAGGATCGGGGCGGGCAGGGGG
>JAUWLU010000066.1 GCA_030613545.1 Desulfuromonadales bacterium
TTCCATCACCCTGTCCGTCGAATTCGATGTCGACAAATCCGACATCAAGCCCCGCTACCACGACGAACTGGCCAAGGGCGCGGCCTTTATTCGCAAATATTCCAACCAGAAGATCCTCGTCGCCGGCCATACCGATTCGACGGGCAACGAGCCTTACAACGAAGCCCTCTCCCAACGTCGGGCCGAAAGCGTGCGCTCTTACCTAGTAGAGAACTTCAAGCTTGACGCGGACAAGCTCTTCGCTCGCGGTTTCG
The DNA here is from genome assembly GCA_030613545.1 of Desulfuromonadales bacterium. GTDB lineage: Bacteria > Desulfobacterota > Desulfuromonadia > Desulfuromonadales > Syntrophotaleaceae > Syntrophotalea_A. The sequence goes on from JAUWLU010000066.1 coordinate 255, forward strand.
GCGAAAAAGCCCCCATTGCCAGCAACGATACCATCGACGGTCGGCAGCGCAACCGCCGGGTGGAGCTGTCCTGCTGCGCGGTCATCCCCGACTAATTCAAGCTTCCAGCAACTTGATGCAACAAAGGCCGGGCATCTGTCCGGCCTTTTCCTTTATATCACGACCTCAAACAATCATTTTTCCCGCCGAGCCGCCTAAAGCCCAAAGAAAGGCAACACTGCCTCTCGATACCCTTAATCGACAGACAGAAAGACTTTGATTCTCGACCGGCGCCAACCTTGGCGGCCCAACCGAAGCTGGCATCCACTTCAACATCTCCAAGCACCAATTGTTCGTCCCAGACATAGACCCAGTTGACGCCGGCACCGACATAGGGGCTGATTCATGGAATCAGCCATGAAGTGGTACTTAGCGTACAGGGAGGGGGGAAGAATCCAGAGGGAGCCGACAGCACCAACGCCGGAACGTTCAACATCGTGCTTAGCCACGGCAGCAACCAACTCGACATCGATGTTTTGGGTGACAAAATACACGAGGGTGATGCCGACGGATCGTCAACCCTTTATCGCGCCTGTTTGCCCTTTGCTGAGCAGCCCGAAACGATACTCACCGCCCCAATGAAAGAGCATTTTTTCCATAAGATTCTGGACTCATTCGGCATTTCTGGATGGAGTGAAGTCAAACGCGGCCCACACCGGACAGTGATCCGAAGGACGCTCCATGGCGCGGATGTGGTAATCGATTCCGGCATCGCCGCAGCAGCCTGCCAGGGGATTACTGGCCAGTAGCAGGTCGATGCGCAGGCCGCGTTTCGGCTCCCGCTCGAACCCGCGGCTGCGATAGTCGAACCAGCTGAAGCGGTCTTCCACCAAAGGATGCCTGATACGGAAGGTGTCGACCAACCCCCATTCCTGAAGCCTCTGCAACCACTGCCGCTCTTCGGGCAAAAAGCTGCATTTGCCGCTGCGTAGCCATCGCTTGGCGTTGTCGGCGCCGATACCGATATCGAGATCGTCCGGCGCCACGTTGAAATCCCCCATCACCACCAACCGATCGGCCGGATCGCAACGCTGCTGTAGAAAAGTAAGCAGTTCCGCATAAAAGCGCTCCTTGGCCGGAAACTTGACCGGGTGGCTGCGGCTCTCGCCCTGGGGGAAATAACCGTTGACCACCCACAGCTTGCCGCCGTCGGCCAGGGCAAAGGCGGCGGCCAGCAATCGGCGCTGGTCGCCGTCAGTGTCACCGGGAAAACCCTTTTGCACCTCCAGGGGTTCGCAGCGGGACATCAGGGCCACCCCGTAATGGCTCTTCTGGCCGTGATACTGGACCCGGTAGCCGAGCTCCTGCACGGCAGCCAGGGGGAAATCCTTATCCTGCACCTTGGTTTCCTGCAGGCCGATGATATCGGGGCGATGCCGGTCGACCAGTTCCTGCAGCTGGTGCAGTCGGGCACGAATGCCGTTGACATTGAAGGACACGATTTTCACTACAGGACTCCTCCGACCGCTCTGCGGGTGGCCTGCTGTCAAAGGGAACGGATAATATCGAGGAAGTCGGCGCCGTAACGCTCCAGCTTGCGCCGGCCGACTCCGTTGATTTCCAGCAGGGCCGTTTCGTCGGCAGGGCGCACGCTGGCCATCTCGGCCAGGGTGGCGTCGCTGAAGACCACGAAGGGGGGCACATGGTCGCGCTCCGCCAACCGCTTGCGCAGCGCCCGCAACGCTTCAAACAGTTCGGGATCGGGTTGAAACTCCGCAGCTCCCTTGCGTACTGACTTTTTCGCGGCCGCCACCCGTACCCGCGGACGAGCCAGCTGCAACACCTCTTCGCCACGCAACAGCGGACGCGCGGCGGCAGTCAGCTTGAGAATCGAATAGTTGCCTACATCCTGCTCCAAATAGCCGAGATGGATCAGCTGCCGCAACAGGCTGCCCCAGACCTCCTGGCTCTGACCGCGCCCAATGCCGTAGGTGGATAGCCTATCGTGGCCCAGCTGCCCTATACGCTGATTCTGCGCACCGCGCAACACATCGATGACATGCCCCGCGCCAAAGCGCTGACCGACCCGAAAAACGCAGGAAAGGGCCTTGCGGGCATCTTCAGTGGCATCATAGAGCTCAGGGGGATCGAGACAGATATCACAGTTGCCACAATCGGCAGCCAGCTGCTCGCCGAAATAGCCAAGCAGCACCCGCCGGCGGCAGAGCTGGGCCTCGGCAAAGGCCACCATGGCATTGAGCTTGTGCACATCGATTCGCTTCTGCCGTTCGTTGCGACCCTGCTCGATGAGGCCGCGGCTGATGGCAATATCGCCGTAGCCAAACAGCAGCAGCGCCTCGGCCGGCAACCCGTCGCGGCCGGCACGGCCGGTCTCCTGATAGTAGCTTTCGATGTTTTTGGGCAGATCGTAATGGACCACAAAGCGGACGTTGGACTTGTCGATGCCCATGCCGAAGGCCACGGTCGCCACCACCACCTGCAGGTCGTCCCGCAGAAAAGCCTCTTGCACCCGCCGACGCTCTTCGTCGCCGAGTCCGGCATGGTAGGCAGCGGCGGACAACCCCGCTTGCTGCAGCCTCTGCGCCACCTCTTCGACCCGCTTGCGGCTTAACGCATAGACGATACCAGCCTGGTGCTTCTGCCGATCGAGAAAATCCATCAACTGGCGAGCCGGTTTGCTCTTTTCCACCACCGTGTAACGGATATTGGGCCGATCAAAGCCTGCGATGAAGCTGGCGGCATCGTTCAAGCCGAGGCGCTGCAGGATCTCCTCCCGAGTCTGGGCATCGGCCGTAGCAGTCAGGGCGATCAGCGGCACCTCGGGAAAGAGTTTTCGCAAATTACCGAGCTGAACATACTCTGGTCGAAAATCGTGCCCCCACTGGGAGACGCAGTGCGCTTCATCAATAGCAAACAGGGCCACGGGCAATTGCCGCAACCGCTCCAGAAAGCCCTCGCTCATCAACCGTTCCGGAGCGACATAGAGCAAGTCGAGCTGCCCTTCGTGCAGCTGTGCCAGAACCTGGCGAGCCTCGGCACTGCGCAGGGAAGAGTTGTAAAAGGCAGCCCGCACGCCGTTAACCTGCAAGGCATCGACCTGATCCTTCATCAGACTTATCAGGGGGGAAACAACGATGGCGGTTCCGGGGCGATGCAGGGCAGGCAGCTGGTAACAGATCGACTTGCCGCCGCCGGTGGGCATCAGCACAAAGGCGCTTTGCCCGGCGATCAGACCTTCGACAATCGGCTGCTGAAACGGGCGAAAGGACCGATAACCGAAGACGCTATGCAGGGTATCCAGTGGATCCCGCTTCAACACTGACATGACACGACTCGCTAGGACGGAGAATCAATTTTTCGCTGACGCCGCTCGACAACCAACAGGGTAGGCGCGGCGCGACGATTTACCGCTGACAGTTGTAAAACATCCCAATACTCAGGCGGCAGTCCGGCAGACAGTTGCTCGACTTTTTCCGCTTCCGCCGAGCCTCCCGGATGGCCGACATAACAGACCACCGCCAAACGACCGCCAGGGGCAAGCCGGTCGAGGGCCGATTGCAATGCCGCCAGAGCAGCAGGGAATGTGGTGGCATGGCGAGAGTCGCCACCGGGCAGATAACCGAGGTTGGCCACGATGGCGGCCGGTTCGCTCAGCTAGCTGGCAAGACATCTATGGCAATCGTGGACCAGATAAATTCCCGGGTCCGTGCACGATGCACCAGGCCTCAACAGACCGGACCAGACCTTCGCCCCCCTGTTGCCCCAACAACTCGGCCGTCGCCTGCAAGGCCTCATGCTGCACATCAAAGGCCAGCACCCGCCCCCGCTCGCCGACCAGGCGATAAAGAAAGTGAGCATCGTGACCGTTTCCGGCGGCAAGATCTACAGCCAGGCTGCCCGGAGGCAGGACCTCGGCCAGAAAGGCATGCGCCCAGGGCGCCATGCGCAACAGATTGACGGGAAGGGTCATGAGCCAGTGAGAATTGAACGAAAATGGCCGTTCGGAGCATACTTGCGCGACCGAATACGCTCGTCAACGACCGCCGGAAAGCCGGCAAACGCTGCGACAGGGGCAGACCGCCCCACGCACGCAACAACAAGGAAGAACCGGGACTACCGCCAGGCGGGCGACAAGCCCCGGTTGCATAGATTTATTTGTCGCAGCAGGAAATGTCGTCTTTGCGATAACGAATGACGTGGGTATTTTCAAGGGTAATCATACCACCGTCCATCATGTCATCGATACGAGGCATAATGGTCTTGATTTTTTCCGCGCTATCGACCACTTCGATAATAATTGGCAGATCGGCGGAAAAGCGCAGCAGCTTGTCGGTGTGGGTCACACTGTGACAACCGAACCCCATAATCCCCTTGTGCACTGTAGCGCCGGCAAAACCTTCCTGCCGGAACATTTCCACCAGCGCTTCGTGCAAGGGTTTCATTTTCCAACGGTCGCTTTCACCGATGAAAATACGCATCAAAGTCTGTTCCCCTTCAAGCTTCATGAAACGGCCTCCCTCAATTCTATAATTGCCGCGCCAGGAAAATCCCCAGACCGGCAAAAACCACAGACACAAGGACATTCAACAATATGTTGGCACCGGCGGCAAGCATACTGCCGTCTTCCAGCAAACGGATGGTCTCATAAGAAAAGGTCGAGAAGGTGGTAAACCCGCCCATGAACCCGGTGGTAATGCCCATCCGCAGGTCGGCCGGCAACATGGCACTGCGCAGACCGCCTTCCATGAGCAGACCGAGCAGCAGCGAGCCGATCATATTGACTGCCAGCGTACCATAGGGTAGCCCTCTGCCGACCAAGGCGTAAACCCAGCCGGAGACGAAAAAGCGGGACAGGCAACCCATGGCACCAAAAGCAGCGATATAGACCAGTTGCATTGCACCCTCCGTAAAGCAAGCAGGCCCGAGCAAAGGCCCGATCATTACAAATAAACCTGACGCATCACCAGCGCGTCATTATCGTACTCCCCATCAGACATGTCAATTAACATCTAGCCCGCCAGCCCCCCGCCCAAGCCTGGTTCTCTTTGCCCGGCAAGGCGCGAGCGATATTTTCCCTTGCACCAATCTATATGATTTGCTATATGTATTAGCACTCGGACCGATGGAGTGCTAATACAACTCAAAAACAGACCGCACCAGGGAGGCCCTTGCAATGAGCACCCTCTACCTGCCAACAATTACCGACACCCTCGATCTCTATATTGCCCAGATCAAAAAATTCGACCTGCTCAGTCGCGAGGAAGAATATCGTCTTGCCACAGCCTACCGGAGCCAGGGCAACCTGCAGTCCGCCCAAAACCTGATTTGCGCCAATCTGCGTTTCGTAGTCAAGATCGCTCACGGATATCGGGGCTATGGGCTGAAAACCCTCGACCTCATTCAGGAGGGCAATATCGGCATGATGATGGCGCTGCGCAAGTTCGATCCGGAGCGCGGACTCAAATTCATCACCTATGCCGTGTGGTGGATTCGGGCCTATATCAACAATTTCATCATGAAAAACTGGTCCCTGGTAAAGATCGGCACCACCCAGGCTCAGAAGAAACTCTTTTTCAAACTCAACCAGACCCGCCGGGCCCTGCGCCGCTTGACCGGTCGCGAAGAGCCGCAGGACATCGCCAAAGAACTGGCGGTGCGTGACGATGAGGTCGAAGAAATGGCGCTGCGTATGGCCGCCCGTGATGCGTCCCTCAATCTGGAGTTGACGGAGGGCAGCGACTACACCCTGCTCGACTCCCTGGCCGACGAGCGGGACAATCAGGAGACGCTGCTGCTGGAGCATGAAGAGGCTCGGATTCTTTCGACCCGGGTGGAAGATGCCCTGGCGGTGCTCAAGGAGCGGGAGCGGCACATTGTCCAGCAACGTATTCTCTGCGACCCCCCCCAAACCCTGCAGGAACTGGCCGACCATTACGGCATCAGCCGTGAACGAATCCGCCAGATCGAAAAATGCGCGCTAGAGAAACTCAAGGGGCAGCTCGTCCTCGCCAATAGCTGACCCAGGTTAGTGTCCCCCCGGTCAAAGGCTGTTTGATTGACAAACAACAGCAAATCCCTTAACCTGTGCCGCAGCGTTTGTCCATCTTCCATCGGTGAGGTTCAGATATAATGAAATTGGCTTTTTTGTGTGCTTTACTGCCTTCCTTTTTGCTCGCGGCCTGCATAGGTCCCGGCACTCCCCAGCCCAAAAGTGCAGAGGATTACTACCTTCAGGGTAAAGCCCAATTTGATGCCGGTGACTACATGGATGCCGTCACCGCCCTGGAGAAAGCTCGCGAAATCTACGAATCGGCAGAGATCAACATGAAAGCCGAACTGCTGCTGGCCGACACCCATTTTGCCTCAGAGGACTATCCCGAAGCTGCCAGCGCCTACGAAAGCTTTCTCAAGCAGCATCCGGGCCACCCCGAAACAGCCCGGGTCCTGAATCGCCTCGGCAGGTCTTATTTCAATCAGATCCTCGCCATTGACCGCGACCAGACCGCAACCCGCAACAGCATTGTCACCTTTGAAAGCCTGCAACGGCTCTACCCTGACGACTGGCGGGCCAAGGAGGCCCCGGAAATCATTCGCTATTGCCGTGATCATCTGGCCCAACACGAACTCTACGTCGGCCGCTTTTACCTTAAAACCGGTGAGCACCGCTCGGCCATCAACCGGCTAAATGCCATTTACGAAAGCTTCCCGGATTTTTCCGGCCTGGACCAGGTCGGATTCTATCTTGGCCAGGCCTACCTGGAAAACGGCCACCCCGCCCTGGCAGTGAAAACCCTGGAGAAACTGCTGCACGATTATCCCGGCAGCGAATATTACGCCAAGGCGGAAAAACTGCTGCGACAGGACCTCTGATTCTAGCTCGCAAAAAAACCGGCTCATCGCTGGCTCGGTTTGCCCTTGACGTCCGTATACAGCCCTTTACATAGTTCAGCAGCGTTGTAAACAATCCGCCAAACTTCCCGGGCAGCTCACCGGTAGCAGGCCCGATCAGGCTGTTAGATCCCCCGTCGCAAGCCCTGAATATTCGCCCTGCCAGCACCAACATGTTGCACGATCAGCTTAACCACAATGGTCCAGTGGCTTATGGCGGCAGCAGTGCAAGCATATCTCCAGATCGAGGAGTAGAACCATGTCCACTCTAGAAAGCCGTATCGGTTGCCCTCTTCTGCGTAACCGGGTCAAGACCGTCGAGGAGGTCCTTCCGCTGTTCAAGGACGGCATGAACCTGGGCTGGTCGGGATTCACCCCCGTCGGCTACCCCAAGGCGGTCCCCAAGGCGCTGGCAGACCATGTCGAAGCTAACAACCTGCAGGGCAAACTGCGCTTCAACCTGCTGATCGGCGCTTCCGTCGGCACCGAAACGGAAGACCGCTGGGCTTCCCTCGACATGATCGCTCGACGCTGGCCCTACCAGAGCGGCAAAAACATTCAGAAGGGCATCAACAGCGGGCGTATCCGCATGAACGACAAGCACCTGTCGATGTTTGCCCAGGACCTGATGTACGGCTTTTACACCAAGGATCTGGGAGGGAAGCTCGACCTCGGCATTATCGAAGCGTCGGCCATCACCCCCGAAGGCAACATCATTCTGGCCGGTTCGGTCGGCATCGCCAGCGAGATCATCCAGACCGCGGAACGGCTGATCATTGAAATCAATACCGCCATCCCCTCCCATGAGGGGCTGCACGACATTGTCATCCCGGATCTGCCGCCGAATCGCAAGCCGTTCCTCATCAGCAAGGTCAGCGACCGCATCGGCCGGCCCTACGTACCCTGCGACCCGAGCAAGGTGGTAGCCATCGTCGAATCCCGTGAACCCGACAACGGCCGAGCGCTGGGCGCCACCGATGATATTTCCGAACGCATTGCCGGCCACATCCTTGACTTCTTCGGCGCCGAGGTCAAGGCTGGACGCTTGCCGGCCAATCTGCTGCCCCTGCAGTCGGGGGTCGGCAACATCGCCAATGCGGTGGTCGGCGGCCTGGTCGACGGACCCTTTTCCGACCTGACCGTCTACACCGAGGTCCTGCAGGACACCATGCTCGACTTTTTCGATTCGGGCAAGCTGCAGTTCGCCTCGGCGACCTCCCTGTCCCTCTCCGAAAAAGGTTTTCAGCGCCTCTACGACAAGTGGGACGAATATACCAGCAAGATCGTGCTGCGGCCCCAGCAGTTGGCCAACAACCCGGAAATCATCCGCCGGCTCGGTGTCATCGCCATGAACACACCGATCGAATTCGACATCTATGCCCATGCCAACTCGACCCTGGTCGGCGGTTCCCGCATGATCAACGGCATCGGCGGATCGGGCGATTTTCTACGCAACGCCTTTCTCTCGATCATGCATTCGCCCTCGGTGCGCCCCACGAAAACCGACCCGACCGGTATCAGCTGCGTGGTGCCCATGGTCCCCCATGTCGACCACACGGAGCACGACCTCGACGTGCTGGTCACCGAGCAGGGACTCGCCGACCTGCGCGGGCTCTGCCCCCGTGACCGGGCTCAGCTGATCATCGACCGCTGCGCCCATCCGGACTACCAGCCGATCCTGCAGGGCTATTTCGACCGGGCCAGCAGCGAATGCCTGGCCAAAGGGTGCGGTCACGAACCGCACATGCTCGACAAGGTGTTCCGCATGCAGCAGAATCTGGCCACCTGCGGAACCATGAAAGTTCCTGATTGGGACTGATCGACTCCAGCGTGTCTGGCAAAAGGTTCAACAAGCAGAAAGGGCGTCCCCATGGACGCCCTTTCTGCGTAACGGGCAGCTACAGCCAGAAGCCTGGCTGACCAGGCAGCGCCTTTGCCACGAAAAAGACCGAAGAGCGCTATTGGTGTCGCTACTTTTTTCGTCCACGGGGGTGGGCCCGGTCGTAAACCTCCATCAAATGATCGAGGCTGACCTGGGTGTATTTCTGGGTAGTGGAAAGGGAGGCGTGGCCAAGCAGCTCCTGAATGGCACGCAGGTCGGCTCCACCATCGAGCAGATGGGTGGCAAAGGAATGACGCAGGCTATGGGGAGAGGCGTCCTTGACCAGGCCGGCTTTGAGCAACAGCTTTTTGAAATTACGTTCGATACTGCGAGCACTCAGGCGGCCACCGCGATAGTTGAGAAACAGAGCGTCTTCGTCTTGCGCCCCGCCGCGCACATCGAGGTAGCGCTTCAGTGCGGCACGGGCCTGCCGGCCCAGGGGCACCAGCCGTTCCTTGCCGCCCTTACCCAGCACCCGGACCAGGCTCTGTTCCCAGTCGATACTGTCGACATTGAGGGACGTCAGCTCGCCGACCCGCAGTCCGCAGGAATAGAGGACCTCAAGAATGGCCCGATCACGGCAAACCAGCAGTTCGGAGCCCCCCTGCTGCTCGATGAAAGCAAAGACTTCATCGACGGTCAAGGTCTTGGGCAGATACTTTTCCTGCCGCGGGGTGGAGATCAGTTCTCCGGGGTTGGTGGTCAACACCCCCTGACGCACCAGGTAGGCGAAAAAGCTTCGCAGGGCGGAGAGTTTGCGAGCGATGGTCGAACGGCGGTTTTTGCGGTGTAAAAGGGCCAGATAGCGGCGCAAGACCAGCGTATCGACCTCCGTCACCCTTAACGCGGCAGCGGCAGTTGAATCCTGCTGCAAAAAGGACCGAAACTCTTCCAGGTCCTGGCGATAGGCCCGCCGGGTATGGGCGGACAGGTTCCGCTCAACGGCGAGGTGCTGCTCAAAGTCGGCCATCAGCTGTTGCATACATCCCTCGGTAATAGACCGTGCCAAAAACCTCGAAAAGCTTCCCTCAGACCTGCCGCCAAAGCCGTTGACGCCTCTCGATGTGCGTGTAATAATGCCCTTTTAAGGAGGGACATTGGCCACTTTTTTCAGTCTGTTAGCTCTCTTTGTTGGTGCCGTGGCAGCGGTGGTGAGTCTGACTTTCGCCATGGCCTGGTACGAATACGCCAACCGCGATCCGCAGCTGCTGGAAAATCGCCTGGCGCCGCGCCGCCTGCTGTTTGCCATGGCCCTGATCGCCGTTGAAACCGCCTGCCTGACCCTGACCATCCTACTGCAGCCCTTTGGCTGGCTCAACCGTAAAGAGAAGATCGCTGCCGAACAGCAGCAGCCAATCATTCTGCTGCACGGTCTATTTCAGTCCCCCGCCTGCTGGCTGTGGCTCAAGTTTTGTCTCCACCGCCAGGGATTTTCCGCTCTTCATACCATCGCTCTACCGCCCTGGAAGGACGTGGAGATTCTTACCGAACGGCTGGCCAAGCGGGTGGATGAACTGCGCCAGGCCAACGGTCTGCAGAAAGTCCACCTGATCGGCCATTCCATGGGCGGCATCATCGCCCGCAACTACCTGCAGATTCGCGGTGGCGCCCACAAGGTCGATCACTGCCTGCTGATCGCCACCCCCAACGGCGGCTCCAAGCTGGCCCCCTTCGCCCTCTCGCCCCTGGGCCAGCTGCTCATGCCGGGCTCCTCCTTTCTGCAGCGCCTGGCCACCGAGCCCTTGCCGCCGGAAGCCCGTATCAGCACCATCTACAGCCGCCACGACAACATGGTGCTACCCTATGAACACGCCCGGCTCGACGGCGCCCGCAACATCGAACTGACCGGCAGCGGCCACACCAGCCTGTTGTTTCGCCGCCAGGTTCTGCGCAGCATCGTCGAACTGCTGAAGGAGGACTGCCCATGACCACCATCGAGATCGTCTCCCGACAACGGGTGGAGATGATCGATATCACCAGCGAAGTCCGCCGCGCCATCGCCGCCAGCGGCATCGACTCGGGCCTGGCCCTGCTGCAGGTGCCCCATACCACGGCCGCTGTCACCATCAACGAAAATGCCGACCCCGACGTGGTCCGGGATATCACCATGGAACTGAACAAGGTGATTCCCTTCGAGGATCGCTATCGCCACGCCGAAGGCAACAGCGCCGCGCACATCAAAAGCTCCCTGGTCGGTGCCGGAGAACTGCTGATCGTCGCAGGGGGCACGCCGGTGCTCGGCACCTGGCAGGGAATCTACTTCTGCGAATTTGACGGCCCCCGGCAGCGCAGAATGCATATCAAGGTGCTGGCCGGATGAAAGCCCAGGTGACCCTCGGCCGCTGTGCCAGCTATCAGCGGGCCGAGGTGGAGCAGGCACTGGACACCCTGCTGGCACCGGCAGGGGGCATGGCCGCTTTCGTCAGCCCCGGCCAGCGGGTACTGATCAAGCCGAACATGCTGGCGGCCAAAGAGCCGGAGCGGGCGGTCACCACCCATCCGGAGATCGTGCGAGCCGTGATCCGCCTGGTGCAAAGGACCGGCGGCCAGGTGGCGGTCGGCGATTCGCCGGGGGTCGGCAGCCCGTTGCAGGTGGCCAGGCGCTGCGGCATCCTGGCGGTGATCGAAGAGACCGGGGCGGAATTCGCCCCCTTCAGCGAATCGGTGCGCATCCGCCCTCAGGGTTCGACCTTTCACCAGCCGGAGATCGCCCGCGACATCCTCGACGCCGACGTGGTCATCAACCTGCCCAAACTCAAAACCCATCAGATGATGGGTTTGACCTGCGGAGTGAAAAACCTGTTCGGTGCGGTGGTCGGCATGCGCAAACCCCGGCTGCACCTGCAGGCCGGTGCCGACAAGGCCTTTTTCGCCCTGATGCTGCTGGAACTGGCTGAGCACATCGCTCCGGCCCTGACCATCGCCGATGCCGTCACCGCCATGGAAGGCGACGGCCCCGGCAGCGGCGACCCCATTCACATCGGCGCCCTGCTGGCCAGCCGCAGCCCCCTGGCCCTCGACACGGTGGCCTGCGAACTGGTCGGAATGCGCCAGCAGGAGGTCTGGACCCAGCGGGTTGCAGCAGCCAGCGATCGCCAGGGCAGCCAGCTAAACCAGATCGAACTCAGCGGGACGCCCTTGGAGGAATTGCGCTGCGCAAGCTTTCGACCGGCAAAAACCACCGACGTCAATTTTGGCCTGCCAAGCTGGCTGCGAACCCCTCTCAAACAGTCCTTAAGTGCCCGACCGCAGGTCGATCCCCAGCGCTGCACTCTGTGCGGCTTGTGCGTCAAGCACTGCCCGCCGCAGGTCATGGCGATTGGCAAGGGTCGGTTGCACATCGACTATCGCCGCTGCATCGGCTGCTTTTGCTGCCAGGAGCTTTGTCCCCACGGCGCCCTGCAGACCCGCCAGGGTCTGCTGCTACGCCTGGGGCGCTTGCTGCAACGTCGTTGAACACCCCTTCCTGCCCAGAAAGGATTCGCCATGAAACGCA
>JAUWLU010000371.1 GCA_030613545.1 Desulfuromonadales bacterium
GCGATCTGAAAGGCCCCCGGCAGGCGCTCGCCGAGCTGGCCGCGCAGCTCTTCGGCGCTGACCTTGCCCTTTGACAGCATCTGACTCACGGCCAGCACCGCGCCGGAGGTCTGATCGGCGCTAAGGCCCATGACCGTGCTGGCCTCGGCCACGGCGGTGAAGATGTCGCGCACGCCCTGCCCGGCCAGAGATGTGCCCCGGGCCGAAGCGGCCAGGGTGGCGAAGTCGGCGCCGGCGGTGCGCAGGCTGAGGCCCAGGCGGTCGGACTCGGCCTGCAAAAAGGTCATCTCCCGCTCGGCCGCCTCGAGGCTGCCAGTGGCGGCCTTGAGGGTGTTCTCCATGCGCTCCATCTCGAGGGCGGCCTCGATCGACGATTTGATCAGCAGGCCCGCGGCGGCCACAGCGGCGACGGTGATATATTTGCTATAGCGCTCGACCTCTTTATTCACCCGCCCCAGCGAGGTCCGCACCCGGCCGAAGGCGGTTTCGACTTCCTTGTCGCCCTTGGCGGTGATTCGCAATGTCACGCGGCTTTCATTGGCCATCAGTTGTCTCCGGCGGTGCGTCGAGGGCGGCGACCATCTCGGCCAGGCCGTACCACTCTTCGAGGGTCAGATCGTCGGCGGCGAAGGGGTAGCCCGCCTTTTGCAGCTGGTACAGTTGCCAGACGTGGTTGAACCAGGCGCTGGCCTGGTAGGGCTCCCGCGCCGGGCACGCGCTGCACATGGCGGCAAGGTGCGGCCCGGCGCTCTGGGCGCATTTGCGGCGCTTTTCGGCAGTGCAGTTCTGCCTCAGTCGCCGCAGCTCGTCGACAAAGGGACGGCGTCTTCGGCCTCCTCGTCGTCAGAAACCATCTCAACATCCCCGCCAGCAGGGCGAACGCCCTCAAAGACAGTGACAGACAGGGCACTGATCAGGTCGCTGGCTGTCTTTTCGACCAGGTCTTTCCAATCCTCGCGGTAGTCGGGGCTGTTCGGGTCAGAACTTACCGGCTGGCCACCGTAGGAGAAGTAGCCGTCCTGAACTCCGGTCAGAATGTCCAGACCAAACCTGATACGAGTTTCACCGGTTTTATTAATTATCTTATTGCCTTTCCGTTTAACCAAGGAGGACGAATAGGCGGTGCGCTCCTTTGTGGTGGGCATCCGGTAAAAAAGATCCACGTCCCCGCCGCCGATAGCGTCGAAAACGGTCAGTTTGGTTTTGTCGCTGGGTTGCAAATCACGCATCTACGTTCGCTCCTTAGCAGGTAAAGGCCAGACTGATTTCGTCGTCGCCGCTGCTGGTCGGGCACAGGATCAGCGGCAGGGCATAGGTGAGGATGTTCTCCCGATCGCCGTACTTAGGCTGATCGAGCACCACGGCCGGGGCGGTGACGGTGCAGATATTGCCCGCCGTCTGGCCGATGGCGGCGGTAAAGGCCACCTGGTCGGAATCTTCCCACATCGACCAAAAATCTTTGGTCGCCAGGGCCACGGCCTCGGGGTCGATCTCGCCGGAGACGGCGCGCTCCTTGATTAAGTATTCGAGGATGCCGGTGGCGGCGTTGGCACTGGGG
>JAUWLU010000083.1 GCA_030613545.1 Desulfuromonadales bacterium
TTCTTCGGGCCCAACCGGTGCTTGATCTCTACCTGCTCGCCGACGCCGGCGGGGTGCAAAGCGCGGTACGGATTCTGCCCGGACGCTTCGATCCCAGGGGGCTGGGCGAGGGCATGAGCCTGAGCGCGACCATCAACCTGCAGCGCATTCTCGAACGGGTGCAGGAATATGCCTCCCCCTGCACCCTGTCCCTCGATTTCGGCCTCGCCAACCTGCCCGGCTGCCGGGTGGAAAAGGCCGCCGACGGCGGTGCGTGGGAACAGCAGAATCTCGCCAGCCTGAGCCGCTTCGGCTGGCTGATGACCGGCCTGGCCGCTGCCGGACCGGTTCGGCCCATCCCGATCGACATTCAAAACCGGTCGGTCGCCCCTCTCCTGGGCGATGTGGCTTACGTCGGCGAACTGCTCGATGAACTGCGCGACGAGATGATCCCTTTGGCAGATCCGGCCCCCCCGGTTGCCACCGTCGCCCCGCTGCCGATGCCGCCGTTTCGGCCACGCAGGGGCGGGCTGTCACGGCCGCAGTGGCTGTCGATCAATGGCACGGCGGCGGGCATCGGCGTCTTTCTAGCCCTGGGAAACACCGCTTTTGCCCAGGCCGTGCTGCGCTACGGCATTCGTCCCGGCCTACTGCCTGCGACCCTTTCCGCGGCCTTTTTGTGGGGCGGATTTCATTTTTTGCGGCTCAAGCGGCGGGTGGAAAACACCCCAACCAGCAAGGCCCGCTCGCTGGCCATGGGTCTGGTCGAAATACACGGCCAGGCACGCCGTAAGTATGCCCTGGTTTCGCCCATGAGCCAGCTGCCCTGCGTCTACTATCGGCTGCGTCGCTATCGACGGGATCGCAACAATCGTTGGCGCCTGAGCAGCTGCAAGGACAGCAACCATGTGCCCTTTTACCTGGAAGATGACACCGGCGCGGTGATCATCGATCCGCAGCGAGCCACGGTACGCCCACGCGCACGCCAGCAAGGTTTCGGCGGCCAGCAGAACCTGCTACTGGACAGGGCCAGCCATATCGACCGGGATGAAAAATGGGTTGAGGAGACCATCGCCGAAGGGACCCGGCTCTATATCCTCGGCCAGGCGATGGAAAACGCCCGGCGGCGACCGCCCCTGCGGCAGCGGGTTATCGAGGCGTTGCGGGAATTGAAAAAGGATTCCGCCGCTCTAGGCCGTTACGACCGTGACGGCGACGGCCAAATCTGCGAACAGGAATGGAGCGAGGCCCGTCGTCAGACCGAAGCGCAATTGCTGCATCAGAGTTTGCAGGAAAAGGGCCGCACGCTGCCGCAACAGGACCGGGTGGTTATTGCCCGGCCGCAGCAGCGCTCGCTGCCCTTCATCATCGCCGAAACACCATCGGAGACCCACCTCACCCGCAGCTACGGCCTCTATACGGCACCCCTGTTCGGTGGCGCACTTTTGACGGTTGTCTGGACGGTAATGATGCTGGTAGAGTATCTGCGACTTATCTGAACCCTATTTTTTATGGAGGAACCCATGGTCGGCTGGATCGTGCTCGGTGTGCTGCTGCTGATACTGGTGGTGCTGGCAATCTATACCATCACCATCTACAACGGCCTGGTAAGCCTGAAGAACAATATCGACAAGTCTTGGAGCAACATCGACGTGCTGCTCAAACAGCGCTTTGACGAACTGCCCAAGCTGATCAAGGTCTGCGAAGGCTATATGCAACACGAGCAGAAGACCCTGGAAGCGGTCATCAAGGCCCGTTCCATGGTGCAGAACGCCCGTGGCGACAAAGACACCCTGCAGGCCCAGAACATGCTCACCGACACCCTGCGTTCGCTGTTCATGGTCGTGGAGCGCTATCCCGATCTCAAAGCCGACAGCGCCTTTCAGAGCCTGAGCAACCGCATCTCGGAACTGGAGGACATGATCGCCGACCGCCGGGAGTACTACAACGACAGCGTGACTATTTACAATATCCGCATTGAACAGTTCCCCGACCTGCTCATCGCCCGGCTGTTCAATTTTGCCGGACGCACCCTGTGGCAAATCGACCCCACCCATCGCGAGGACGTCGAGGTGAGCTTTCAGCACGTCTAAGGGAATAGGTTGAAATCGGCCCCTTTCCAGCCTTTGGTACGCAAAAGCTCCGGCGAATCACTGCCGCAGCTTTTTTCATGGCGAGCCTCAACTGCCGCCCCGAAGACCCGACACCCTCCTAGATATAGCGTTTCATCAATGCGGCACAGATCTCCTCCACGTTGTCCGGGGTGACCCCCAACTGCCGACTCAGTCTCTCGGCCTCCGCCAGCCTTGTCGGCTCCTGCATGTCCCCCATCCCCCGAAAACAGCCGGTCCTTCGGCCCAACTGGTAGAGGGTTCGCTGTTCCTCGTTCAAATTGAGAAAAGAGCGCAACAGGGCGACCATCCGCTCCTTGTCGCCGGGCAGCTTGCCCTGCAGATCCTCGAACAGGTTCAGGGCATGATCGCTGACCACGGCACTGTCGATGCCGTGCAGGGACTCGATCAACAGCAGCATCTCCCGAACGATTTCCACGGCGCTGCAGGGATCGAACTGGCCGGCCGCCAATTCATTGGCAAGGGGCGTACCGTCAGGCACCGCCAGGGTGCGCAGGCGGATATAATGGGGATTGATTCGGTTGAGGGCCGCGGCCGTCTGCCGGGCGTGCTCGGCGGAAAGGCCCCGTCCACCGAGCCCCGGCATGACATAGAGCGACAGCTCCATGCCGGCTTTGCGAACCATCTGCCCGGCTTGAATGTGCAGCGCCTGACTGGCCCCCTTGCGGACCTTGTGCAACACCTTGTCGGAGCCCGATTCCAGACCGAGATGCAGACGGCTCAGGCCCGCACCGCAAAGGGCCTGCAGCTCTACCGGGTTATAACGAACCACCGTCGCCGAGCGACTGTAGCAAGTCACCCGTTCAATCTGGGGAAAGACTCGTCGCAGGTGTTCCAGCACGGTCAGCAGTTCCGTCGCACCGGCCACCAGGGCATCGGCATCCTGCAGAAAAACCGACCGCAGGCCATTTTGCAGCCAGTGAACGGCCGCTCTAAAAGAAGCCCTTTCCGCCTTCGGCAACCGCTCATGCCATTGCCGCAACAGGCTCGGAGAGAGGAGCCCCTTTCCCTCGCCCTGCTGCAAAGATTTCACATGACAGGCTACAGCATCGACATCCGCCATGACCTCGGCCGCCGACCGCAGGGAGAATTTTTCGCCCTTGTACAATGGGCAGAAGGTACAGCGGTTCCAGGGACAGTTGCGCGAAACGCGCAGCAGCAGACTGCCCGCCTCGCTCGGCGGCCGGATCGGCCCCTGTTCGAAACAGTGCCGGCCCCTCTGGTTTTGATGTTGTTGGGTCATCCCTTATCTCCTTGCCTCATCATACCCTGGCCGCCGGGAAAAAATCAGCGACCAAACCTGATGCTTTCGATTCAACATCCAAACGCTTTGACGGCAACGGATGCTTCTGTAATAATTTGAGCCTCTCGCAATCGCTGCCGCCAAAGCCCTATTTTCTTTGCAGCGGATCAGCGGTTGTGCTAATAAGGCCAGTCCCGCAACCTTTAGCGACAGCAGGCCACATGGCCGTTCCTTGTTTTTTTTCACTTCCATCCGCCCATGCCCATTGGAGCCCATCATGTATGACATCGGTCGCATCAACACCCTGCAGATTCATCACATCGACGACGACGGGGCCTGGCTGCAGGCCGGTCCGCATCGTGTCCTACTGCCCGCCACCGAGGTGATCGCCTCGATGAAAGACGGCGACTGGCTAGAGGTCTTTCTCTACCAGAGCAGCAGCGGCGATCTGGTGGCGACCCTCAAGCAGCCGAAAGCCCAAGTCGGCGAATTTGCCCTGCTCAAGGTCAGCGCCGTGACTCGCCACGGTGCCTTTCTGGACTGGGGATTGGACAAGGAACTGCTGGTTCCCTATAGCGAGCAACCGGAGCGGATGCGAGTCGGCCGTAATTATCTGGTCAGGGTCTATCTCGACAATCAAGGACGGACCGTCGCCTCAGCTCGCATCGACCACTGCCTGGAAAAGGCAAAGGAAAAGATCGATCTGCGCGAAGGCCAGGAGGTCGAGCTGCTGCTTTGGGAATATACCGATCTCGGCGCCAAGGTGATCATCAACCATCGCTATGGCGGCCTGCTCTACAGGGACGACCTGATGCCCGGCCAGCGGCGCGGCGACCGGTTCAAGGGCTATATTAAGCGCCTTCGCGAGGACCATAAGATCGATGTAACTCTACGCCGCGGTGGTGTACAGGAGGTCGAGCAGGCCAAGCAAGATATCCTTAAGGCCTTGGAGAAGGAAGGTTTTCTGCCCCTGCACGACCAGAGCTCGCCACTGGAGATCAAGCAAACCCTGGGCATGAGCAAAAAATTGTTCAAAAAAGCCGTCGGCGGACTGTACAAGAATCGGCAGGTCGAGTTGACCGACAAAGGGATTCGCAGGAAGGGCTGAGGGCTGAGGGCTGAGGGCTGAGATTGGACAAAAAAATAGGCGCGTTGTCCAGGAGACCGAGGCAACGCGCCAAAAGATGGAGGTATTTGTGTTTCGTGGTTTAACTATAGCGCTTCAGCCAAGGATCCGCCACGTGGCTTTCCGTAAAAGTCGGCAGCCAAAAGCATTTTTTTCCACTGTGCATTTGAACAGGGATCTGCAACGCTAAAATTGATGGCGTCGCAAAAAGTCCGTCCTACGGCGTTGCCGCGCTTTTTCAGGACTTCGACATACTATATGTATGCCTTCACCCCTGAAAAACCACTACGCCTTGTAAGCCGAAATTTTTGCTTAGCCATCTCATGTCTTTTTGCGAAAGCATCAAAATTGATGGGTTGAAATCGTCGGTGAGAGGCAGGTAGGTGCCGGGCAGTTGCAGATAGTTGAGGACGGTAGCCGTTTTGGCGTGACCATGGCGGCACAGCAGATCGGTGAGGTTGAGGCCGATACCGACATAGAGGTTGCGCTCCCGGTCAGGCTCGCTGAAGTCCCGCGTGTAATAGCCGAGGTGCAATTCCAGGTGTTTCAGCAGCCCGCGCCGGCTCGTCTCGAAACCGTTGAGCTTCAACGCCAGCAGCACCTTGGTGTTGTCGTAATCGGTGAAAACACCTTCGCCGCTGGGGTGCAGACCATATTCCCAGCGCAAATCGATCTTGCTGGCCAGATCAGGTATGGCATCCCGACCCCGCGGTTGCGCTGTGGCCGGCATGGGCTATGGTAAGAGATAGCCGCCGGCCCCGAAAGGAAAGTCATGGACCTTGCCCAACTCATCACCCGTCGCCAGAGCGTTCGCCGTTACAGCGACCGACCGGTGGAGCAGGAAAAACTGGACCGGCTCATTGAAGCGGTGCGGCTGGCCCCCTCGGCCTGCAACGCTCAGCCCTGGACCCTGCTCCTGGTTGACGAACCAGCCCTGCGCACCGAGGTTGCCAAGGCCACCTTCGGCAAAGGCCTCTCCTTTAATCACTTTGCCTTGCAGGCACCGTTGCTAGCGGTGCTGGTCATAGAGCCACCGCCGCTGGCGGTTAGACTTGGCGCCCTGGTCAAAGTGCGGCAATTTCCCCTGATCGACATCGGCATCGCTGCGGCGCAGTTCTGCCTGCAGGCCGCGGAACTGGGGCTCGGCAGCTGCATGTTGGGCTGGTTTGACGAACGAAAGATCAAGCGGCTGCTGCATATCCCCCGCCGGCGCCGCATCGGCCTGCTGATTACCCTCGGCTATGCCGCGCCGGACTACCCTCTGCGCACCAAACAGCGCAAACAGGCCGCGGCCATGAGCAGCCGCAACGATTACCGCAACAAGGCCGGGTAAACTTCGCTGGCCCAGGCAACCAATGAAAGGATGGCCATGCTGCTCTTTGTACTGGTTTTCCTAACGGTCTACGGACTGATGCACGCGCTGGTTTTCTGGGGCATGCATCCCTTGCTGGCCAGCCATCCCCTTCTGCCGAGCCTGGTCTGGTTCTGGATGGGGCTAATGATCGGTTCCCCGGTGGTGGTCCGGCTCCTCGACCGCAGTGGCCATGGTGCAGCGGCCCGCGGCCTGGCCTGGGTCAGCTACTGCTGGATGGGGCTGCTGTTCATCGCCTTCTGCCTGTTTGCCGTCATGGCTGGCTGGCATCTGCTGGCCCTGCTGATAAATCGGCTGCTACCGGCCCTGCCGCTGCTGACCCTGCACCGGCCAGCCGGTGCCGCGCTGGTGCTGCTGGCTACCCTCACAGCCGGCCTGTACGGAGTTTACGAAGCGACCGACCTGCGCATCGAAGAGGTAAAGCTGTACTCGGACAAGTTGCCACCCGGCCGAGAGCGACTACGCATTGCCCAGATATCGGATCTGCATCTCGGCCTGCTCCATCGCGGGGAAACCCTGGCACCGGTGCTGGCCGAACTGCAACGGCTGCAGCCTGACCTGCTGATCGCCACCGGCGACATAGTCGACGCGCAAATGGGTCACCTCGCCCCCCTGAGCGAGCTCTGGCGTCGCATCGACCCACCCCTGGGAAAATACGCTGTCACCGGCAACCACGAATATTACGCCGGTCTCGACCAGTCGCTGGATTTTTTACAGCGCAGCGGTTTTACCGTGCTGCGCAACGAGGGGGTAACACTGAACCAGATCGTCACCCTGGTCGGCGTGGACGATCCGACGGCCGGGCATCGGCCGCAGGAGGCGCAACTGCTGGAACATTACCGCCAGGGGCGCTTCACCATATTACTCAAGCACCGGCCTCTAATCGACAAAAAAGCTGCCGGCCTCTTCGACCTGCAGCTTTCCGGGCACGCCCATCGCGGCCAGATTTTCCCCTTCAACCTGCTGACGGCTGTCAAATATCCCCTGCAAAACGGGCTCTACGATCTGCCCGGCGGCGGTTGGCTCTATACCAGCCGCGGCACTGGCAGCTGGGGACCACCCATGCGCGTCCTGTCGCCGCCGGAAATCACGTTATTCGAGATTGTAAAAAAGAAGGGTAGCGAAGCGGGGATTAAACGCTGAGGAACGCTCTCAAAAGGGCCACCGGGGATCTGCCTTTGCAATCGAAAGCAGTCATCCGGTTCAGCCGAAATTCACATGATAAAGGAGGATGCCGGACAAGGAAATGACCCCGAGAAAAATCAGCGAAAGACGCCACTGGTCGGTACGGCGCCGGTTGCGGTGCGCGTTGATGATCAGTCCGACAATGCTGAGCAGCAGGCCGAGAACCATCAGCCACAAAATATAGCGGGCCAGCTCCATGTCCCACCGCTGGTGCAGACGAATATCGTAGACCCGTTCAAAGAAGGTCTCGACCTTCGGCTTGGCTCGGTCGAGGATGAAAAACGCGCTGACCAGCAAGGTCCAGCCGGCCAATGCGAGATAACGCAGCGAGCGACTCCACAGATCGGGGCCTTTGCGACGGCATGCGGACATGGTGGCTCCTTCGACGGTTGATTATAACCGATGCGGGGACTTGCAACGACCTCAGCGAGTTCGGCGATCGGCCCCTACCAAACCAGCGGCTGAATGTTGGCGTCTTGGTCCCGCTGCACGGTGCGATGGTACTGCACCGCCGGTTGACCGAACAGCATGGTATAGACGAGCTCGTGCGACTCGGGGATACCGAGCTTGGCGCCGACCTGAGGCGCAATATCGACCAGGGCCCAGTTGGCGAAGCCGTCCCACAGGGTGCCGAGGCCCAGACTGCTGGCCATCAGCTCGAAAGTGCAGAGAGCAATATAACCGTCAGCCGCAGGGGTCGGGCCCGCCTTGGGCACCGAAACGATCAGCAGATGGGGCGCGTCACGAAAGATGACGTCGGTGCCTCGATCCCAGGCCTTGACAATCCCGGCGAAAAACTCCAGCCCCTTGGGCAGACGCTCGGCCGCCACCGCCTCGCGGATTCCGGCCAGAGTTTCCTCGCGCAACTGCTTCATGGTGGCCTGGTCCTCGACAACGGTAAAGAGCACGCCGAGGTTATTGCGGCCGGTGGGGGCATGGGCGGCGGTCCGCAGCAGCCGGCTGATGGTTTGGCTAGCGACCGGTTCGGGGGCAAAGCGACGCACCGAGCGCCGACCGCGAATTAGCGTCTCAACCTGTTCAGCCGATGGCAGATGCCCGGCCAAAGGCTGGCTGGCAGCGGGGTTTCTGCCCAGAACGCTGACCGCTGCCGTCGGGCAGACCGCCAGGCAATGCTGGCACTTAAGGCACAGTTTCGCCTTGTCGGCAATCAGCTCCGGGCCGCTCTCTTCAAGGGCAATAATGCCGACCGGGCAATCCTTGACGCACTCGCCGCAACGGGTGCACTTCTTACTATCCACCACAAATTCGATCATCGGTTGCTCCTATTCCAATAAACGGCCCCTTGCCACACCGCTCCATTGATGATGCTTTCGCAAAAAGTCATGAGATGGCTAAGCAAAATTTCGGCCTACAAGGCGTAGTGGTTTTTCAGGGGTGAAGGCATACATATAGTATGTCGAAGTCCTGAAAAAGCGCTGCAACGCCGTAGGGCGGACTTCTTGCGACGCCATCATTGATAGCATGACCGACCGTCATGAGCAAGCCGCAGAAGAGGGATTTTCTTCATGACAAGAACGGCATTCCTATGGTTAAATGCCACGTTTCGACTGTCGACCCTTTTGAGCCCCTGGGGCCAATTACTGATAGAGGAGAAATACCATGCTGAGCACTTCTGACCTGCGTAAAGGCACCAAGCTGATGATCGACGGCGAGCCGCACGTCATCGCCCAGTTCGACTTTTCTAAACCCGGCAAGGGCCAGGCCCTATATAAATGCAAACTGCGCAACATGATTACCGGTGCCCTGTTCGACCGCACCTACCGCTCCGGTGAAACCTTCGAGCCGGCGGCTCTGCATGAATGTGACATGCAGTACCTCTACCAGGATGAGTCCGGTTACGTCTTCATGGACCAGAAGAGCTACGAGCAGACCACCCTGCCGGAAGAGGCCCTCGGCGACCAGAAATACTTCCTGGTCGACAACATGGAGGTCAAGATCCTGATGTTCGGAGAGCGCGGCATCGGCATCACCCTGCCCAACTTCGTCAACCTGCGCGTCACCCAATCCGAACCCTGGGTCAAGGGCGACACCGCCGCCGGCAACAACAAACCGGCCACCGTGGAGAGCGGCTATACCCTGCAAGTGCCGTCCTTCGTCGAGGAGGGTATCCTGATTCAGATCGACACCCGCACCGGCGAATACGTCACCCGGGTCAAGGAATAAGCGATCATGGATGGCAATTGGGCGCTGATGAGAAGGCGCCCCCGGCTGGAACAAAGGGCCCGGATCGTGCAAATGATCCGAGCCTTTTTTGTTGCCCGGGAATACCTGGAGGTCGAGACACCCCACCGGTTACCGGGCAACGCCCCCGAAGCCCACATCGATGCGGTGACCAGCGACGGCTGGTTTTTGCAAACCAGCCCTGAACTGTGCATGAAACGGCTGCTGGCCGCCGGCTATAAGAAATTGTTTCAGATCTGCCGCTGCTGGCGGCAAGCTGAACGGGGCGAACGTCATCTACCCGAGTTCGCCATGCTCGAATGGTACGCGGCCGACTGCGACTACCACCGTTTGATGGACGAATGTGAAATGCTGCTCCGGGTATTGGTGCCGAAAAGCAGCTTCATCTATCAGGACGAAACCATCGATCTGGATCAGCCCTTTGAACGGCTCACCGTGGCCCAGGCCTTTGAGCGTTAGGCCTCCCTGGATCTGGCCGAAGCCCGGGCCAGCAATCGCTTCGATGAACTGCTTGCCCTGCAGATCGAACCGCACCTCGGCCGGAATCGGCCGACCTTTCTCATCGAATACCCCTCGGAACTCGCCGCTCTGGCCCGCTGTCACCCTGAACGGCCCCAGGTGGCCGAACGCTTCGAGCTCTATATCGCCGGC
>JAUWLU010000386.1 GCA_030613545.1 Desulfuromonadales bacterium
GAAAATCGGCCCCCTTCTCAAAGACAGTGGCGCGGTGCTGGTCGATGTCTTCATTCAGGAAAGCCGTGGCAGTGTCAGTAGATACCTCAAAGGCAAAGAGTTTGCCATGCAGGTGGTGCCGTTGCTCGATGACGGCCAGGCTCATCGGGCCTACCAGGTTTACCTCATCCCTCGTCTGCTGATCATCGATCAGCAGTTCCGCATCGTTCATGACGGCCTGCGTCTCAAGGCTGAGGCCCTGCAGGAAAAGATCGCCGCCCTGCAGCCGTCGGTGGCGCAAGAAAGCGCGGCTCCTGCCGAGAATACCGTACCCTGTCCCCATCCCCAGTAAATTTAACGGATCTATAATTCAAATAAAGGTTGATGGTTGGGCCATCAAAACCGGCGGGTCGCGTCCCGCCAGACGCCATACTTTTGTCCAAGCCAACAAAAGTAAGCAAAAATGGCTCCCTGCCGGGGGCATTTCTGTCGCCTTGGTCAGAGAAGGCTAACAACCATAGTGCTATACTACCGCGTCAGCGGTTTCTTTGCGCTCCTCCTCTTTCGACAGTTGGTTGCTGAAGCTATCGGTCTGTTTCTCTTGCGCAAGGGGGAACGAAGGTGCTGTTGGGTGTAAAACCAATAACGCATCTGCAACGTCGCTGCGTCATCCTCTGCCGCCCCCTGCCTGCAAGCCGTCCCAATGCCAGAAGGGCCGCCGACGAAGCGGTTCACTCCAATAACGCAACACAGAAACATTGATTTGCTGGCTCCTGCGACAGGAGTCCTGGCGACAGCCAATCCGTCTTTTCTTTGGTGACTTTCTTTGATGGCGTCGCAAAAAGTCCGTCCTCCGGCGTTGCAGCGCTTTTTCAGGACTTCGACATACTATATGTATGCCTTCACCCCTGAAAAACCACTACGCCTTGTAGGCCGAAGTTTTTGCTTAACCATCTCATGACTTTTTGCGAAAGCATCTTCTTTGGACTAGCAAAGAAAGCCACCCGGCTGGCCGGCCGGGACCGGCGAAGTTAATATTGCTGGTGTTTGAAATTATCTTTGTTTTGGTTGTAGGCCCGAATTTTTTAACCCCATCTTAACAATTGTGGTCTATAGTGCCGCTCGACCATCAGTGTGCATGTGCGCAATCGTGTCTGTGGCGAATGCACCACAGCCCTGTGTCGTAGAACGTACAGTTTGCAGGATGTAAAAAAGCGAATAGCGCTAAACAGGGCCTTCAAAAGATGTTTGACTTTTGGCACCGTTGTTGAATAGAATTCCGACGTTTGTGTGGTTTGACGCACATGCACACTGTGCGAAGGCTGCAAGCTGACAAGTACAAATATGAAGGTGACGCGCTGCAGCAATTCCCGGCCGCAGCAATAAGCGTCGAGAGAAACACGGGGTATATGACAG
>JAUWLU010000071.1 GCA_030613545.1 Desulfuromonadales bacterium
GAGCCCTTTTGTTTGAAACCATCGTAAGATATGATCATTTTTGTTGTCAAGTGTTATCTTCCATAGAAAACCTTTTCATTTCTTCACGCACCACCAAACCGTAAACTGCCCGGCAAGCCTGCCAGGAACCGTTTACCGCCCCGACCGAACATCATCGCCAGACAAAAGATATTGCAACGTACTTACCTGATTTTACGATCTTTTTCTTTACACCAAAGGCCTACCATGAAAGGCTTTTTATCGTTTCAGCATCCGTCAAAGCCTAAAAGTTTTCCCTTAACACATTTTCCCATTTTCGCACACAGAGATATCCTCCCGCAGGATCAAACGGCCTCCTTGGCTGCCGGCAATGTCTGCGGCAGACCCGACGCCACAACAACAAGGAAACCACAAACCTAACCTGCTCATCAGTCGGAAGATGATTCGCTGCGCCCCACCGGATAACGCATGGTCCGGCATCCTGCTGTCCCGGAAAAACAAAAACAGCAATTGCACCCAGACCAAACAACGTGCTATAAAAGACAAAAAGAACAGAAAGGAACGGGAAAACACGGTGCCTATGAAGAAAAATAACAAATCCGAAAAACTCGGTGAATCAGCAACTGTTTCTGTCCAGCACAACCCTACTGGGCATAACGGCAACCTGCTTCCGGCTGAACGTCATCTGCGAATAGCTGAGTTGTTGCGGGAGAAGTTTACCATCCGCGTGTCGGAACTGAGTGAATTACTTGGCGTTTCCGAAATGACCATTCGCCGCGATCTCGAAAACCTGGAGCGCCAAGGCCTGTTGGAGCGAACCCACGGCGGGGCCGTTTATCGCCAGGAACGCATGACTCAGGAAAGAACCTTTGAAACGCGCCTGAAGGAACTTCCGGACATCAAGAACCAGATGGGTCGCAAGGCGGCTTCCCTCATCGAACCCCACGACACCATTTTCTTGCATCACGGCACAACCGCGCTCGCCATCCTGCGCCATCTGGACCCAGAACTCCCCGTCCGCATATACACCAACAACGTGGGGGCCATCGAAGAGTCGAAAGGCAAAAATGTCGAACTGATCCTGCTGGGCGGCGAATATCGGCCGGATTCGCACTCCCTGCAAGGGCCTCTTACCATGGAGATGCTGCAGAACCTGCATCCCAGAAAAACCTTTCTCGTCCCGGACGGTATCAGTTTCAGGGATGGCATCACCACCCCCTCCCTGACCGAGGCCGCCCTGGAGCGGGCCATGATCCAGCAGACCCGGGGTCAGGTTGTGGTCATGGCTACCCATACCACCTTCGGCCGGGTGGCCGACGTGGCGGTTTCTTCCATCGAACAGATCGATATGATCATCGTTGACCATAAATTGCCCGAAGAATACCTGCGCGACCTCAAGTCGCTGGGCATTCGGGTGCTGGTCGCCGACTGAACCAGCGGACCAAGCAGATGAAACAGCAGGCGAGACCGTCCACCAACTTACCCAGCGAGGATCCCTTGATCGACCAGGTGGCCGAGATTATCGAAACGGACTACGATTTAGGGTCCGTCACAAAAATTGAGCAGCTTTTTGGTGGCTACACCAATCAGAGTTTTGCTGTCTCCACGGAAAAAAACGGCCAGCCCCAGAAGCACTTTTTCCGCAAGTACCGGAAAAACTTCTCGACAGAGGAAGTCGCATTCGAACTTGCCATGATCGACCACGTAACTTCCCGCGGGGCAGACATTGTCGCCGGAGTGATCCCTGCCAGAGATGGGCGTGCCTATGTCTACAGGCTGGAACGGGACAACGACAGGGAAGATCAGCGTTTTTTTGCGACCTTCGAGTTTATCGGCGGGGAAGACAAGTACACCTGGACCCAGAACCACCTGAACGGCAACGAATATGCCAGCGCAGGCACCGCACTGGCGGAACTACACAGCGCGGCCCAGGATTTTAGCGTCAGAGGCTTGAAACGGCCGCGGCCGACCATTCTGCAGGTCGTGCCGCAAATGGAAAACATTTTAAGAAGCTGTATCTCGCGCGCCGCCAATACTATTTTCGACACATACTTTCTGCGCAACCTCGAGGATATGCTCAGCGTCACCGCCCGCACCACGGCCGCCCTTGACGACATGCGGGGCCTGCCCCGCACCGGCATCCATGGGGACTACCACCCCGGCAACCAGAAGTATCATGCCAACGGGGTGGCCGGTATTTTTGACTTCGACCGGGCAAACATCGATCTGCGGTTGTTCGATGTCGCCCTTGCTGTTACCTACTTCTGCAGTGAGTGGGAAAGCAATGGTGACGGTGCTCTATGGCTGGAAAAATCGGCCATTTTTCTGCTGCACTATCAGCAGCGCGCCAGGGAACTGGGCACGATCGGCCCCATGAGCCTCGCCGAAGCGCGGCACTTTCCCCGCATGCTCGCCGCCGCCAACCTGACCACACTGAAATGGGCGACATTCGATGCCTACTACGCAGGCGATGAGTATTGCAACGACGAGGAGTACCTGACCTACCTGCGCCACAACACGCGCCTCATGCGCTGGATCGAATCCCACCAGCGCGAAGTCGCACAAATGGTGACGGACCTCTGACACAGCCCCTGCGCCGCCTGTTTCACCCTCTCCCCTTCCCGATCTCTACCGCCTAAGCAAACTAAATGTACTGCAGGGAAACTTCCTTAAGATATTTTTCCTGCAGCACCTTGGCCACGCGCTTGACAATGTTGCGCCGAATCTCCAACTCCGCCGGGTGACTCGGATCCTGATGCGCTTCGTTGATCTTGGTGCCGACCAGAAACGAGATGGCATCGCTGTCCCGCAGCATCTGAGCCAATTGCGCGGCGCCGTGGCTTTCCTGGGGGATGTCCCCTTTCTCGAGAAATTGCGCAACCCGAGTCAGGGTCAGAATCCCCTCGGTGATCAGATCGACCCCCGCCATGTGCGATACGGGCGGAATGCCGCAACCGTGGCTGCGCAGATCCGTTTGAATCTCCCGACCCAACTCGCGGGCTACGATCTCAGCTGACGTGCCACCGCAGACCACCTTGCGGCCGTCAAATAAATCGAGATGACGGGCATAGATTCCGTCTCGCTCCTTCGAAAACGGCGGTCCGGTAAGCAGAATCGTCCGCCGCGGCACGCGAAAGTAAACCACCCCCACGGTGATGTCGTCTCCGGCCCGCTGGCCGGCCTCCTTCTGCAGGGCCGCTTCGAGAATCTTTCGAGAGAGGTCGCGGGCCGATAGGTCCGGATCGTTGCGCAGGGTAGCGAGGACAAAATCGGCGCAACCGGAAAGGCGCCAGCCGAGCTTGTACTGCTCCGAACCGAGTCCGACTTGGGTAACGCCGTCGGACATGAACACCAACCGGTCCCTGGGCCTCGGTTCAATATGGGAGATCCGCAGCTTGCGCCGCTGATGGCGAGGCGAACCGATCTCCTGGTAGTCCGTACGCAGCAACTTTCCCTGGCGGATGTGCATGAAGGCAGGGTTGTCCATCTCGATAATCCGGGCGCTGCCACTTTCCCGGTAATCGAAAATGGAGAAGGGCGCGTAGCTGATCTTGCGCTTCTGACAGACCGGCAGGGCATCCATCATGATTTCCGCAGAGCGGCCAATTTCCAGATCGCTGGCGATAAATTTCAAAGCCATCGAAGCAGTCATAGTGGACAGGATGCCGGCCTTGACGCCGTGTCCCAGGCCGTCGGAGAGCACGGCGATCAGGCGCTTCTGCTCCTCGATCTTCTGCATCAGAAAAGTGTCGCCGCAGATATCCTCGCCAAATCTATTGCACTGACTGAATTCAATCTCGACAAACAGGTTTTGTCCCATGCTCATCCGTCCCCTTTCTCGTCTTTTGTTACGCATCCTCTGCTGGCGGATCAGACAGAGGGCCGATGCCCCTCTTTGGAGCAAACCCCTCTACCAAAGACCGCAACAGAATTTCCGTCTCTGCCATATTTTCTCCAAGCAGGCAAGCCACCTCCTGCACGGTTTTGAGGTTTTTATGAATAACCTCTTGACCACGCTGGGCAATCATTTCCCGAGGCAGTTCCGAATCGGTCACGTCGGTGATGACTCCGCCCACCACCTGCCCCGGCTCGATCGAGAAAATGGTCAGATCGAAAATTCTATTTTCCACATGCAGCGCCTCGCGATGCAGAGAACAGTTGCTCTTCAGGACCTCCTCGAACAGCTCGGGAAAGGGAAGAATCCGCTTCAAGGATGCTCCTGCAAGCCCTGGACATATCTCGTAAACTTCCAGCAGAGACTTGTCGAATAAAGAAGCGAAATGGCGGTTGCAATCGAGGATTTTCAGGGCCTGGTCGGCTAGCACAATTGCCGAAGGGATGCAGTGCAACAGGGCATTGGCCTTTTTCTGCGCCTGCTGCCTTAAAAAGGAGAGACACATGGATGCTTCGGCATGGCCCGACAGAATGGCCATGGCGAACTCCCCGCAGGTTTCATACCCGCAGCCACCACAATTGAGTTCGTCTTCGCGGCGCTCTTTGCCGACCTGGCACAGGGCCTGGCGGATTTCCTGCTCACCGTAGTTCTTGGCTGGCAGAGGCTGGTCATGGATGCTCTCATCAATGTCCAACAGGGGTCGGCGAACCATAGGTTCGCCAGGAACATCGGCCCGCGAGATCACTTCCTGCCATTGCGTCAGCCCGGCCTGCCCGGGGGTGGCACAGGGACCGTTGATGCACCCCCCTCGACAAGCCAGTAATTCGAGAAATATCGGCAGGGTCACGTTCTCCGGTTGCAAGCCTCCAAGCACATGCTCGATGCCGCGCACCCCTCCAACCGTGCTGTAATGAACCCGATCCCCGCCATGCTGCATGCGCAGGGTGTCGATCATGCCTCCTTCAATGGGATACAGGGCGCCTTCCTGGGCGCTTTCCGGCACAAAGCAATCCTCTGCCCCCGGGACCAAAACCGCCGGATCGATGCGAGCCTCCGCGAACCAGGCCTGCAGATCGGTGAAGGTGATAACGGCGTCCAGCAGTTCCGGATGACGGTCCCCTTCGTTCTTTTTGGCACCGCAGGGACCGATGAAAACCACGGCGATATCCGAACCGTAATGATGCCGCAGCATGGTGCAGTGAGCCAGCAGCGGAGAGAAAACAGAGGCGATCGAATCGCTGAATTCCGGCAGGTACTTTTGTACGTAGGTGACCGCCGCCGGACAGGCGGAGGACAAAAGCAGCCTTGCCCCCCCCTCGTTTAATTCCCTGACCACGGTGGCGGACACTTCCTGGGCGCCCAGAGCCGTTTCGCTGACCCCGGCAAACCCCAGCCGCCGCAGGGCGGCAATCATGTTGGTGGAGGCGATAGCGGGGAATTCACTGACATAGGAAGGAGCGATGGAAACAAAGACCCTCGTCGATTGCTGCAACAATCTCTTGACCCTATCCAGGTCGTCCCGCACCCGTTTTGCCCCGGCCGGACAAACCCGCACGCAGGTACCGCAGGCCACGCATTTCTCCGGCACGATTCGGGCCTGACCATCAGCAACCTTGATCGCTTTGACCGGGCAATAGCGAACGCATTTGGAACAATCCTGACACTCGTTCTCCGCCGTATATACAGCAGAATTTTGCTTGTTTCCCATGACAACCCCCGCTAGTGAAGGCCCAAATATTGATCGAGCAACTGCTCGATGGTTTCGGCATGGACACTGCCATGAAGCTGGCCGTTAATCTCGATGTTCGGCCCCTCGGAACAGAGCCCCTCACAGCGACTGCCGCGCAGGTCGATGGCGCAGCTTATCTGGCGGTCGCTCAGATAGCGTTCGATTCTCTCCAGGTTTTCCTGATTGCCACGGCTGTAGCAGGAACTGCCCATACAGATCTTGATTGATTTTTCCATTTGACACCTCGTCTTCTTCGGCAATGGCAGCTCGAAGGCAAATCCTGGCTTCCGCCCTGCCCCGCCAAAGGATCAAAAACCTTTACGCGTATCGCAGACATCGTGCCCCGATACGAAATAAGCCCGAAACCTGCTAAGCAGGTTCCGGGCTTTGTCAGACCGCCAACCAGCAGACGGTCTCTTATGCCATTGGGCTCTCGGCCCGGTCCGAAAGCCGGTGGCGGTTAAAAGGTGAAGGTCACATAGGCCTCAAATAGCAGCATGTCTTTGTCATCACCGATCATCTCTTCGGCAGCATCATTCGGGAAGGCGGCAGCAACTACGGCGCTCAACCACACATTGTCGTTCAAGGCATAGTCCGCGTAGACGTTTATTTCGTCGGCAAAGTCCTTGCTGTCGACTTTGGTCCCGGTCCAGACCGCATCATCCTTATCAGCCAACTTGAAGTTGTAGTAGATGGCGCCAACCGACAGCTTCTCCGTGGGAAGCGCATTCAGGTGCACCATGTGGGTCTTCTGGTTGGTGTTGAACAGGTAATATTCGCCGGTAATTTCGCCCATGAAGTGGGTTCCCCAACCGCGCAGGAAGCCGTAGAACATGGGATCAAAGCCCTCATAATCGTCAGTGGAGAGGTCATCGCCGGAGAACTGCGCATAGCGGTAGCTGAGGGTCGGAGTCCAGGGCAGGTTGGAGAAGGTCCAACCGGCTTCGCCGTAAAAGCCATAGGCGTCGACGTCGGCCCGGTCGCCTCCCGATTGGTCGGCATATTCGAAGGCCAGGAAAAGCTCTTCCAGGTCCATGGCGGCAAAGGGAGTACCCTGACCGCGGATGCTCCAGATGTCCATACCTTTGCGGTTTTCATAGTAGTTGTTGTCGTCGGCGCCGGTCACGGTCATCCAGCTAGTGCCGATGGTACCAAAGCCTTCTTTGATGTACTCGAGGTTGACACCCCAAAGCGCAGTGTCCGCGTAGTCGTCATCGGACTTGAGGTAAAACAGGTCCCCCCGCACCGGCTGGGTGTTGACCTTGAGGATTGCGGTCTCGCGGAACGATTTGTGCGGTGCCAGCCAGTAGGCGCCCTTGGCACCGTCGAATTCGCCGTCAGCAATCAGGAAACCGTCGCCGATCGCAAATTCCTGCTCACCGAAAGAAACGTCGATGACGTTCTCCGGCAGTCCCGCGATCAGGGTGCCTGATTTCCAGCCGACATAGAGTCGCTCGGCCTCCCAGTGCCCAGGGCTATCGTTGGAAAAAACTATCGGATCGCCGCCGCCCCGGGTCTGGGCACCGACATAGGCGAACTCACTGTAAAGGGTGCCGAACCGCCCGGTGTCGTAGGACACGTTGATATTGGGCATGATGTACATTTCCCACCAGCCGACACCATCGTCGCCAAGGTCGTCTGCGGCAAAGCTGCCGGCGCCGAAGTTGGTCTTATGGGTGTTGAACGTGCCAAGGCCCGCGCTCAGGCCCATACCGGCATGCAGTCCCTTGTAGTCGTAGCCGACAAACTCGGCTTTCGCCGGGGATGCAGTAACACAGACTGCAACCGCCAGGATCCCCAGCACCAAATAACGAATCTTACCCACCATCTTCATGTTTCTTCTCCATCGTGTGTGTGTCCTGCCTGCCCCTTCGAGGTCAGTGATACGGACCATTCACATCTGCAATTCCATTACAACCCTTGATTAAGGCAAGCCATCCCAATTTCGCTTGGCCTCCCCACTGCAGGGCGACCGTTTGCCAGACGTGGTCAACAGGGCCGGCGGGTTAGGTCCGGCCGGCCCTGCATGATTGTAAAAATCAGAACTTATCCAAGGTGGTGCGGCTGATGATTTCGTCCTGAACCTCTTTGCAGAGTTCGACGAAGAAGGAGCTGTAGCCGGCCACGCGGATCATCAGGTCGCGGTAGTCGTCCGGGTTTTCCTGAGCAGCCAGCAGCGTTTCGTTCTTGACGTAGCTGAACTGCATCTCGCCGTTACCCATGATCGAAGCGGTACGCAGCAGATTGATCAGGCCGTTCACGCCTTCATCGGTCTCCAGCACGCCTTCGAGAATCTTGAAGTTGTGAACCATGCCGAGTTCCATCGCTTCGTTGTTCAGCTTGCTGACCGACTTGATGATAGCGGTGGGGCCCTTCTTGTCGGTCTGTTGGGCGGGGCTGATGCCGTCGGACAGGGGAGTTCCGGCCAGGCGGCCGTCAGGCGTAGCAGCGGTGATCTCTCCATAAGGGGTGTTGTTGGAGATAGACAGGGTGCCGTGGGTCATGGGAGCGTAGAGCATCTGCTGCTTTTTGTGCAGCGCCTCAGTCCAGTCGATCAGTTCAGCGGCAATGTTGTCAACGTAGTCGTCGTCGTTGCCGTACTTGGGTGCGTTAATGCAGTCCTGACGCAGCTGCTCGTAGCCTTCGAAGTTGGCGTTTACACCGTCGACCATCTCAGCCATGGTGTATTTCTGGTCGTCGAAGACGAGCTTCTTGACAGCGGCCATGGAGTTGGCGTAGGTGGCCAGGCCCGTCCAGACCAGACCCGGTCCGTTGTTCAGGAAGGCGCCGCCGGCGGTGGCGTCCTTGCCGGATTCCATGCAGCCCTCGATCAGGGAAGAGATCAGAGGTTTGGGCACAACGTCACGGTGGATGCGCTGGGTGATGATGGTGGCCTCGGCAGCCAGTTTGATCATGTGCTTGATCTGGTCCTTGACGGCGGTTTCGAACTCTTCGTAGCTCTGGAAAGCCTTCGGATCGCCGGTATCCAGTCCCTGCTTGGTGCCGTGCCAGATGAAGGTGCCGCGGTTGAAAACGAACTCGACAGCGACAGGCCATTGGGCGTAACCGGTGGAGGTCCACTGGTAAATGCGGCCCGATTTCTGCGGCTCGACACAGCCCATCAGGCAGTAGTCGCGGGCATCTTCGTAGCCGAAGCCCTTGTTGAGCATCATCTTGATATGCGCATCGTCAAAGTGACAGGCAGGGAAGCCGATACCCGACTTGACAATCTCGACAATCGCCTTGAGGTACTTATGAGGCGACTGGTTGTGGATACGCACGGCCAGCGAAGGCTGGTAGATCCCCAGGCGCTTGGAGGCGTCCATGATCAGGTAGGTCAGGTCGTTGGTGGCGTCGCCACCGGTACGCTTCTGACCACCGACACACATGTTGATGAATGGCTGGTAGCCGGCGAAGTACTTGGCGGTGGCTTCGGAAGTCAGCCACATCATCTCGCCGATTTTGATCAGGAAACTGGTCATCAACTCGAAGGCAGATTCTTCGTTGATACGACCGGCTTTCATGTCGGCTTCAAAGTAGGGAAAGACGTACTGATCCACGCGGCCGATAGAGATGCCGGTCTGGTTTTCTTCGACAACGAATAGGGACTCGGTGGTGTAGATCGACTGCAGCGCTTCCTGGAAGGTACGGGGGGGGTTGGCCGGAACATAAGCATTAACTTCGGCGATTTGCTCCAGTTCGGCTTTGCGCTGGGGATCCTCCTGCTTTTCAGCCAGTTCCCTGGCGTAGGCGGAGAGGCGCTCAGCGTAGGCGATAACGCCCTCGGCGGTCAGAATCTGGGACTTGTAGAAGTAAATCTTGTCGACGTCTTCCGGAACGTCCATGGAAAGATTCTCAAGCGCTGCTTCGGCTTCTGCCTTGATGCCGTTGAAGCCCTTGGGCAGAAGGATATTGTCGTAACCGGGGTTGGTGTCGCCGCCGCCGGAGCAGGTTTTGATGGAGACGTCACAGACGTAGGCTTCGCTGGTCCACTCCCAGAGGTTGGCTTCGCGAAGTTGAGTCTCGGAGATTTCGTCCACCGAACGTCCTTCCCAGAAGGGAAAGATTTCGTTCTTCAAAATTTCCTTATCCTCTTCTTCAAGCACGAAGGGATCCTGAGCACGGATTCCGATGGTCTCCATCTCGTCGCGCAGCCAGCGCCAGGCGATGTCAGGAGAAAATGCGCCGCGGCGAGGCTTGCCGCAGGGATGACCGATGATCAGCTCGTCGGCCTGGATCAGCAACGGGGCTTGTTCGCAGGCCTTCTTGAAGGCCATGGCCCGCAACAGAATGGCCGGCATGCCGGGATTGGCCTTGACCACTTCGGTAAACGCCTTGGCACGCTCAATGGAAATGCTCGGCTTTACCCCCAGGTAGCGATCCTTCAGCCGCTGAATCCGTTCCGGCAGATGATATTTTTTAACTGCTCCATTCGCTTCAGGTTCGGCACAACATGTTCCAGCCATAACCACCCTCCTTGATGTTTGTTGAAGTTGACAACCGCTGCGTAAGTTTGCAGAAGGGTTTCGCTGGCTGCATTGCCTGAACCCTTCCTGAATACCTTGTCCATCGGCCTCAAGGGCCTCCTGAACAGCAAAGATTGGCGCCGCGGCGCCATCGACAGTCATCACAACCATTAACTGCGTTTGAATCTTCAATGTTCGATTTCAATCTAGTTTATGTTCGTTTGTGTTGTCAAGTGTAATTTTGCTTTCGGGTAGCACGCTATTTCTGATCCCTTCCGGACCAATCCGCACAGGCCACGAAACAGCCCACAATCAGCGCCGTGCGATCCCTCGACACTCGTGCAACCGGCTGTTTTTCTTGCCATTTTAAAACACCTTAAGACAGCCAGCGAGAATCAAGTTTCGCGATACGACTTTTCCAGGACAGGCAACAATCTTTGCCATCTAAACCGCGCACAATCCAAGCGACATTTCAAACAGCCTTTTTCATAACAAACCATAATTATCAAACTCGAACATTGTTTCCATTGAAAAGAAATAGAAGGAATTAATATCAAGCCAGATGGCCCTTGATGGGCTCCATACTGGATTAGCCATCAAAAAGACCTCGGAGGAAATCAGAGACACAGAAGCGGAAAGGGAATACGAATTGACTGGTTAAGCAGGAAACCGTCCGGCCGTCCAGATAGTCACCCGTATTGCTTATGGACGGCCAGGACAGCGGCCTGCGTTAGGGGCCGGCCGGGGCCCGCAATACCGAAAGCGTCCCCGACAGCAAGGAATGGTGAGGCGAGTTTGTGATGGCTATGTTGCGCTCATCACGGACCTGCTGCTGCTAAAGCCGAGGGCAGACCCCAGGTCTGTATCTGGTGACGGCGGCCCAAACACCCTCGGCATCAACCTGGAAAGCCTGGTGGCCAGCGCCCGGTCCGACCGCGAGGTGGTTGGAGGCAAGTATTCCACCGCCTGCTACATCGGCGACTCCTGGCCCAGTCTGCCGTACCTGGCCAACACCAACCTGGGCGGGGAGAATGCCCACCGCGGGGCGGTGCTTGGGGGGATTGTCTAACCTGGCTTGCGGGCGAACGGTCGATGATTGGTTTGAGCAGCTTGCGAATTATCGGGCCATTGAGGAGGAAATAGCGGATCTGCTCCCACCCTAATGACTCATAAGATGCATCATTCCTTCCTTGGGCTTCAAGCTGAGTGAATGCCTAAAAAAAAGGGGCGAACCGCAGTTCGCCCCTTCCCTTCTACTCTGTAATTACCTGTCTCAGCTCATACCGCCGAGTTTCTCAAGAATCTTGTTGCTGCGAGCCAAAAAGGCCTCCATGCGTTCCTTGTCGAAGGAGCGCTGGCTGAGCATGGCCAGGTCGTAGACCTGCTCGGCGAGCATGGTGGCGTCCTCCTCGCGCTTGGCGTCCTGCAGCTTAAGGATGTTCTGCACCACCGGGCTCTTGAGATTGACCATCAGGGTATGCTCGGCGAACATGTCGGGCATGTCGGCACCCTGGCTCATGGCGCGGGTCATTTCCTTAAAGCGGCGGGTCTGCTCGGAAAGCAGGATCATGCCGGAAACGCTGTCGTCCTTGAGGCTCT
Source organism: Desulfuromonadales bacterium (assembly GCA_030613545.1). Lineage (GTDB taxonomy): Bacteria > Desulfobacterota > Desulfuromonadia > Desulfuromonadales > Syntrophotaleaceae > Syntrophotalea_A. The sequence continues at coordinate 11,669 of JAUWLU010000071.1, forward strand.
CTACCCGCACGCTGAGTCCGGTGGCCTTGAGGGAAGCCTCAAAGAG
>JAUWLU010000402.1 GCA_030613545.1 Desulfuromonadales bacterium
CGATGGAAATAACCGAGGCAAAAATCGGTCGATCGATGAAAAAACGACTGAACATTACTGCCCCCTTAGCCGGCCTGCGACTGTTTGGCTGCCGCCAACTGCTCGGCCGTCTGCGGATTAACGGTCGCGCCGGGCCGGACCCGCTGCAAGCCGTTGACGATCACCCGCTCACCGGCGGCAAGCCCCTTCTCTACCCCCCGAAGGCCGGCACTGGCGCTACCGACCTCGACCCCTCGGTATTCGACCTGGTTCTGATCGTTGACCACCAACAGGTAATAACCCTGCTGGTCGATGCCGAAAGCCTGCTCCGGCACCACCAGGGCCTCTTTTTGCACACTGATGGGAGCCCGCAGGCGGGCGAACAGCCCGGGCAGCAGGCTACGGTCGGCATTTTCAAAGACTCCCCGTACCTGAATGGTGCCGGTCTGAGCATCGACCCGGTTGTCGACGTAATCGATATGGCCGGGATGGGGATAGTCGTCTTCGGTGGACAGGCCGAGAAAGATCTTGCTGTGGCCATTGCCGTTGGTCGGGGTCTGCTGGCGCTCGTACTGTTGATATTCGAGCAGATCCCGCTCGTTGACGTTGAAATAGACGTACACGGGATTTTCGCTGACCACCGTGGCCAGCAGGGTCTGGTCGCCGGCGCCGACCAAGTTGCCGACATCAACCAGGTGGCGGCCGATACGACCGCCGATGGGAGCATGGATGCGGGTATAGGACAGCTGCAGGCGGACCGTCTCGATATCCGCCCGCGCTGCGTCGATGGCCGCCACGGCCTTGGCCCTCTCGGCACGTGCCGCGATCACCTCCACCTCACTGACCGCGTTGTCCTTAAAGGCGCTCTCTTTGCGCTTGAGGGTCGCCTCGGCGAGGCGCATCTCCGCCCGACGCATGGCCAACTGGGCTTTTCTCTCATCGAGCCGCGCCTGATAGGGGCGGGGATCGATAACGAACAACAGGTCGCCCTTCTTGACCTGGCCGCCGGAATCAAAGTGGATACTCTGCAGATAGCCTTCGACCCGGGCGCGCATCTCCACCGACTCCACGGCTGCGGTGGTACCGCT
>JAUWLU010000348.1 GCA_030613545.1 Desulfuromonadales bacterium
GAGCACTAACGGTGGCCTCAGACACGATCCGGCCCCCCCAAACCTCTTCAATCATCCGGTCTTTGCTTACCAACCTGCCTGCATTCCCAGCTAGCAGCCTTAAAAGGTCAAAGACCTGCGGTTCAATCGAAACTGACGAGCCGCCCCGCGAAAAAGAGTAGCTGTCGGTGTCCAGAACGCAATTGGCAAAAGTAAAACGCATGAAGCAACTCCCTTTGTCCGTGACCCCTAGGAATAGGTGTTTCTTGAGATAAATCAAGAAAATCGCAAGAACTTCTAAAGATCCTCTTCAAGCGGAGACCGTGAATGGATGGCAGGTTGGGGCCAGACATCGACATTAAGGAGAGACACATGACCATCCAATCTGACTACAAAACCCTGAAAGGTGGCTCAATCGATTACGCCCATTACATCAAGCGAAGCCATGCAATCCGCAGCCACGACGCGCATAGGGCCGTACAGGTGATTTGGCGGTGGCTAAAGCTCCCGTTTGAGGCAAAAGCCTTTCGCTTGGGTTCTAGTAAAACTCCAACGCCTGTCAATCGTATCGTATCAGAACGCCATCCATTGGATAGAGTTCCCCGCAGAGAAAAATCTGTACGTGCAGGTTCATGGCGGCCTCGTATTGAGCAGGTAAAACCTCATCCACGGCATCGTCTGCACGAAAGGCTGCGCTACCCTCCACAAAGCCATTTCAAGCACCCTGACGAGTTGCCGTTCCAGCGGGAAAATGCATCAGATATCCAATGCTTTCAAAACGCAAAGAATGCAACTCGGAAGGCTGACAAATGAACATCAATATGACAAGCTCTGAACGGGACAAGAACGCGGGAATCAAACTTCGGCAGTTCTTGGTTCATACCTCACCGATCCTCGCACTTCATTGTTCTGGGGCAGACAGTAGCCAATGGCATAAGTTAAAGGAAATCTCGACCGGTCCGGGCCAAATCGAATCGCCGGATCTCATAGGAACGGCGCGCCAGGGACATTGGCCCAAGGACCGAAATTTCAACCTATGCAATGAGGCCGAGGCCTTGGTCGCAATCCTTCGGCGATTTTCCGAACCGGCCCATATTGTCGCTCATTCGTACGGTGCAGGTGTTGCCCTACATATCGCTCGCCAGCATCCAGCGTTGGTTAAGTCCCTTTGCCTTTACGAACCAACGCTCTTTTGCTGTCTGCGAGAACGCAGTGGTGCAGATCAAAAGCTCTTTCAAGACATCGAAGCCCTGACCCGTTCTATCAAAGACGCTCTGGATGAGGATAACCCGTTGTTTGCGGCGCAACTTTTTACCGATTTCTGGGGCGGACTGGGTGCCTGGCAGTGCTTGAACCGAGATCGACGCGATGCCATGACTGATTGGGTCCGGAAGGCACCCCTAGATTTTCATGCGCTGATGTATGAAGCCGATCCTCAAGCAATCGGACCGGGCCGGATCCCGACGACCGTTATGGTCGGCGGCAACACGCATATCCACACGCAGCGCATAGCCGATATCCTTCATGAACAATCTCCCGACATTGTCCTGAAGACTGTTGTTGGGGCGGGTCATCTTGGCCCCTTTTCCTTCAGGGACACAGTGACTCATAATGTCATTCAGCATATTCAGAATGTTGAAAAGTCATGCACTCAGATCCGACTGTGAACGTTGGGCGTGCTCCCTCCGGCGGTGCAAGATCAACTCAGCTGACATACGGAAATGCGCAATCATGAAATGGATGTCGATTAGTCGACGCGTTTCGACCAAAGCCGCACCGTAGCGGGCGTCCGAAATCTCCCCCGGGGGGAGCTATCTAGATCAAAGCGTCGTCTTCAAGTGGATGTTTTCAGGGAGCAAGGGGTTGACGTAACCCACAAAAGTGACAAGTTGGCTCAACCTCTTACATCACA
>JAUWLU010000068.1 GCA_030613545.1 Desulfuromonadales bacterium
AAAAAGTCATGAGATGGCTAAGCAAAAATTTCGACCTACAAGGCGTAGTGGTTTTTCAGGGGTGAAGGCATACATAGGGTATGTCGAAGTCCTGAAAAAGTGCTGCAACGCAGTAGGGCGGACTTTTTGCGACGCCATCAATAATGGGTCGCCCGGTTTATTTCATAGCCGCTGCGGCCTCGCTTGACTGAAGATTTTTCGCCTGCCTCAACAATAAGGCTACTCGCCCCCCTTTCATCAGACGGAGCCGTGCCGTGCCGGAACAATCACCGAAATCCAAAGCTGAACTCCATATCGAAGAGATCATGCAGCAGCTCGACCCCGCATCGGAGCGCTATCGCGTGCTCAACAGCGCCCGCCGCTTCAAATCGTCCTGGATCGAACTGGGAGAAGAACTGCTCAAGGTCAACCAGGAACACCTCTACCGGAACTGGGGTTACGAGTCTTTTGAGGACTATTGCACCCGCGAGGTGCGTATTAAAAAACCGACCGCCTTGAAGCTGACCCGGGCCTACAACTATCTGGCCCAGGAAGAACCGCAACTGCTGACCCGCCAGGCCGAACTCAACCCCCTGCCCGACTATCGCACCGTCGACCTGCTGCGGCGGGCCCGGCAAGAGGAACAGCTATCCGGCGAACAGTTCGACGCGCTGCGCAAGACGGCCCTGGAGCAGGCCCGCAGCCATCCTACCGTGCTGAAGCAATTCAAGGAGATGACCGCTGCCGCCGACAGCGATCCGCAGGCCGAGCGAATACGCCACTGCAAGTCGGCCCTGAGTGCGGCTAGGCGCCTGTTGAGCAGCCTGGAGAATCTGGACAATCTGGCCGACGCCTATCAGGCACCACTCATCGAATTGCTTGAGCTGCTCAAACAGGAAACCGCTGAACAAGATCCGCCAGGGGACGCCTCTGTCGATCATGACAGTGCTTCCCAATGAGAGTTTTTCGTGCTATCTTGCCGCGATCTGCCGAGCTGCCGGAGAAAAGCGCTGCGGCCCCCAAAGCCCTACCAGGGGTGGTATAATCGTAACAATCCAGGAGTTTTTCATGGCCAAAAGTTTTAAAGATAAGGTCAGGGAACAGTTCAGCCGCACCGCCGAGAGCTATGTTCGCAGCCCCAGCTTCTCCCAGTCCGCCGATCTGGCCGAAGCAGCGCGCATGCTGCAACCGACCAGCGACGATATTCTGCTGGATGTCGCCTGCGGCGGCGGGCATAGCGCCCTCTATTTCGCGCCCCTGGTCAGAAGCGTGGTGGCCTCCGACCTGGCTATGCAGATGCTGAAAAAGGCTCAGGAATTTATCGCCGAAGAAGGCGGCATCGAAAACGTCACCTTTCGCGAGGCCGACGCCGAGGACCTGCCCTTTCCGGCCGGGGCCTTCACCCTGCTGGTCTGTCGCATCGCCCCTCACCACTTCCCCGATGTGCCGCGAGCTCTGGAAGAATTCCATCGGGTGCTGCGCCGCGGCGGCCGCATGGTCATCATCGATACCCTGCTCGCCGACGAGCCGCACATTGCCGAATTCCAGCACAATTACGAGCGACTGCGTGACCAGACCCACATCCGCGCCTTCACCAGAGCCGAATGGGAGCAGATGATCACCGAGGCCGGTTTTATCCTCCACGAAACCAAGGTGCAGAAGAAAAACCACGACTTTCAGGAATGGGCCAAACGGGCGGGTCTGACTCGGGAAGGGGTACAGCAGCTCAACAAGCTGTTCGTCGAAGCCAGCGATGAGATTCAGGACTATTTTCAGGTCGAAACCTTTGCCGGCGAGGTGGAAAGCTTTACCGACAACAAGCTGTTGATCAGCGCCAGCCGGCCGCCGAAAAAGACCCCGCAGACCAGCAGCAAATAGCCCTTCGACACAGCGGAAGACCGAGGCAACAAATGATGCTTTCGCAAAAAGTCATGAGATGGCTAAGCAAAAATTTCGACCTGCAAGGCGTAGTGGTTTTTCAGGGGTGACGGCATACGATATAGTATGTCGCAGTCCTGAAAAAGCGCTGCAACGCAGCAGGGTGGACTTTTTGCGACGCCATCAACAAATAAGAGAACGACTTTATTCGCCGATGATCTTGACCAGCGCCCGCTTGCGGCGGCGACCGTCGAATTCGCCGTAAAAGATCTGTTCCCAGGGGCCGAAGTCAAGTTGGCCGGCCGTCACGGCAACCACCACCTCGCGGCCCATGATCTGCCGCTTGAGGTGGCCGTCGGCATTGTCTTCGCCAACATTGTGCCGATAGCCGGAGACCGGTTCGTGGGGGGCCAGCCTCTCCAACCACTGGTCAAAATCGTGATGCAGGCCGGACTCGTCGTCGTTGATAAACACCGAGGCGGTGATGTGCATGGCATTGACCAGCACCAGCCCTTCGCGAATCCCGCTCTGGCGAAGACAGTCTTCGACCTGCGGCGTGATATTGATAAATCCCCGCCGTTGCGGCACCTGGAACCACAGCTCCTGGCGAAAACTTTTCATGGTTCCTCCAAGGCCGAATAGCTTTGCTGAGATATGCAGGCTAGCTGTCAACCAGCAGCCCTGCACGAAACGATCAATGGCCCAAAATCAAAAAATACTGCTGCTGATCCTGCTGTTGAGCGGCACTTTCCTTATCAGCGGTTGCGAACGGTCTGCGTTCTCCTGGCCGTCGCCTGAAACCGCTACCATTGCGACGATCACCCCGACCAGCCACCGGGATTTGAGCAACTACCTGGCCGTCAACGATTACCGCTGGGAGACCCTCGACCAGGGGGTGCCGCCCTTCCTGCTCACCGCTCTGCCGGCGGATCTGCACCGCATCAAGGATATCGCCGAGCGCAAACGGCTGTTCTTTCTCTCCCTGCTGCCGGCCGTGTTGCTGGCCAACCGGGAAATCACCTTGCAGCGCCAGCAACTGCTCATCGCCCTGCGCCATCACGAGGCCGGGCTGCCGCTCTCCATTCCCCAGCGTCTGCTGATCAGCCGCCTGGTCAAAAGGTACCGACTGCGTCACAATCCGCTGACCGACCGTAGCGCCCGGAAACGCCTTTTGCGGCGTCTCGACACCCTGCCGCCGGATCTGGTATTGTCCCAGGCGGCTAACGAATCGGGCTACGGCACGTCCCGTTTCTCCCGGCTCGGCAACAACCTGTTCGGCCAGTGGACCTACGCCACCGGCACCGGCCTGGTGCCCAAAGAACGCTCTGCCAAACAGCGCCATGAAGTACGACGCTTCGCCAGCCTGTACGACTCGGTGCGCTCCTACATGAACAATCTCAATGCACACCGCGCCTACCAATCCCTGCGCACCATTCGCGCGCAAAAGCGTGCCCGCGGCCAAGCCTTGCGGGGTATCGACCTGGCCGCCGGGCTGCGTCTCTATTCCAGCCGCCGGGACGCCTATGTCGCGGAAATCCGTGCCATTATCCGCAGCAACCGTCTTTCCCGCCTGGCAACCGTTAGCCTGCGCCCGACCGCCGCCGAAGGCGACGCACTCCGCACCGCCTCCCTGTAACCGGCCAAAATCTCATTCGGCCGATTCCTTACCGTCCTTGACCCGGCTGCGCAGATAGCGTCGAATCTGATTGCGGGCTCGTGGAGTGACCGCCCAATCGAGCCATTTGGGCAACACCGCCGGCGAATCGCTGCGCTCGATCTGCACCTGATCGCCATCGAGCAGGCGGGTTTTCAGCTGTCGAGTCTGGCCGTTGATGCGCGCCCGCCAGGCATAGAGGCCGAGATGTTCGTGAATGGAAAAAGCAAAGTCGAGGGCGCTGCTGCCCTCGGGCAAGGTGCAGATCTCACCCTGCGGGGTATAGACCTGGATACTCGCCGATGCCAGCCGCAGGCTCTCGGTATCGATGGCCGATTCGCCCTCCAGCAGGGAACGCATCAAGGACTGGAAATTGGCTTTGCGGAACTCGAAACCGGGGGTCAGCACCCCCGACTCGTTGAAGCGGGCCAGCTTGCGGGTGGTGATCTCCACCCGCAGCCGGTGCTCGCCGGCCTGTACCGAGGTTTTAAGGGACTGATAACCGAATTGCGACGGTACCGTCAGGTGGTCCCGCAGCTTGCCGGGTATGGGATTGTACAGACGGTGCAGCACGCCCAGGGCCAGATAGGCATCCATGGTCGTGTCGACCTGAATCTCCAGCGTGTAGAGGGTAGCCAGACCGCGGCCGACCCCCCGCACCGCGGCAATGGAAAAGGGCCGCCAGCGATCCCGCAGGGCAAAGCTCAGCTTCTGATGATCAAAGGCCTGCGAGATATTGGAGCGCACCCTGCGCAGGCCGGGACCGGCCTGCATCTGCAGCGCCCGCACCACCCGCTGGTAGCGTTCCGCACGGCTGGGGTAGAGGATACGCAGGGACAGCGCTTCCATCTTGGCGGCCACCGACCCCATGCCGAGGTGGCGAGCCAGGGGGACATAGATCTTGCGGGTCTCCTCGGCGATCAGGGCCTGCTTGGCGGGGTTGAGGGCACTGATGGTTTCAAGGTTGTCCATGCGGTCCCAGAATTTAAGGCACAGCACCCGCACATCCTCGATGGCCAATAATAGCGTTTTGCGGTAGGTTTCAGCCTTGAGGGCATCACGACTGAGTTCGGCGGCGGCCACCTTGGTCAGGCCGTTGACCAGCAGCGCCACCTCTTCGCCGAACTGCTCCTCGACCTCACCGAGGGTGACCGGCGTATCTTCGACCACGTCGTGCAGCAGACAGGCGACGATCGAGGCGAAATCCATCCAGTGCCGGGCCGCCCGATGGGCCACCCGCAGGGGATGGAAAAAGTAGGGCTCGCCCGATTTACGCATCTGTCCATGGTGGGACTTGCGAGCCACCTCGATGGCCCGGTGCAGAGCTTCAATGCCCTGATCCAGGTCCTCTTCGGTCAACCCGCCGCCGTAATGGGTGACCAGCAGCTCCATAATCTCGTTGACCATGCGCTGCTCAGTTCGGCGATCGGCCTTTACCACTTGGTAACTCCCTTGCTTTTCCAGCCTGCCTTAAAACACGCCTGCCGTGACAGGCAGCTGAATGATCAGTATAACCCGACTGTCTACCGCTGCAGAAGGGGCTTAGCCCGGCGGCCAGTGAAATCTGCGGCCTCCCAGCAGGTGAAAATGCAGGTGCCAGACGGTCTGGCCGGCGCCCTCCATACAATTGTTGACCACTCGAAAACCCTGCTCGGCGATACCGAACTGTTTAGCCAGCTTGGCCGCCACCACAAAAACGTGGCCGACCAGCTGCCGATGGGCCTCGGTCAGATCGCTGGTGGTCGCAATGTGCTCCCGAGGGATAAGCAGATAGTGGTGAGGAGCCTGCGGGGAGATATCCTCGATGGCCACCAGCAGCTCATCCTCGTAGATCAGCTTGGCCGGTATCTTGCCGGCGATAATATTACAGAAAAGACAGTTGTTTTCCATCATCCTTCCCTTCCTGGGCGGCGCTTGCGGCGCTACCGCCCTGATCGTCGAGGGTCACGACGTTCCAGCGATCGCGGGCCGCCCGCTTCAGCAAGCGCTCGTCGTGACTGAACAGTATGATCTGATGCTCGCTGCTGAGCCGTTCGAGAACCTTGAGCGCCTCGGCCAGACGGTGCCGGTCGAGGTTGACCAGGGGGTCGTCGAGCAGCAGCGGCAGGGGCATGCCGTTGGCCAGTTGCCGGGTCAGGGCCAGGCGCACGGCGAAATAGACCGCATCGTTGGTGCCGCGGCTGAAAGACTGAACCGGCCGCCAGTCTCTGCCCCGCCCCGGCAGGGACAGGGAAAAATCGTCTGCCAGGCGAACCTTCTGGTAGCGTCCTGCGGTAAGGAGGCCGAGATAACGGCCGATCTCGGCAGCAAAGCGTTCCAGGTAGGTGCGGCGGAACTCGTCCACCGCTTCGGACAGCAGCTGATAGGCCACCGCCAACGCGTCCCGTCGCTGCAGCAGCGCCGCCTCCCGTTCCTTGAGCTGTTCTCCCTCCTCTTCGATCTGCTGCAGATTGCTCAGCTCGCCCTGCAGCGCCGCCTCACGACGGGTCAAATCGAGCAATTGCTGCTCTTTCTGGCGGATCGTCTCGCGCAGTTGCTGCAGCTGTTCCTCGGCCTGAGGCAGTTCCTCAGCGCTCAACAGCTCTTCGTGGCGCAAGGGCTTGTCCTGCTCCATGCGCTCACCAAGGACCGCCAGTTCGCGGGTCAACTGTTCCTTTTCCTCGCTCAGGTGCTCTGACTTGTCCAACACGCAAAGGGCGCTCTCCACCTCCTTGAGCTGTCCCAGTAACTGCCGATGGCGCTCAAGGTTCTTTTGCATGCGCACCAGCTCCACCGGCGAGGTTGACAGGCCGCGGGCCTCCAGACGATTGATAAGATCGCTGCGCCGGTCCTGAGCTTCGTCCCGGCGGCGCTCGACGACCTGCAGCTTTTCCTGCAGCCCTTTGCGCTGCCCTCCTTTGTTAAAGCAGCGCCACAGATGCTGGCCCCAAAAGCCAACGGTTACCAGACCGGTCAGCCCCCACAGGGGCAGTTTAAAGGAGCCTCCGAACCAGACAGCCAGCAGCGCGACCAGGGCTGCCGCCGCGGTGATCAGGGCCGGCCGTTTCCAAGCAGGGTTGGCATGCTTGGCCAGCTCCTGCTGCAAGGCACTGGCCTCGGCCTGCAGAGCGACCATCTCCTTGCGAATGTTCTCCCCTTCGCTGAGCAACGGCGGCAATTCTTCGGGCATGTCCCGAGGCAGGCCGGTTCGCGCCAGGTCCTTTTCCAGGCCGGCGCGACGCTGTTCCAGTTCGTCGACCTTGCCGGATTCCCGATGAATCCGGCCGTAATCCTTGCGCAGGCTGCCTTCTTTCTCTTCCAGCTGCCATTGTTTACGGACCCAGCTCAGATAGCGGTCACCGGAGGTCAGATCCTCCCGATCCTTTTCCATCGACTCGCTCAGCTCGGCGGTCTGCTCCCGCAGGGAGGCGAGTTCCTTGAGGCCCTGCTCGGCAGCGAACCAGCGTTGCTGCAGCACTTCGATCCGTTCGCTCAGCTCATCGAGCTGGCGGGGCCGGGTCTTGTCCTTGCCCCAGGGATTCTTGCGGGTGATATTGAAATAATCGTCGCTCAAAGAAGCCAGCACCCGGTCGTAATCGACTTCGACAAACCCGGACAGCAGAGCCTTGAGGCGAGTGGTCAGACCGTTGCGGTCGGCCAGCTCCAGATCGCCCTGGCCGAAAAAGAGGCTGGAACGAAAGATATCTTCATCGGCCACGGCCAGCAGCCGATTAAGCTGATCGAGATATTCGGCCCGCTCCGAAGAGCGTCCTTGAGGAGCGGCTTTGCCGTCGAACTGATAGAGCACCTGATACAGATCGTCGCGCTCGACCAGCTGCACCCGGTCGCTGAGCAGCTCCCGTTCGATGCGTACCGTGCAGCCGCCATTTTCCAGAGCCAGGGCGACTTCGCAACTGCCCTGTCTCCCCCAGGGCTTGTAACGGTCTTTGTCCCGCAGACCGAACAGCGCCGCCGGAATAGCCTCCATCATGGTCGATTTGCCCGACTCGTTGGCTCCGATGACCAGATTGAAGCCGCGCCGGAAATCAAAGCTCCGCTCGCCGAACTTGCCGAAGTGTTTTAACTCCAGGCTGCGCAGAATCATTGGTCACCTCCGCTAAAGGCGCGAAAGCGGGTCAACACCTCGCGAAAGGCTTGCTCGATCACCGGCCGCTCCTCCTCCTTCACCTCCGTCATCAACTGCCGGGCGCGGCGAACAAACATGCCGCGGACCGTCTCTTCCGGCTCGATGCGCCGGGCGTAGTCGCTATCAAAGAGTCGGGTTTCATCCTGCAGTTCGAGATAGAAGAAATCATCTTCGCAGCGGCTCTGCAAGGCGGACAGGTCGACGGGAGCTTCGAGGATACCGGTCAGGGTCAGCCGCAACAGCAGGTTGGCACTGCTCAAGGCGGCGATACGCCGCACGGCCTCATCCAGTTCGGTGCAGCCGGACAGATCGAGCTCCCGTTCGGCCAGTTCCCGGCCGTTGACCGTCAGCGACTCCACCGCAACCCCGTTCGAATCAAAGGTCACCAGGGCGCAGTAGCGAGGCCCGTTTTCACCGAAACGCTTACCTTCTGGTGAGCCGGGATAACAGGCATAGATGCGCTCGTTCTCGGCCAGCACCTCGTAGCTGTGGTAATGGCCAAGGGCCACATAGTCGAGGTTCCAGCGCTTGAGATCGTCCAGGGTAAAGGGCAGATCCTTTTTGCGATAATTCCATTCCGGGCTGCCCTGCCGGGAACCGTGCAGCAGACCGATGTGCAGACCATCGTCGCTGCGCCGTTGCATGCCCTCAAGGGCGTCTTCCGACACGTAGCTGCGGTAGGCAAAGCCGTACAGATAGACTTGCTGGCCGTCAACGGTCAGAGCCACCGGCTCCTTCAGCTGAGGCTGATCGAGCAACACCACGCCGGGGAACTCGGCCTGGCGATAGACGGCATCGGCAGACACCAGACTGTCATGGGTACCGGGCAGCAGCACCGGCACGATGCCCCGTTCGGCCAACCGCTGCAGGCCGGCCTGCACCTTGCCCAGGGCCACTTGACCGGGGCGCGGATGATCGAAAAGATCGCCAGCGATGAGCAGCAGCTGGGCCTCTTTTTTGATCGCCAGGGTGACAATACGCTCAAAGGTTTCGAGAAAATCGACCTGCCGCTGCGGCGCCCGATTGCCGAGGGCGGCAAAGGAACCGTCGAGATGCAGATCGGCGGTATGCAGAATACGAATCATGACAAAACGCCTCTTACTATCGACCAGGGACAGACTGGAATCGAAGCCGGAATGATTTTCAAGGTTGATGCTTTTGCAAAAAACCATAAGATGGCTAAGCAAAAATTTCGCCATACAAGGCGTAGTGGTTTTTCAGGGGTGAAGGCATACATATGGTATGTCGAAGTCCTGAAAAAGTGCTGCAACGCAGCAGGGAGGACTTTTTGCGACGCCATCAAGGTTGGGCCTGCTGCCGATGATAACGCCGGTCCCACCACGCATGATCCACCGCAGCAGTCAGAGCTTCGCCGACCAGCACCAGGGTCAGGCCTGAGCGGCGGCCGCCGCGGCCGGCAAAAAAGTCCCGGTCGCCACAACGCGCAACAATGTCGTCCAGGGTACCGTTCAGCACCTCCTGACCGGGAAAACCGAGCCGGTGGACCAGACTGATGGCCACGTTTTTGCCGTAGCCCCGGCGCAAGCGGGCGACCAATTCAATCAGCGGCAGATGGTTCATATAGATCACCAGGGTTACCCCGGGGGCAGCCAGTTCCTCCAGGGAGGGACTGCCGGGCTGCTCTTCGAGAACCCGGGGCGAAACGATCAGGGTGCGGCTGCATTTTCCCGACAGATTGAGGGTCCGCTTAAGCAGAGCCGAAGCGGCATTGACGGTGCTGACCCCGGGCACCACCTCGGCCGCGTCGCCCAGGTGCTCTATCAGTGCCTGAAAGGGAGAGAAAAAGGTCAGATCCCCCGGCACCAGAAAGGCCACCGCCCCCTGTTGTCGCTGCCGTTGCAACTGCGCCAGCAGCCCGTCAAAGGGGTAGTCGTAAGGGTTGCAGAGTTCCTTGCCGACCAGCAAATCGGCAAAGGTCTGGTCAAAGGGACTGAAAGCATAGACCGTTCGGCATTCGCGAAGCAGCCGCGCCCCTTTAAGGGTCAGCAATTCGGGATCGCCCGGTCCGGCGCCGACAAAGTACACCCGGCTCACAACTGGCACCCTTCTTGCTTGATCTTTTGCAAATAGATAAGAAACTCGCGATTGCCCTTCGGCCCGAGAACCGGGCTCTCGACCACCCCCCGTACCCGGCAGCCGAGTTCGGTCGCCAGCTGCTCGATGCGCGCCACCACCGTAGCGTGCTGTTCGGGGTCGCGCACCACCCCACCCTTGCCGACCTGGCCGCGACCGACCTCAAACTGGGGCTTGATCAAGGCCACCACTTCGGCCCCGTCGTCAAGCAGCGACAGGGTTACCGGCAACACCTTGTCGAGGGAGATGAAGGACGCGTCGATCACCGCCAGCGAGGGCGCTTCGGCAAGTTGGTCGCTCCGCAGATGGCGAATATTGGTCCGCTCCAGGTTGATCACCCGCGGATCCTGGCGCAGGCTCCAGGCCAACTGGCCGTAACCGACATCGACGGCATAGACCTTGGCTGCTCCCTGCTGCAGCAGGCAATCGGTAAAGCCACCCGTGGAGGCGCCAACGTCGATGGCCACGCGACCGGTCACCGCCAGAGCAAAATGCTCCAGAGCTTTGGCCAGCTTCAAGCCACCACGTGAGACATAAGGAATATCCTCGCCCTTGAGGCGAATTTCCGCGTCGCTGGCCACGGCGGTACCGGCCTTGTCGACCAGATGATCGTTGACCAGCACCTTGCCGGCCAAAATCAGGCTACGGGCTCGCTCCCGCGATGGTACTAGGCCACGCATGACCAGCAATTTGTCGAGACGTTCTTTTGGGGGCATCGGCGCACGCAGCCGCGTAAAACGGCGAAATAAAGGGGACTGGCAGGGCGGCCGGCGGCCGCTGAAACATGGGTCAACAGCCTATCATAGGGGGTGTCGGCGGGCAACAATTTTACCGCCCTGCGCCCCCCTGACAGCAACAATCGCAAAACAGAAAAAAAGGCACGGGACAGCACCGCAGAGCTTTGTTAAGGTTATACGCTGCTCGCCTCGTGATGGCCAAGCGGCCATCGGCGAGCCACCTAATTATTGTTATTCAAGGTTTATCATGCCGGAAAAAATCCTTCTTGCTCAACAAGAAACCGCTGCCGCGCAGGCTATCTATCAGGTGCTGCGCGACGAAGGCTACCATATTCTGCGCGCTGCCAGCCTGCCGGAAACCGAGCGTATGCTGCATCAGTTGCCCGACCTGCTGCTGCTCGATTCCGACCTGGACGATCTGCGCCAGGCCAACAGCTGGTCGGGACTGGCCTTCCAGTGCCAGCAGGACAGCATTTCCTGCCTGCTCTACTCCTCCCGCGTGCAGGGCTGTGAGATCAATAATGCCGCCCCCTCCTGGGTGGCCGACACCATCAGCCGGCCCGATAACGCCCAGGAGGTGTTGTTCAAGGTCGCAGCCCAGCTGACCATTCGTCGCCTGACCTACGAAGCCGAGCTGGCCAACAGGCAGCGGCTGGAAAAACAGCAGCAACTCGAAGAGTATCAACGTTCGGCGGCGGAGATTCAGAAGTCCCTGCTGCCCACCAGCCTGCCGGACATTGCCAACCTGCAGGTCGCCTGGCGCTTAGTCCCCTGCGAACAGGTCGGCGGAGACCTGTTCAACGTTGTGCGCCTGACCGAAGATACGGTACTGGCCTATGTCCTCGATGTCAGCGGCCACGGCATCTCCTCGGCCATGGTCACGGTTTCGGTCTACCAGAGCCTCTCTCCCCATGCCGGCCGTATCGTCCGCCGGCCCCTGGACAGGCCGCCCTACTTTCGCCTGCTGTCGCCAGCGGAGGCGCTGCGGCAACTGGAGCAGGAATATCCCCTGGAGCGCTTCGGCAAGTTTTTCACCATCAGCTACCTGCTCATCAACACCCGCACCGGTCGAGTACGCTACAGCAGCGCCGGCCATCCCCCCCCACTGCTGGCCCGTAGCGACGGCTCCTGTCAGGCCCTCAACGCCGGCGGCTCGATTATCGGCACCGGCTGTTCGGGCCCCTTTGAAGAGGAGGAAATTCAGTTGCATCGAGGCGATCGACTGTTCCTCTATTCCGACGGGATCACCGAGCACAGCAACCATCATGACCAGCAATTCGGCCAGGAACGCCTGTTTCGCAGGCTGGCCGCCAACAGAAAGCGCGCCCTGGAACCGGCCTGCGACAACCTTATCGAAGCGCTGAAAAGCCACGGCCAGGACATAATCTTCAAGGACGACGTGACCCTGATCGGCATCGAATACCTGGGCAATGACCTCCCATAGTTCTCAATAAACCTTTTTCTGCCCTGCTCAGGCCTTAGCGGCACAAGGCAGGAGCAAGGATTCCCGTTGAACCTGACGGTGGCTTTTGCAATAGCTTTTCAGCAAACGCTTCCCTTAAAGCCCCCCTGGCGTTAAAGTGCAAAGAGCTGTTGCTATTCCCGACAAAACTTGTATTTGATCTTTGATGCTTTCGCAAAAAGCCATGAGATGGCTAAGCAAAAATTTCGGCCTACAAGGCGTAGTGGTTTTTCAGGGGTGAAGGCATACATATGGTATGTCGAAGTCCTGAAAAAACGCTGCAACGCAGTAGGACGGACTTTTTG
>JAUWLU010000214.1 GCA_030613545.1 Desulfuromonadales bacterium
CAAAAAGTCCGCCCTACTGCGTTGCAGCACTTTTTCAGGACTTCGACATACCCTATGTATGCCTTCACCCCTGAAAAACCACTACGCCTTGTAGGTCGAAATTTTTGCTTAGCCATCTCATGACTTTTTGCGAAAGCATCAGATTTATATTAAGTCTTTTTCAGCGTCTGGCTGGGGCTGCGCAGCATTGGCATCATCACCGTTTGGGGCGGTGCCCTTTCAGATGGTCACGGGGTTTATTTACTACTATTACAATCGCTGGCTGCAATTCGGCTGGAGCTGGACCCTGTACACCGCGGCCGTTCTGCACACCGTCGGCGCCTTTGCCTTTCTTGTCTATCTGATCGTCCACGTCTACATGATCACCACCGGCCATACCCTCGGGACGCATCTCAAGGCCATGTTCACCGGCTACGAGAACATCGAGGCCGGCGAATAAACTTAGCTGCTGGAACGGGACGCCCCGGTAGTCAACGGGGCGTCCCTCACCGTCCCCCGGCTCCGTCCTCGACCCCGGTCCGATCTTCTGCGGCACCATTCACCCACCCCTGCGATAACCCGAGGAATTCTCTTCTGCCGTCATGCTGTGACGGCGGTTGACAGGCCGCGTCAATGCGTTTAATCTTCGTCAGCATTGATGGCGTCGCAAAAAGTCCGCCCTACAGCGTTGCAGCGCTTTTTCAGGACTTCGACATACTATATGTATGTGTATGTCTTCACCCCTGAAAAACCACTACGCCTTGTAGGTCGAAATTTTTGCTTAGCCATCTCATGATTTTTTGCGAAAGCATCAGCATTGGCCGAACCTTCATTCTCTGAATCATTTGCCCGCTGCCAGCTCCTCGCAGGGATTTTGCATCGCGTTAGGGACACTGGCAAGTGCTGGGAATGATCGGTGAGGAACCGAACGGAGACGGTACTTTCTTTCGCCGCGCGACCTCGGCCGGCGCGTTAGTAAACAGACTATTTCGCCTGTCGGGCATTCATACAGCCATATCAGCTAGAAAAGGAATGAACATGTCATCGAGTCGTTTTGTCATTACGGTCATCGGTCTGGATAGGGTCGGTATCGTCGCGGGAGTGACCCGGGTGATGGCCGAGCACAGCGTCAATATCGCCGATATTCGCCAGACCATCATGAGCGATTTGTTCACCATGATCATGCTGGCCGAAGTCAAGGCCGAGGATTTCGACCTGACCGCCTTTCAGGCGGCTATGTCGGCAATCGGCAAGGAGATGGGTGTCGAGATCAACGTGCAGCATGAAGATGCATTCCGCTTCATGCACAGGATCTGAGGAGACCGGCCATGCTTATCCATCCCGAAGAGATCCTTGAAACCATCAACATGGTGTCCCACCAGCACCTCGATATCCGTACGGTCACCATGGGCATCAGCCTGCGCGGCTGCAGCCATCCCGACATCAAGGTGTTCAACGAAAATATCTATACCCGCATTCTGAGCTGCGCCGAGAAACTGGTCCGGACTACCGAGGAGGTCGAGAATCTTTACGGCATTCCGGTGATCAACAAGCGGATCTCCGTGACCCCCATCGCCATTGTCGCGGAGAGCTGTGAGACCGATGACTACAGTTCCGTGGCGGAAACCCTCGACCGGGTGGCGCAGGAGATCGGTGTCGACTTTATCGGCGGTTTCAGCGCCCTGGTGCAAAAAGGCATGACCCCTGGCGACCTCAATCTGATCAACTCCATTCCGCGAGCCCTGGCGTCGACGCAAAAGGTCTGTGCTTCGGTCAATGTGGCCACCACCAAGGCCGGCATCAATATGGATGCGGTGGCCATGATGGGCCACATCATCAAGCAAACCGCGGAACTGACCGGGGATCGCAAGGGCATCGGTTGCGCCAAACTGGTGATCTTTGCCAACGCGCCCGAGGACAATCCCTTTATGGCCGGTGCTTTTCATGGGGTCGGTGAGCCGGACTGTGTAATCAATGTCGGTGTCAGCGGGCCCGGGGTGGTCAATGCCGCGGTCCGCGCTCTGGAGGATCCGAGCCTGGGCGATATCTCGGAATGCATTAAGAAGACCGCCTTCAAGATTACCCGTATGGGCGAGATGGTGGGCAAGGAAGTGGCCCGCCGGCTCAACGCCCAGTTCGGGGTGCTCGACCTGTCCCTGGCGCCGACCCCGGCCGTCGGCGACAGTGTGGCGTCCATTCTCGAAGCCATGGGTCTGGAAAGTTGCGGCACTCACGGCACCACCGCGGCTCTGGCGCTGCTTAACGATGCCGTTAAGAAGGGGGGCGCCATGGCGTCTTCTTCCGTGGGCGGCCTGAGCGGGGCCTTCATTCCGGTGAGCGAGGACCAGGGCATGATTCGGGCGGTGCAGCGGGGTTCCCTCTCTCTGGACAAGCTCGAGGCCATGACCTGCGTCTGCTCCGTCGGCCTCGATATGGTCGCCGTGCCCGGGGATACCTCAGCGGCCACCCTGTCGGCCATCATCGCCGACGAGATGGCGATCGGCATGATCAATAAGAAAACCACCGCCGTGCGCATCATCCCCGCGCCCGGAAGCGAGGTGGGAGATATGGTGGAGTTCGGCGGTCTGCTCGGCAGTGCCCCGGTCATGCCGGTGCACAACTTCAGTTCCGAGGGCTTTATTGCTCGCGGCGGCAGGATTCCCGCGCCTATTCAGTCCCTGACCAATTGACGGGCAGCGGTCGCAGCGGGGTTGTCTGTTTCAGGTGCGGCGAAATGACTTGTTTGTGCTTGTGACAAGGGGCATTGACAAAGGGCCGAACAGCCAGCCGGGTTTGGACTGCTGAAGGCTGCAGTCGGGCAAAACCACCAGAAACTCTTCGCCGCCGACCCGTCCAACGACGTCGTAGGGACGCAAGGCGGTTCGAACGCGGGTCGCCAGCTCTTGCAAGATTATTCAAAAGGTTTTATAGCGGTATTGATTCGATGGTGCAAGAAATCTAATGGGAACGAAGTCTGACAAACCGCAGAATAGTCAAAACAAAACGCCTCCGATTCAAATCAGAATCGGAGGCGTTTTATTGTTGTGCGAGAAGCTTTGATTCAGAAATCCTATAGAGGTTATTCAATTTCTCCGAAGGAAAGATTAAAGATCTCCAGCAGCTCGAGGTTCTGTTTGGAAATCATCATCGCATTGCCGACGATCGCATAGTAGAGGATGCTCAGACGGGTCTTGGAGGCACTGTCCTGGATTCGAGCGACCTGTTTGACATTAAGTTCGGCAGCGAGGTCCCGCAATCGGCCATCTTTTTCCGCCAGCCGGTCGAGGTTGGCTGTCTGCCGGCGGTTGAAGGTTTCTTCCACTTCAAGAAGGATTTCGTCCAACAGCTCGCGTACCTGCTCCAACTCTTCAATCTGTACCGGAAGCAGTCCCTTGTGATGATTGCCGACGTGGGTATAGGCACGGAGCACGATATCCCGGTGGCCGTCGGTAAGTTTTTGCAGACGACGGACGGTCTGTGGGTACTTGTGGGAAACGGCCAGACCTTTCTGGTCAAGCAAACGCATCGCCTTGAAGACATTGGCGCTGATAATGTTGGACCACCTCTGGATTTTACTCAGCTTTTTGCGCTCCACTCCGAGACGGTCCGGACTCTGCCGAAAGAGGGCGTCGAGGGATGCGTCGAGGGATACGCGAATCTCCTTCAGCAAAAAGGCCATATGTTCGAAGGTGGTCTCGATGCTGCCTTGGGGATCCTCGACTGATTTGAGGTTAAAGATCTTTTCCTTCATCGCCTCATCGGACATGGTGCGGTGCTTGCGGTGGGCATTCCAGATCAGACCGCCAGCAACAGCCAGCAAAATGAGGACGCCGAAGCCTTTGCCGTAGAAGATGATCGTGGCGAACAGACCGGCAAAAGTAAAGGCGATGATGGCCGTCATGAACCAGCCGCCGATCACGGTGAGAACGCCG
>JAUWLU010000352.1 GCA_030613545.1 Desulfuromonadales bacterium
CAAAAAGTCATGAGATGGCTAATCAAAAATTTCGGCCTACAAGGCGTAGTGGTTTTTCAGGGGTGAAGGCATACATATGGTATGTCGAAGTCCTGAAAAAACGCTGCAACGCAGTAGGACGGACTTTTTGCGACGCCATCATAATTGATCTTTGAGGCATTATCGGTGTCGATCCCGGCAGGCCTCCGCCATGAATCCATCCCAACGATATAGGTTAATTAGCAATGTAATCCTGACGGAGCCATTGTTCAAGTCCTGGCAGAGCCGAAAGAGCCAACAGAAAGGTTGCCGATTCATTTTTCAAAAAAAACCGCCAGGGGCAAACCCTGGCGGTCGATTAGTGTTGAATACAGTCGGATCGATCCTTCAGCGAGCAGCGTTTCTGCCTCTCACCGAGCTGACCACCGAAGCACCGGACACCGTGCCGAGAGAATGCAAATTCCCCCCTGACAGTACAAAGATTATTAGTTGTCAATGATTTCAGGAATCGTATTTATTCTTCAAGCATGGTACAGAATGCTGTCCAATCGGCACAGCCCAACTGATCGGGAAGACCCGAACCGCCGTGCACAGCCGCCAGTCTTTGGCGTCTTGCCACTGACTGTACTATAATAATCAGGCAAGCTTAACAAGCCTGTCCAGGCAGCAAACCTGACCGAAGAAATTGCTGACTGCTGGCCATGCAGGCCGCCGGCAAAGTGGCTGACGCCACCTATCACCCCAGGCAAGAAAGGTTCGATCTCATGTTCGATATGATAATTGGGATTTTGTTGGCCAGCTGGCAGTTGCTTGTCGAGGCGGCCCCCTTCGTGCTGTTCGGGTTTTTCGCCGCCGGACTGCTTAAATCCTTTGTCCCCGAAGACTTTGTAGCCCGTCACCTTGGCCAAAGCAGTTTCGGTTCGGTCATCAAGGCTTCGCTGTTCGGCGTTCCGCTGCCCCTCTGCTCCTGCGGTGTGATTCCAGCGGCCATCGGGCTGCGCAAACACGGTGCCAGCAACGGGGCCTCGGCAGCTTTTCTGATCTCGACCCCCGAATCGGGAGTCGACTCCATCGCCATCACCTATGCCCTGCTCGACCCCATCATGACGGTAATGCGTCCGCTAGCGGCCTTTTTCACCGCCACCGTGACCGGGCTTTGCATCAACCTGCTGCCGACCGACCAGTCGCCCCCCAAGGATGTTGAAGAGCATCACGCCGATAGCTGCTGCAGCAGCACATGCGGCGAAGAGCATCAATCCTTACCGCAAAACCTGAGGCAACGCCTCGGCGCCGGGCTCAAGTTCGCCTTCGGTGACCTGCTGGGCGACATCGGCAAGTGGCTGCTGATCGGCATCCTGGTCAGCGGCGTCATCAGCTTTTTTGTCCCGACAACCTTTTTTGACCACTATCTCAGCGGCGAATATTCGTCTCTGCTGGCCATGCTGCTGATCGGCATCCCCATCTACATCTGCGCCAGCGCTTCCACCCCTATCGCTGCAGCACTGGTGCTCAAGGGCCTCTCGCCCGGCGCGGCGCTGGTCTTTCTTCTGGCGGGCCCAGCCACCAACGCCGCAACCCTGACCATTATCGGCCGCTTTTGGGGCAAAAAGGTGACCGCCATCTACCTGGCCGCCATCGCCTGCTGCTCGCTGCTGATGGGCTGGCTGCTCAACCGCATCTATTTCTGGACCGGTGCCAGCATCAGTGACTGGGTTTCCAATGGAACAGAGCATGCGATCTCACCGCTGGCCACATTCTGGGCCCTGCTGCTCCTGGCCCTCATCGTCCGCAGCCTCTGGTCACGCTCAGCCCACCATTAAGCAACCGAGCCCTAACCACCCGAAATCGGTTGGTCCAACGCAACAAGGGCTTACGCTATCCGCGTAAGCCCTTGGCTGCTTT
>JAUWLU010000033.1 GCA_030613545.1 Desulfuromonadales bacterium
TTGGGTCAGAATAAAGCAATGTTTCGGTCGGCGTCTCCAACCCCTGTTAAGTTCGTCTCTCCGCACTGGCTTATTGCATACGGCTACAAGGCAACAATTAATTGTGTATCTTTACTAGGCGCCGGAAAAACCCCTGGCATAACCGGGGGTCGAATAGCAATAGAAGTAATATCATCTGTTAGCTGTGTCTCCGCAGGACTTCAAGAGCTGTGGCCTCCATGGAGCGTTGCAGGTCAGCAGTTAGTGCCCTGTCGCCGTTCTGAACGTTCACTGGCACATTGATGGACGTACCGGCTAAACGGTTGTTGGGTACGACCTGCCCGCTAGTCTGCGGCATAAACAGTTCCGGCCCTCTTTCTCCGACCAGATAAGCATTCCCTGCAAGGACAGGCCCACCGATAGCCCTACCGCCACCGAAAGATGCCGCCAGGGAGCCTACCCAGCCGCCCAGGTCGCCGCCTTTGGCGAACTCCGAGCCGAAAGCAGCACTCATAAAGCGCATGCTGGCCCAGTTGGCGAGCATCCCCTGCACCATGTTCCTGAACGATTCGCCCAGGTCCTCAAACTGCCCTTTCATAACGTCAGTGAAGAACCCCTCGGCATAGCCTGCCATGCTGTTGAACGCCTGCTTGGTGAACTCCGACATCTCCGCGCCGGTCTCCTGCATCTTGTCAACGGTTGCTTTGTAGTCCTCGGCCAATTGGTTAAAGGCTCTGCCGTAGGTGTCGGGGGCGATCATGCTTTGGCTCTTGAGGAAGTCGAGCTCGGCAACCTGTTTCTTGAAGTTTTCAAACGGGGTGCGGGTCGATTCATAGATTGACAAAAGGGGTCAGGCTTGACAAACAGACTTACTGCTTTACTCTTTCTTTATGGCTCGCAAACCCCGCATCCATTATCCCGGCGCTGTTTACCACGTCATGCTACGTGGCAACGGTGGTCAGGATATCTTTTTTGATCTTGCCGACCGCTCAAGGTTTCTGCTTTTTATACAGCAGGGGTTGGAAAGGTTTTTCCATCGGGTTTATGCCTATTGTCTGATGGACAATCATGTGCATCTTGCGTTGCAAGTAGCGGACACCCCCCTGTCGAAAATCATGCAGAATTTGGGTTTTCGTTACACGCAATACATCAACCGAGAGCAGCAACGGACGGGGCATCTCTTCCAGGGCCGTTTTAAGGCCCTTTTGATCGATGAGGAAAACTACCTGCTCCAACTGGTCCGTTACATTCACCTTAACCCTTTGCGTGCAGGCATGGTGAAGCATCTGGATGAATATCCATGGTCAAGTCATGGCTGCTATTTAGGGTGCAGGAAAACCCCCTGGCTGACTGTCGACAAGGTTCTGGGTGAGTTGGATGAGAACAGGGGCAGGGCGCAGCAGAAATATGGGCGATTTGTTCAGGATGGCCTTGTCGAAGGGCACAGGAAGGAGTTTCATCGCGGCACTTACGAAGGGCGTGTGCTGGGTGATGACCGCTTTGTCGAGCAGGCATTCGAACGTGCTGATCAGCGTCTGTTCAGGCCAATGACCATGGGCGCGATACTCGATGGTGTCTGCGATTGTTATGGCGTCGATATGGAAGCCCTGTCGGCCCCAGGCAGGCAGCAGCCGCTTGCCGAGGCGCGTGCCGTTGCGGCTTGGCTTGTCAGGCAATCTCCCGATTTGCAATTAAAAGTTCTTGGCGAGAAACTCCATCGGGACCTATCCGGCCTGAGTCAGGCCGCCAGGCGAATTGAGCAGCGAGCTATGGATGATGCTGCTTTACGGGAAAAGCTTGAACTGTTGAGTGCCACCCAAAATTAACAAGGCAGCGAGATTAAACTCGCTGCCTTGTTTTCTTAGACGGATTGAGCAGCAAGGGCAATCCTTCTTGGCGGTGACTGTTGCCGTCTGACGACAGCGGCCTTATCGAGACGGGCAGGGGGGAAGGCCCCTGTTTTTTTGTCGTGATCTATTTAACCGGCCCGGTAAAAACCCAGTCATTGTTCTGAACCGCCCGATGACAGTTGATACAGCCATCGACCCTGCCTTCGGCCAGGACAGTCTTGTCCGGTGCGAACTTAAGCCAAAACCAGTCACCCTCTTCCGGGTTATAGCCGGTACGTCGATACATCACAGTAACTGCTGCCAGTTCTTTTTCCGGGGAAAAGTTTTCTTTGACGATGATGGCTCCGTCGGGCAATTTACCGCTTTTGCTTTGCAGGGCCGCCAGCACTGCGGGACTTACATAGGTGGTAAGATAGGCTCCGTGGGGGTGTTGTCCCTGGTAGAGAGCCTCTTTGCCCGGAAACATGGGCCATTGCCTGTAGTCCTGGGTAACGGTGATGAACTCAATCAGGGTTCTTCCGTCAGCGTCCGGTAGGGCTGCTGCTTTCTGGTCCGCGGGTTGTGTTGGCGGTGCCTCATTCTGTTTCTGGCAGCCGCTTACCAAGCTCAAACAGAGCAACAAACAGGATATTGTTAGTAATCGGGTCATGGTGCTCTTCTCCTCGGCAAATCGGTCCAATAAAATGACTGGAAGCTTGGATGAATTCTAGCAAGGCGTTATACTTAGTCAAGCTGTCAAAAAAATGTCATCCTTGGCCCTGCTTTGGAAGTTTGCTTGGTAAATAGGGCGTTTTGTCCATTTATGCCGCCTGCTGATCGATATATTGGCTTATATAGTGCAGCTCGTATTTATGATTTTGCTTCAGGCTCCCTTTCATTTCGAACTACCAGGATCCCGTTATGAATACATTCCGGCCCTCTAGGTTTATGCTTCGCTCATTTATCGTTTTGCTGGCCGGCCTGCTGCTGCTTGGGGTCGGGTCAAGTTCGGCCGGTGTTTCCCGGGATGCCGAAAGTTTTGAGGTCAACCGTCAGCGACTGCTTTCGTATTTGCTTTCCCAACAGTTGACCCAGAATCACTATCGCGATCAGGCCCTTGACGACCAGTTCTCCGCCGCCGCTTTCGAACTTTATATGCAACAGCTCGACAGTCAGAAACGTTTTCTGCTGCAGGAAGATGTGGTTAGATTGCGTGCCTACGAGCATCAGATCGACGATGAGGTGCTTAGCGGGTACCTGCAGTTGCCTGTGGTCAGTGCCGTTTTGCATCGGCAACGCATCGACGAGGCCGAAATACTCATTCGCCAGATCATGGCCGAAGGATTCGATTTCCGCCGCAGCGAATCCCTGCAGACCGATCCAGATAAGCTGGACTATTGTCAAGATCGCGGCGAGCTGCGCGAGCGTTGGCGCAAAACCCTCAAGTATCAGGTGCTCAGCCGCTACCTGGAGTTGCTTGAAGAGCAGGGCGGGGCGGTGTCAAAGGCTGCTGCTATGCCGAAGGATTACCGGGTCGATGCGCAATTGCTTGCTACCGCCAGCGACAAGGTTTTGAAATCGATTGAACAGTTGCTGTTGCGCTTGCGGCAGGTCACCCGGCGCGAGTATGTCGATCGCTATTTCGATGCCGTTTGTCGCGCTTTCGACCCCCACACCAATTTTCTCGCTCCCGCCGAAGAAGAAGAATTTGAAATCAGTATGAAGGGGTCGCTGGAGGGGATCGGTGCCACCCTGCAACAGGACGATGGGTTCATCAAGGTCGTCAGCATCGTTCCTGGCAGTCCAGCCTTTCGCCAGGGACAGCTCGAGGCTGAGGATATTATTCTGAAAGTCGCCGAAGGATCCGCCGAGCCCATCGACATTGTGGATGCCCGGTTACGGGATGCGGTACGTCTTATTCGCGGCAAAAAGGGCTCTGAAGTACGGCTGACCGTACGAAAGCCTGCTGGTATGCAACAGGTGATTCCCATTGTGCGGGATGTTGTGCAGATTCAGGAATCCTTTGTCCGTTCGACCTTGCTTGCCGGGCCCGCCGAGCGCGGCGGCACCTTCGGCTATATTCATATTCCGATCTTTTATCGAGACTTTTTCGACGATGGCCAGGACAGCACGCCCCGCAACTGCACTGATGACGTTCAGGCTGCCCTGGAGAAACTTAGTGTCAGCAAAATTGACGGCCTGGTCATCGATTTGCGTAACAATGGCGGTGGTGCCCTGACTGATGCCGTGCAGATCGCCGGGCTCTTCATCGATCAGGGGCCTGTGGTGCAGATTAGAGACAGCAATGGCCGAATAGCCGTACTTGAGGACAAGGATCCGAGGGTGGCTTTTGATGGTCCAGTGATCGTGCTGGTCAATCGCTTCAGCGCATCAGCCTCGGAAATTCTTGCGGCCGCCCTGCAGGACTATCGTCGGGCTCTGGTGGTTGGCGACCATGCAACCCATGGCAAAGGAACTGTGAAGCCAGTCCTCAATCTCGACCGCGCTTTGCCGCCGAAAAGCATGGACCAGTACCGGCCGCTGGGTGCCATGAAATTGACATTGCAGAAATTTTATCGGGTCAGTGGCGGTTCCACTCAGGTGCAGGGGGTTGAGCCGGATCTTTTGCTGCCCGATCCGTTGCCCTTTGTCCAGAGTGGCGAACGGTATGCTGATTATGCTCTGCCGTGGGATACCGTCGCGCCGGCTTCCTACACGCCCTGGCAGTCAACGTCCTTTGATATTGATACCTTACGGGCTGCCAGCCAGAAGCGGTTGGCCAACTCGGCCCGCTTTCAGGTCTTGACGGAGTTGCGAAAGCGCAGCCAGGATCGGGGGGGAATCACAGAGCGCCCGCTGGGATTGGCCGATTTGTGGCAGGAGCTGAGTGCAGCCAAAATCGCTCAGCAGGCCGATGCGGCGGCTGTCGCATCCGACGAACAGGAACAGGAAAACCCCATAGGGGACGACTGGTTGAAGCGGGTCGGTAAGGATCTTTTTGTCGGCGAAGCAATGCAGATTCTGGCCGATTTAAAGGGTAGTAAGCCAATTGTCAACCAAATGACCCGGGCGGCAGAAACGGTATATTAGTGGCGTTTTGGTGGGGGGCTGTTCTTTCCGTTAAGAAATTCTATTGAGGGCTGTTTTTATGCCCGTTACCCTGTGGTAATATTACAAAGTCTGGCAGAAGTAAGGTTTGGTTTGCCATTCCTTTTTTTGGAAAGGGTACAAACCTTGCTAGTGATGTAAACGTTCGTTTTACCGCTTTTAAGTGCCAATTCCGGAGCCGATGCAGCAACGTGCCATGCCGGATATTCAGAGACATTGGTTTGTCGAATGCCGATTAAGGAGCGTATTGATGAAGAAGACCATTTTGCTGATGGTGGGCCTTAGCGTACTGTTACTGTCCGGTTGTTGCGTCTGCAACAGGGCGAACTGGCCGGAACAGCCGGTGTTGGACCACATGAACACCATGCAGAAGACCCAGTATCTGACCGACGTAAAACAGACCCTGATCAACTTTAGAACCACGGCGGTCGATTTGCAGAGCCATCGACCGCCCCGTCAGGCCGATGAAGAACCGGCCGATTGTCAGCGTGAAGGGTTCCACTGCGAGGTTGCCCGCTACGTGGAAACCTACGCCATGCCCATTCTTAATGACGCCGAGGCCCTGCAGAACCTCGAAACCCGTCTCGAAGTAGCCAAGGTGAACCTGCTCAGCGCCTACGCCCTGTATGAGACGGGCAGCTACGGTCAAGCTCGCAGCCTGCTGAAGATGTACGACAAGCGCTATCGGAAGGATGTCTCCATCGAGACGGCCATGGTCGATAGCCGCGACATGGAATTCGCCACCCTTGGAGAGGGTGCTCGGAATCTGCGAACCAAGCTGAGCAATTGACACTTTTTCGAATATCAACAGTACAGCAAGGGGACTAACAAGACATGTTTAATACCCTCTCCGAGTCAATCATCAATACCCTGACCTACCTTATCAACACCTATTCCGGCCTGCTGCAGGTGACGGTCTACTTCATCATGCTCTGCGTATTCGGGTTTGCACTTCTCAAGTCGTATCTTTCTTTCTGCGCGCTGGCGTCCTTCGATTTCAAGACCATCAAAAACCGCAAGCAGCTGCACAACCTGCCCGCGAACCTGCGGACTCCGGTGATGGTCATTGCTGCGTCCTTTTTCGACAAAGCCAAGCAGCATTACCTTGAGGAAAAGAATAAAAACCCGGCTTCCGAAAAAGTCATTCCGCCGGATGCCTTTATCCGCGATGCGGCCTTTCAGTTCAGTTCGCGCTATTTTGAGGAAAAATTTCTTCAACCTATCGGCATGATGGCCAACCTCATGCCGCCTCTGGGATTTATCGGTACCATCATCGGTATGGTGGTGCATTTTCTTTCCAACAGCGGCACCCTGAAGAGCGACCTGGCCATTGCAGGCATCGCTACGGCACTGTACACCACCTTTATCGGTCTGGTTTGCTTCACCATCCTCGAGTTTTTGAAAAAAATATTTTATGGACTGCTACACAAGCGTATCGACCAGGGGCTAGCGGCCGTCGCCGATTTTGCTCAGGACTAACCGGAGTATAGGTGCAGGATGAAGAATACTAACGGTCAAACTTGGCTTTTTTCCTTTACCGACCTGGCCTTTCTACTACTGATCAGCCTTAGCACCATTCCGGCTGCCGACAGCGTCACTATCCGCTTTTCTGAAATGGACGTGCCTGTGGTGCCGGAAAGCCAGCAACTCGGTGCCCTCGGGCAATTAAGGGAGGTCTGGGAACTTCAGGTTCACCCCGTATCGGAGGAATATCCGGTGCCATATGAGATTGTTCGCTTCGGTCTTGCGAGTCAGGTAGACGGCAAGGAAGCGATGCTGCTGGCTCCCGAGCAACTGGTGGACGCGTTGGATAAACTGAAAGCTCGCAATATCCAGCCGATTCTGCTGCCGGAAAAGACCTCGCTCAGCCAGGACCTGCTCTATGCCGCCGGGGCCATGGCCAAGGTCTGGGGGGCCGAACACAGTGAGACGGTGGTGCAGCCTGAAATTCTCGAGGAAGGCTCTTAGCTATGGAGCTTGGCAAGGAGAGTCTTTACGGATGGGGAGTCTGCCAGGTACCGATGCCCCGTGCTCGCAACGATATCTATGGCGATCGGCGTAGCGCCCAACGACCAATGGCCTTTCCTGATCGGCGTACCAATCGGTTTTTTCGGCCCTTTGCGATTATTTTCGCCGCCATCCTGCGGGAAGATCTCCCCGCTCTGCAGACGGTTTTTGTTGTACTGGTCGCTATTCTTATGTTGCTGATTTTTGGTCTGACCACCCGTTCCATTCCTCCCCTGGTCGAACCGCCGGCCCCTGAGCCCGTTGAGATCTTCACCAGGATATTGGAAGAGCCTAAGATCGAGCCGTCCCCCCTAGCGGCCGAACCGCTAGTGGTCAAGTCCCGGCCTCAACCTCAGCCGGCGATTGTCAAGCCGCCGGTTCAGCCGCAGCCGGTCGTCAAAGAGGTTCGTCCGCAGGTGAAAAAGATTCTGTCCCTACCGCCGGCCAAGCTTCTGCCCAAGCCTCGTAAAGCGCCAAAAAGGGTCGTGCTGCCGGCAGTGAAACCGACGCCGATGCCGAAAAAGACTGTCACCTTGGCGGTTCCTGTACGGCAGGCTCCGCTGCTGACGACCCCTGCACCCTCCCGCCAGGCAAGTGAATACACAGTCGCCACAGCGCAACAGCCGCGCTTGGTCACTGAACGTCCGGTGCTTGGACGCCGCTCGACGGAGAGCCTCGTGGCTTCGCCCAAGGCTTCCCCTGCGGCCGATTACCGCCTCAAGCCGAGCGTTTCAGGGCAGCAAGCCCTGGTGCAGGCCAAGCAGTTTTCTCCGACAGCCCCGGGTACGACCATCGACCTGCCCAGCACCAGCGGCGCTCGAAGCGATTTTTCCATGCCACGTAGTCAGGGGGGGCACGCCGTTGCCCGAGCTGGAAGCTCCTTTGCTCCCGCGCCGGCTCAGACTCCTGTCGACATCGCCGCTGCCGGTCCTGTGGCGGGCAGCTATGCCACCTCAAGTAGTCAGGCTGCAGCGCCTCTGGCCAGTGGCGAGGTTGGCGATTTTGCCGGTCCGGCGGCATCGGCCTCGGTTGAACTGCCGACCGCTTCCGGGCG
Source organism: Desulfuromonadales bacterium (assembly GCA_030613545.1). Lineage (GTDB taxonomy): Bacteria > Desulfobacterota > Desulfuromonadia > Desulfuromonadales > Syntrophotaleaceae > Syntrophotalea_A. Next base: position 7,978 of record JAUWLU010000033.1, read on the forward strand.
TGGTGTGGCGACAGCCATCTCCAGTGTTGTGGATAGCACCACTGGCAGCGGCCCTCCTGATAGTGCGGTTAACTTTGTCGGCGACGGCGAAGCGTCTGGCGACCCGAACCTTTTTGTCAGCCTCAATCAGCTCGACGCCTGTGTCGATCAGAGCGAAGAAGATCGGTTGCGCACCGAGCTGGCCATTCGGCTCGATGAGGGTGGGGTGTTCCCCTGTGGCCAGATGAAATTCCACATCAAGTATGTTGAAACCGGGCAAACCGTGCAGATGCGCATCTACAACCCGCGCGACTTTGCCGATAAATGTGCAGCGTTACTTTCAGCTATTGAATGTATCAACCATTCCAAATAGTGAGGAAGCCTATGAAATTGTTCAGATTCGCATTGATTGTGCTGTTTGTTTGTCTGGTTCCCACGCTGGGTATGTCCCAAACGGTGACGGGGCAATGGGATAACCTGCTCGACATCACCTACCGCTTCAGCTGGTACCCTCAGGAGGACCTGCAGCAGCTGTTGACCGAGAAGGGGGCCGAATACGGACAGACCCTGGAAGGTTATCGCGACCAGTTGCGCCAGGAACTGCAGATCGAAACCGGTGCCGAGGATCGTGTCGATGCCAAATCGGCCGGGGAAGGTCAGCAATGGAAGAAGTACTACCATCTTTCCCTGGCTGAATTCTGTCTCTTTCTGTCCAGCGGCCAAGAGCTGCAGTTGGAAAATGCTCAGGCCGTGATGGGTGTCCTGTCGGGCAAGGCGCAGCAGGCCGATGTAGCCTTCTGGCTGCACCTGTACACTGCTTACCAGCAGATGCTTGCGCAGGATGCCAACGGTTTCAGTAATGCCGTGTACGATCTCTGGCAGAACGTGGTGCTAAAACTGGAGGTCGACAACCTGCGCATTCAGCGGCAGATGGGCAAGGCCGGCTTCGTCAAAAGCCTGCCCTATCTCTATGAAAACATGGCCCATCTGATCATTCGTCGGGCCATTATCGAAGAGCAGATCCCCGGGTTGTCCTCCCTCGGTGTTATCGTCTTGTCCATCAATGACAAGCTGACCGTCGAAAATGGCTATCGGACCGTGGTCGAAGCGACGGTGGAGCGGATGCGTGGTCTGAACTCCGATAACTACAACCTTAACTTCGCTGTGGCCTTTCTGGAGGCTATCGCCAGCCGCAACGCTTTTGAAGGCGAGCAGAACCCCGACCTGCTGGTCGCCAAATACCAGCGGGCCGAGGCCTTTTATCGTCTGGCCTGGCAATGGGCGGATAGCCGCAAGGGCAAGGCGGCCGTGCTCAGCCAGCACATAGGCTTTTCCACCTACGTCACGCGGCGCCTTAGCGATCACGCCGATCCTTTAGCCGCGGATCCTTTCTTCAGCGAACTGCCGTCAGCGGCTGACCGTCAACTGGACCAGGCCATCGACCTCTATAACGAACTGGCCGATTCGCGGGTTCGCGGGGGGGAATACACCTCGGCCGGCTTCTACGAACATAACAACTATCTGGCCGCCATGCACAAGCTGTGGGACTCTACGGCCAAACTGGGCATTATGCTGTCCAGTTATTACGAGGGCACTCGTCAGGCGGTACTGCACGGGCAGATCTTTCCGGCCGAAAGTCCGTTGCTGAAATATCTTGCCCTGTTTGAACAACATGCTCGCAGCGACGCCGATATCGTGCCGGATAATGCCTATTTCCTGGCGGCTTTTGCTGCCGGTGAGTTGGCAGACCTCTATCGCAAACTGGGCGATTATTCGACGGACTCTCAGGCCAGCGAACTATACTTTGCCTATCAACTGCAGGCGGTGGAAATCTTTCCCATCGATATCGTCGGCATCCTGCAGCTGGCCTATCAGGCCAATCAGGATGGCCGGGTCGAAGACTATTTTCACTACACTAGCCAGATTGGCCAGCGGCTGCAGGATTCGGCTGTCGGTCATAACAGCTCTGCGGGCAATCAAGGCGATTATGCCGCCATCGTTGGCCATATGTACGGGGATATCCCTCAGGTCATGGCCAATGCCTATTCCCTGGTTAATTTTATTCAGGAGGCCGGGGGCACCGAAGAGGGTATGTACCGCAAGGCTCTGGCGATGAACCGCGTGTTGCAGACGGTAGAAAACAAAACCTCAGGGGAATTTCTCGAACGGCTGATGCTGGCTCTCGGCCAGGCCGATTTCAGCGAAGGGCTTATCGCTCTCGATCCGCAGATAGGCGAGTCGCTGCCGCCCGCTGAGTTCGCCAAAATTCAGGGAATTCTGAGCGAAGTTTCGGCCTATCGCTATAATCGACTTAAAAACGAGCTCTACGCCTCCTTGAGCAGCCCGATGCATAAGGAATTGCGCAATCTTTTTTATGAGGTGCCTTACCAGCAGCATCAGTATCCGCACCTGCTGGAGAGCGTTCACCCTGGCTCCTGATCCGTCCTCCGATGGGGGGCGGCCCGAAAGTTTTTCCTCTTGACACTCGGCAGGTGATTTGATATCAATACCGGGCTCTTGAGGAGCCGGAACATTGCTCTAAGGGCCCCGTCGCCAAGTGGTAAGGCAGAGGTCTGCAAAACCTCCATCACCAGTTCGAATCTGGTCGGGGCCTCCAAATAACAAAAAAAGCCAGCTTTCGAGCTGGCTTTTTTTGTTTCTGAGCCAGGCTGCCGGTTTGTGAATTACTCCTGCAGCTGCTGGACGCACCCGGTTGGTCCTTTGGTCAAGGGGTGTTAAGATGGTTGTAGAGTGGCAGGCATGGTGCTTTCCGCTGACAGCAGGGCGATGCCGGGAGGAACAGATGCATAGAACGGCTGCCGTGGCCGGGCAGTTTTATCCAGGCCAGAAAGAGGCGTTGCGCGAACAGGTCAGCAGCTATCTGCAACAGAAGCTTGAGCCGCAGCAGGCTATCGGGATCATGGTGCCCCATGCCGGCTATGTCTATTCCGGAGCCATTGCCGGTCAGACCTTTGGCCGCGTGCAGGTTCCTGACAGGGTCGTGCTCCTTGGGCCTAATCACACCGGGTATGGGGCCGCCCAGGCGGTTTATCCCGGCGGCAGTTGGCAGACCCCCTTGGGGGATATCCCCATCGACAGCTGTTTGGCCGAGCAGATTATAGCCGCTTGCGGTGGGGCTACCGCCGATGAGTTGGCCCATCGCTACGAGCACTCTCTGGAAGTTCAGGTGCCCTTTATTCAGATGATGGCACCGCAGGCCCGGCTGGTTCCGGTGTGTCTCGGCCATGCGCCTCTCGAAGGGATGCTTGCTTTCGGTCAAGGCCTCGGTCGGCTGCTGGCAGCGCAACACGTGCCGACGCTGCTGGTCGCCAGCTCCGATATGACCCATTTCGAATCGGCCGATTCCGCTCGCCAGCACGACATGAGGGCTCTGGAAAAGGTTCTGGCGCTTGACGCCGAAGGTCTCTACCGGCTGGTAACGGCCGAGCGCATCAGCATGTGCGGTGTGGTGCCCACCGTAGTCATGCTCGCTGCCGCCAGGGAACTCGGTGCGACAAAGGGCACCCTGGTGCGCTACGGCAACTCCGGCGAGACCACCGGCGACAATGCCGAGGTAGTCGGCTATGCCGGCGTGGTCATCACCTGAGAGGGCAGCCCAGTGGCGAATCAAGGCGCTGGTTTTGCCGGTTCCGACACACCCGAAAAGCCTTGTCAATAACCGTCCGTTCCAGTATAAAACTGGGGGTCGCCCTATGGCGGCCCCCTGTCTTATGAACCGTTTTGTCTATTGTCCCAGGAGTAAAGCATGTCTCAACTGCGCGTTCGTTTCGCCCCCAGCCCGACGGGCTATTTGCATATCGGCGGTGCCCGCACGGCCCTGTTTAACTATCTGCTGGCCCGCAAAGAACAGGGCTGCTTCGTGCTGCGCATCGAGGATACCGATGTCGCCCGCTCCACTGAAGAGTCGGTCGATGCTATTCTGCAGGCCATGAGCTGGCTCGGCCTGAGCTGCGACGAGGGGCCTTACTACCAGTCGCAACGCTTCGACCTGTACCGGACCAAGGTGGAGCAGTTGCTTGCTTCCGGTCAGGCCTATCGCTGCTACTGCACGGCAGAAGAGCTCGAAGCCAAGCGCAAGCTAGCCGAGCAGGAGAAGCGCAAGCCCAAATATGACGGCACTTGCCGTAACCGTCAGGACCTTCCGGTCGACCGTCCCTTTGTTGTCCGCTTTCGTGCGCCGCAGGAAGGTGCGACAAGCTTCAATGATCGCATCAAAGGCTCCATCACTTTTCAGAACGAGGAACTGGATGACCTGATCGTACAGCGCACCGACGGCACGCCGACCTACAATTTTGTGGTGGTGATCGACGATGCCGAAATGGCCATCAACCTGGGGATCCGCGGCGACGATCACATCAACAACACGCCCCGGCAGATTCTGCTCTACCAGGCTCTCGGCTATGCGGTGCCCGAATTTGCCCATGTGCCGATGATCCTTGGCTCCGATCAGAAGCGCCTCTCCAAGCGGCATGGCGCCACCTCGGTGATGGCCTATCGCGACCTCGGCTATCTGCCGGAGGCGATGGTCAATTATCTGGTGCGTTTGGGTTGGTCCTTCGGCGACCAGGAAATCTTTTCCATGAAAGAGTTAATTGAGAAATTCAGCCTCGATAATGTCGGCCGCTCGGCCGGCGTCTTCAATCCGGAGAAGCTGTTGTGGCTCAATGCTCACTACATCAAAACCGGCGATCCCCAACGTCTGGGCGATCTGCTGCAGCAATATCTGGCCGCCCAGGGGGTAAGCTGCGATGGCGGTCCACTGATCGCAGAAGTGGTGAAAACCCTGCAGGAGCGCTGCAAGACCATGGTCGAGATGGCCGAACAGGCCGCCTATTACTATTGCAGCGAGGTCGAATTCGATCCCAAGGCAGCGGCTAAATTCCTCACCGATGCCCAGCAACCGGTCTTTGCCGCCACCTTGGAGCAGCTCGGTGCCCTCGACGACTGGCAGGCAGGTCCCATCGAGGAAGCCCTCGGCAAGGTGATGGAAGGTACCGGACTGAAATTCGGTAAGATCGCCCAGCCTCTGCGGGTAGCGCTCACCGGAAACACGGTCAGCCCCAGTATCTGCCAGGTTATGGCAGTGATGGGCAAGGAGATGGCCCTGATGCGGATTGAGCGTGCCGCGGCCAGGTTGGCCTGAGAAACCTTTGGTTGCAGACAAAAACGCCCGGGAGGCATGTCTCCCGGGCGTTTTTGTTCAAAGGAACCGACCGGTCAACTGTGCCGACTACTTAGCGGCAGAGTGTTTCCATCGCTAAATACAGTAAAGGCTTTACGGGATACATTGCAGGTCCCCTGAAGCGGCCGCGCCCTTGTGTAGATTGTTTTTACACGATTCGATATTTTGCCAGACAGGAGACAACTATCGATGTCCAAGCGAGCAGAAACCATCTATCTAAAAGACTACGCGCCGCCGGCTTATCTGGTCGATACGGTCGAATTGTGTTTTGAACTGGGGGAAGAAAACACCAGGGTTGTCAGCCGCCTGGCCTTGCGGCGTCAGCCATGGGTGAGTCGAGAGCAGCCGCTGGTGCTCGACGGCGTTGATCTGCAGCTCGAACAGTTGCTGCTCGATGGCCGGCCGTTGCAGGTTGGCGACTATGCCTGCAACGATGAAAGTCTCACCATTCACCAGGTTCCCGAGACGTTTATTCTCGAAACGACCGTTACCCTTCGGCCCCAGGACAATACCGCTCTGGAAGGACTCTACCGTTCAGGCAGCATCTTTTGCACCCAGTGCGAAGCGGAAGGTTTTCGCAAGATCACCTATTTTCCCGATCAGCCCGATGTCATGAGCCGTTTCACCACCACCATCGTCGCGGATAGGCAACGCTATCCGGTGCTGCTGTCCAACGGCAACTGCATCGACCGGCAGGATCTGGCCGGCGGTCGCCATTCGGCCACTTGGCAGGACCCCTTTGCCAAGCCCAGCTACCTTTTTGCTTTGGTGGCCGGCGATCTTGGCTGCGTGGAGGACCGTTTCACCACCTGTTCCGGACGGGACGTGACGCTGCAGATCTATGTCGAAAAGCACAATCTCGCCAAATGCGATCATGCCATGCTTGCTCTGAAAAAGGCCATGCGCTGGGATGAGCAGACCTACGGCCTGGAATACGATCTCGATATCTTCATGATCGTTGCGGTGGACGATTTCAACATGGGGGCCATGGAGAACAAGGGCCTCAATATCTTCAACTCCAAGTATGTGCTGGCGCACCCCGAAACCGCTACCGACGCCGATTTTCAGGCCATCGAAGAGGTCATCGCCCACGAGTATTTTCACAACTGGACCGGCAACCGGGTAACTTGCCGGGACTGGTTTCAGCTGAGTCTTAAAGAAGGGCTGACGGTCTTTCGCGATCAGCACTTTTCTGCCGATCAGGTGTCCCGCACCGTCAAGCGCATCGAGGACGTTTGCGTGTTGCGTACCCACCAGTTCGCCGAAGATTCCGGACCTCTGGCCCATGCAGTGCGCCCCGATCACTATCAGGAGATCAACAATTTCTATACCGCCACGGTCTACAACAAGGGGGCCGAACTGGTCCGTATGCTGCAGACCATGCTCGGGCCGGCCGATTTTGTTCGCGGAGTGCGGCTCTATCTGCAACGCCACGACGGCCAGGCGGCCACCGTTGAGGACTTTCTGACGGCCATGGGCGAAATCGGCGATCTCGATCTGCAGCAGTTCCAGCTCTGGTATCGTCAGGCAGGGACTCCTCGGGTTACCGTAACCAGCCACTATTCTGCCGCTGAGCATACCCTGGAGATCACCTTCGAACAACACAGCCCGGCGACACCGGGGCAGCCCGTTAAACAGCCGCTGCATATCCCCTGCAGGCTCGGCATGCTCGACGCCAATGGCCGGCCTCTACCCCTGAGGTTATCTGACGACGAAGCCGGGCCGGGCAGGGCAGAGATGGTCCTGCATTTGCGGCGCGGCAAGGAAACCCTGCGTTTCGTCAATCTGCCGCAGCCGCCGGTGGTCTCCCTGTTTCGTCAATTCTCCGCGCCGGTGCGGGTGGTGGGCGACGAGTCGTCCCAAGCGTTGGCCTTTCTCCTCGGTCACGACAGTGACGCTTTCAATCGATGGGATGCCGGCCAGCGGTTGGCTGAGCGAATAATTTTGCAAGGGGCGAAGCAGCCGGCAGGGATGACGGCCGTAAGTGATCTGCACCTGCTGACCGAAGGTCTCGCCGCCACGCTGCAGGATGACAGTCTGGACCCGGGACTGGCGGCCAAACTGCTGGAACTGCCGAACGAGCTCTACCTGGCGCAGCAGATGCAGCAGATCGATGTGGAGGGAATCCATGTTGCCAGGGAGCAGGTCCGCAAACAGCTGGCCACAGCTTTGCAAAAGCACTTTCAGGCGGGCTGGACTGCCTGTCTGAATACCGGGGCCTACAGCATCGAGCCCGAGGCGGTGGGCCGACGCAGTTTGAAAAACCGCTGTCTCGATTATCTTTATGCCCTGGGTACTGAGGAGGCTTGTGAACTGGTCAGCGACAGTTATCGGATAGCGAACAACATGACCGATCGCATTGCCGCCCTGGCGCTGCTGGCCGACGATTCAGGGCCGATTCGACAGCGGTTGCTCGACGATTTTTATACCCGGGCGGCAAACGATCCCCTGGTGCTCGACAAATGGTTTGCGGTACAGGCTCGCTCCCGGCGACCGGATACCTTGCAGGTTGTCAGGGAACTTATGGGTCATCCCGCCTATCAGCCGCGCAACCCCAATCGGGTACGGGCGCTGATCGGCAGCTTCAGTCGCGCCAATCCGCTGCGTTTCCATGCTTCGGACGGCAGCGGCTATGGCCTGTTGGCCGATCAGATCATGGCACTCGATCCCGTCAACCCGCAACTGGCCGGATTTTTAGCCGGCGGATTCAGTGCCTGGCGCCGTTACGACGAAGGGCGCAGGAAGCTTATGCAGCAGCAGCTGCAACGGATTGTCGCAGGGCCGCGGCTGTCCCGGGACCTGTCCGAGGTAGTGCACAAAATGTTGGGCTAGGGGGGAGGAACCAGATTCAAGGCCAAAGGCACAAGGCGGGTGAAACGAGAAACCCTCGGTCCTACGCATGAAGCTTAATCCCGAAGTCTGGCTGCGTAAAAAACTGTTGACAAATCTCGGCTGGATTGGTAAAAGGTTGATTCGTTTTTTGGGGGATCGTCTAGCGGCAGGACTACGGACTCTGACTCCGTCAACCAAGGTTCGAATCCTTGTCTCCCAGCCATTATCAATGCAGTCCGCAACTGCATTCATTATACAAGACCTGACGGCCTTTAGAGGCCAGGCAGAGTTTTCGTTGTCCTGAGGGGCGACACCAAGTGGAGCGTAAGCTCCACTTTTTTTTTGCCGTCTGCCTGCGGTTGCTTTTTGTTCTATTGCCGTGTACAAACTAGAGAGGTCGATGGAGCCTACGGCGCGCCCATCGCGGCAGCTGCCCAATTGTTGATGCTTTCGTAAAAAGTCATGAGATGGCTAAGCAAAAATTTCGATCTGCAAGGCGTAGTGGTTTTTCGGGGGTGAAGGCATACATATAGTATGTCGAAGTCCTGAAAAAACGCTGCAACGCAGTAGAGCGGACTTTTTGCGACGCCATCAATTGTTAGGAGAACGTCCGATATGAGCGAGTTTACGGCAGGTGATCTGCTCTTTACGCTGCTGGTTTCCGGAGTGATCGTTGCGATACTTTTCCTGGTTAAACGGGGCGCTTCGAAATGAGTTTGTCTGCGGCATGGTTTTCCGTTGACAAGGCTTCCAAAATGTTGCTTTAATGCGCCCAAAATTGCCCGAAAGTTGTGGGCAGCCGACTATTTTCAATCCGGGAGAATTCGTTTTGAATCCATTGGCCAGTGCGTTAAACGACGGAATTGCGCAACATAACCCGGCGGTGCTGCAGATGTTGTCCGAACTGGGGAAGGAACTGTTCTTTCCCAAGGGCATTCTCAGTCAGTCGGCAGAGGCGAAGGCCAAAGCCCACCGGTTCAATGCCACCATAGGCATTGCCACCGAGGGTGGCGCTCCCATGTACCTCGGCTGTATGCACGAAAAACTCACGGCCTACGATCCGGCCGATATCTATCCCTATGCTCCTCCGGCAGGCAAGCCCGAGCTGCGCGCCCTGTGGCGGGAAAAGATGCTGCGCGAAAACCCTTCCCTGCAGGGTAAGGTCTTCAGCGAGCCCATTGTCACCAGTGCCCTGACCCATGGCCTGGCCATTGTTGCCGATCTGTTTGTCGAGGCCGGCGATACGGTGATTCTGCCCGACAAACTGTGGGGCAATTATCATCTGACTTTTGCCACTCGCCGTGGCTGCCGCATAAAAACCTATTCGACCTTCAACGCCGAGGGCGGTTTCAATGTGGCCGCCTTTAAGGAGGCGTTGCAGCAGGTTGCTGCCGAACAGGGCAAGGCCGTGGTGCTGCTCAACTTCCCCAACAATCCGAGCGGTTACACGCCGACCGTGGCCGAAGGTGAGGCGCTGGTTGAGGCCCTGGTCGAGCAGGCCGCCGCCGGGTGCGCCATCGTTGCCGTTACCGACGATGCCTATTTCGGTCTGTTTTACGAGGATTCACTAAAAGAATCGCTGTTCGGCCGACTGGCAAACCGTCACCCGAACCTGCTGGCGATCAAACTCGATGGCGCCACCAAGGAAGAGTTCGCCTGGGGTTTTCGCACCGGCTTCATCACCTTTGCCGACGGTTCCGCTGACGGCTGCCCGGCCGTGCTCGAATCCTTGAGCAAAAAGATCCTTGGCATTATTCGCGGCACCATTTCCAACTGCCCCCATCCGTCCCAGACCTTTGTCATCGAAGCCCTGCGGTCGCCGCATTTTCTGCAACAGAAGCAGGAGAAGTTTGACATCCTCAAGGCCCGGGCCGTGCGCACCAAAGAGGTTCTCGACAGCGGTAAATACGGCCAGGCCTGGGACTACTACCCCTTCAACTCCGGCTACTTCATGTGTCTGCGTCTCAAGTCTGTTGATGCTGAGCGGCTGCGGCTGCATCTGCTCGATAACTATGGAGTCGGCACCATTGCCATCAACAGCACCGATCTGCGCATTGCCTTTTCCTGCATCGCTGAAAACGATATTGCCGAACTGTTCGACCTGATCCATCAGGCCGTCTGCGACCTGACCTGAGGCTTGATGGCGTCGCAAAAAGTCCGCCCTACTGCGTTGCAGCACTTTTTCAGGACTTCGACATACTCTATGTATGCCTTCACCCCTGAAAAACCGCTACGCCTTGTAGATCGAAATTTTTGCTTAGCCATCTCATGTCTTTTTGCGAGTGCATCAGGCGTGGCAGCCTATTTTTTAACAGCCTGCTGAGCAGAGGCCGCCATGGGACTGATAGAACTGGAACAGATACTGGTCCAAGATCGGATCCTGCCCACCCTGACCGAGCTGTTGCCCGCGAGAAGCGCCTGTTTTCTGGTCGGCGGCGCCATCCGTGACGCCCTGCAAAACCGCCTTAGCCGTGATTACGATTTTGCCACTGCCTGCGACCCCAGCGACCTGGCCCGGGCTTTTGCCCAAGCGGTCGGCGGCCGCTGGTTCATGCTCGATGCCCGGCGCCGCCAGAGTCGGGTCGTGGCGGGGCAGGGGGCGGACGGCTTTATCTGTGATTTCGCCCCCTTTCGTGCCTCCGATCTCGACGGTGACCTGCTCCTGCGGGATTTCACCATCAATGCCATGGCGGTGCCGCTGCAGCATGGTAGAGGACTCGGTGCCCTGCACGATCCTTTAGACGGGCAAGGGGATCTGCACAGGGGGCTGTTGCGAAGCTGTTCAGCCCAGGTGCTGTCTGACGACCCCTTGCGGGTCCTCAAAGGGCTGCGCCACTGTCTCTGCCTTCAGCTGGCTATCGAACCGAGTACCCTGACCGCCATGC
>JAUWLU010000370.1 GCA_030613545.1 Desulfuromonadales bacterium
TTCAGCACCTCCATGAGGACTTCCTTGGCTTTAGGCACGTCCGACTCGTAGGCGATGCCGATGACCAGATCGACCCGGCGCTTGTCCTCGGCGGAAAAGTTGATGATGGAGCCGTTGGATATCGCCCCGTTGGGGATGATGACCCGCTTGTTGTCGGGGGAGAGGAGGATGGTGTTGAAGATCTGCACCTCCTTGACCACCCCCAAGTGGCCCTGCGCCACGATCATGCCGGGTCGTCGGCTTTGGTTTCAAACTCGAAGCTCGGACCGTCGCCGCCGGTAGCGGCGCGGATGCCGAACAGCAGGTAGCCCATGGCAAGCAGGAAAAACCATAGCCCGGCCAGGGGCAGGTGGATGCCGGCGGCATCGCAAAGGGTACCGACGAGGATGGCGGGCGTGATCGCGACTACGGCCAGCCGCAGCAGGGCATCGAAGGGCAGTCGGCATTTACACAGGGCCGCCAGCAGCAGGCCGATGGTGGCGTAGATCAGCGCCTGGACGATGCGGAAGGCGAAAGAACCGAGGACACAAAAAGGGTAGAGCGCCGGTGCGGCATAGGTTTTGGCGATATCGAGCCAGTGATAGACCTTCTGCTGATCGAGGGTGTAGCGATCAACGTTTTCGAAGCTGAAGGTTCGCGTTTCGATGGCGCTCTTTTTGAAGATTGCTTGACGCGCCGTCACCAGGCCGCGGGCATCGGTCTGTTCCAGGGAGGTGATGGTGCCGGTGGTATCGATAACCACCAGGGCCTCGCCGGTTTCGGGGTCGCGAATCGTGTAGGGCTGCGGCCCATCGATGAAGGCCCGCCCTTCGACGATGGTGATTGGCGGGACCTGATCGATAATCAGCGGGGCTTCGTTGTCGACAAAGGAAGCAAAAGAACGCTGGATGTTGGTGATGCCGGGGATCCAGCAGATGGCCAGCAGCAACAGCAGGTAGCCGAAGGCGATGCCCTGCCAGCGCAGCGCAACGTCCCGATAGAGCGGCCCGGAGAAGAAGGCCCGCACCGGCACCTGAAAGATCCCATAGCGTTTGTTCATCTTCAATTCGGCCCTCCTCGGTAGTCGATATGTAGAGATGAAAGACAGGTCCTGCTCAGCGCCGCCTGCATTTGGAGGGGGTATTGCCCAAAAGGATTATGCCATTTTAAACAAGGATAACAAGGATTGGCCAGGGAAATGGCCGCTTCGATGGCGGCCAGATATGATGGCGTCGCAAAAAGTCCACCCTACTGCGTTGCAGTGCTTTTTCAGGACCTCGACATACCATATGTATGCCTTCACCCCTGAAAAACCACTACGCCTTGTAGGGCGAAATTTTTGCTTAGCCCTCTTATGAGTTTTTGCGAAAGCATCAGATATCATGGATTCGGCTCTCTTGTTTCGCTTCCGCTCAGCTCTGAAACTCCGCATGGACACTGCTGCACAATCACCGGTGACGCAATATGGATTTTTTCGTGACGTGAGAGGGTATTTATTCTGTCCCCGGAGTTTTCCTCCTCTCCGCTCAACCGGTTTGTTTTTGACAGTTCTGTTTGCCTCTATGGACAGTTCTGTTTGCCTCT
>JAUWLU010000018.1 GCA_030613545.1 Desulfuromonadales bacterium
CGGCGCAGGGCACCAGACCAGGCCGGCGGAGTGCAGGGCCAGGGAGAGCATCATCCAAAAGATAAGCGGGTTTTGACCAATCATCCCGCTTCCTGTTGGCAGCTAAGGTAGAGGGCAAAGCAGTTAGTTCGGAAAGGCACCTCCCCCGCCGGTTGCCAGGCAGGGGAGGTGCCCGAAGGTTCTAAAGTCTTGGGGCAAAATATACCATACTCTGCTCAGAAGGTATACTCTCCGCCGACGTAGCCGCTGATGCCGGCCGTATCATAGCCCCAGACTTCCTCGTATTCTTCGTCAAAAAGGTTGTCTACTCGGCCGAACAGGCGAAGATTATCCGTCACTAAGTAGGATGCAGCCAGGTTGACCACTGTGTAGCTGGCCAGTTCGGTGCGGCCCGATTCAAATGTGACTCCATTAAAAAAGATATCGTCCCTTTCGCTCACATATAAAAGATTCAGGTTGACATTCCCCCGTTCGAGGAAACGGTAAGTAATGTCAGCCGAAAATTTATTTTTGGGGCGGCGCAGCAGGTCTTCATTGGTTTTTTCGTTTTCCGTCTCGGTATACGTATAACTGGCCCGGAAGATGAGGTCTTCAACGGGTTGGCAGGTAAGCGCCAGTTCTATGCCTTTGGTTTCGGCGTTATCAACATTTTCGTAGCTGTAAATAGGGCCCAGGATCGGATCGAAGCCTACGAATTCACTGACGATGAGATTCTCAAAGTCATTTTCAAAATAAGTCAGACTGATTGTCAGTTGGTCATTCCAAAAGGTTTGATCGATACCGACATCCCAGCCCTCGCTCTTTTCGGGGTCAAGATCGGGGTTTCCACCGAAAACGGGATCGAAAAGCTGGATCAGGGATGGGGCTTTGAAGCCGGGGCCATAGGAAGCACGGATTTTGGTGCCGGTTGTATTGAAAAGATAGGCTGATGTGATTCGGTAGGTTGTTCGGCTGCCAAATTCGTCGTGGTCGTCAATCCGTACCCCCAAGGTGGTGAAGAACCGGTCCCAGAGTCTGATCTTGTCCTGCAGGTAGCAGCCGATGGTATCGGTTTTTTTCTCCGGGAAGGTGCTGGACCAAGGGCCGAAGAAGCTCTCGGAATAATAATCGCTTTTGCCTTTCTCTTCCTCGTATTCGATGCCAAGGGTGACAGTATTGGTTTCGTGCAGATAAAGATTATTCTGCCAGTCGATTTTATGCTGGCGGCTGTCAAATGAACTTCTTACCAAGTCGAAGGGGTGATCGGAATCGGGGTCGTTATGGCTGCTGCGGTCATAATCGCTTAACGAAAAACCGAGTTTCTGCTCCCAGAGGTCGTCGAAAAGGATCAGCCTGGCCTGGGTCCGGAAAAATATCGATCGGTTATCCAGAGTAAAATTAGGATCGTCGCCGGCCGGCCCACCGAAATTATCAATTTCGGTCTCGCTATCAATATATCGGACGATGAAATCGAGATCGAAATTGTCCGTCGGTGTCAGGCCGATGCGGGCGGAAGTCGAGAGGTTTTTATAACCGTCCCTCTCACTATTACCGTCTTTTCGGCTTGCGGCACCGATTCCGTTGGAATCAAGATAAGAGGCCGTCAGAGAATAGTTAATCTTTTCGTTGCCGCCGCTCAGACCGATCTTTTCGCGATGGGTTTCGTAGGAACCTCCTTCGGCCGAAACCGTCAGGCGAGGTTCGCCCTGGCCCTTTTTGGTAATGATGTTAATGACGCCCCCAAGGGCATCGGAGCCATAAAGTGTACTTCCTGGACCTCGGAGGACCTCGATACGGTCGATGTTGTCCGTCGTCAGATGGGCAAAATCAAAAAAGCGAGCGGGTGAAATTGGATCGTTAACCTGGATGCCGTCGATCAGGACTAAGGTATGTTCCGAGTTGGCTCCTCGCATGAAGATCGAGGTTTGCTGGCCCGCACCCCCCTGACGTACAACATCAACCGCGGGTACGGCTCTGAGAGCTTCCAATACGGTCGTTTGCTGTTTGGTTGTGATTTCTTCTTCCGTGACCACGGTAACGGAGCTGGCCACTTCCCGCGCGGGGGTTTCCAGCTTGGTGGCGGTGACAATGATCGGTTCGAGGGTTTGCAGGGTTTCTGACCAGGATTGGCTTGCCGTAAACAGCAAACCAGCCAGGGCCACAGCAAGGATTTTGTACATAAATGACTCCTCTTTGTGTCCAGGCGGGGGTAGGCACAAAGAGGAACACGTAGAAGGATGCAGCCCGCAGGAAAAAGGGCCACATTTCAGGTCCGCCTCAGCCCACCTTCCCAAAAGCCCGGGGAAGATGTTGTGGGTTATCCGTAGCGGCAGGTCTTCTGGCTCGCGCATCGTTCGTGGGACCGCCTTCCCGGCCATTCAAGGTGGCCAGTGGCATATCGGTCCGTTGTCCGCGCTTACAGTGGCGGGTCCGCGGGGGATTTGCACCCCACTTCCCTTTTCAGCCCCGCAGGGCACCGACGGATGGAATATGTGTTGGTTGATCAGTTTGTTGCTCAGGGCCTCATTAACGATAGCAGGTCCTGCCGAGAAGTAAATCGGCGCCAGTTAAAAGAGGCGGGTTGTTGCTATCAGCCTAGTTATGGAGGGTCAGCCACCACCCACCTTGGGGAACAGGGCCAGGGTTTGCCCTTCTGTCACTACCGTTTCTTTGGTTACGTGACGGCCGTTGATCAGGGCGACGCCCAGTTCCGGACCGTCGATATCCAAAGAGGTGAGGACATCGCCGACCGTGGTTTCATTCGGGTAATCACGGTCTTCTATCTTGAAGCGATCATTGCGAAAGATAGCAAAAAGTTTCACGGTAATCTTCATGGACAGCAGGCCTCGAATGGGATGGAGCGGTTGACATAAAAAAGTTGTGGGCACCAGGTACGGGTGCCCACAACGGTTGTACCAATTGCATCTACGAAATTCTTAGAAGTTCCAGAACTCGTCGATTTCTGCGGGGCTGAAGTCCCAAATAGCGTTGTGCGGCGAAACGGTCTCCAACTCGAAGAACTCGGGCAGACGGTCGTCGGCGTTGGTGAAGCCGGCGGCGTCGTTGAAGGCCTTTTCGGTCTTCAGGATGGACTTACCGAGCGCAACCACATCGTCGCCGTCCAGGCTGATGTCGTAACGGGCGTTGATCATGTCGATCAGAGCCGGCAGACACTCGGGGATGTCCAGCGCCGGGAAGGCGATGAAGATACACATGCCGCAGCTGTCGATAGCGGCGGTAGCGATGGACAGGTTACGGGAGAGCTCAACCTGACCTTCTTTTTGCAGCGGATCGATATGGCCGCCAACCTGCAGGATGTTGGTAGCGATGGCGTAGCCGGCGGTGTGGTCGGCACCCATGGTCGAGGTGGCGTAGGTGATGCCGATACCCTTGACCGAGCGGGGGTCGTAAGCCGGGATGCCCTGGCCCTTGACGATCGGTACACGGGTCAGGCCGTAGGCGTCGCCAACGGATTTGGTGCCGTTGCCGAGGATGCGGCCGAGGGGAGTGGCCTTGCCGATCTCCTCGTTCATGATGCGCAGGGCTTCCTTGCCGTCGCCCCAGGGGAGAACGCCGGCTTCCATGGCCACGCCGAGCAATACGGCGCCTTCGATGGAGTCGATGCCGATGTTGTCCATGGCGTTGTCGATGCGGGCACAGTCGTCGAGGCTTTCGATCATGCAGTTGATGCCGAGGCCCCAGACGGTCTCATATTCGAAACCGGAGGTGATATACTCTTTGTTTTCGTCAACATAGACCTGGGAGCACTGGATGATACAACCAGCGTGGCAGCCGTGCTTGGTGCTGCCGCCACGGGAGGCGATCACGTCGTGCATGGTCTCACCGGAAACCTTGTCGTGGTGCTCGCACTGACCGTACCTGAAGTTTTTGGGCGGCAGGCCGCCAGCTTCGTTGAGGATGTTGATCAGAACGTTGGTGCCGTAGATGGGCAGACCTTCGCCGGTAACCGGGTGGTCGAGCATGGCCTTGGCGAAGATTTTGGCGGCGGCGCGGAACTTCTCGGGGTCGGCGATGGTCACCCGCTTGCCGGCGCTGTCGTCGATGGTGATGACCTTGATGCCCTTGGAGCCCATAACGGCGCCGAGGCCGCCACGGCCGTGGCTGCGGATCTTGTGGTCGGAGTCCTTGACGGAGATGTTGGCCGACAGCAGACGCTCTTCGCCGGGGATGCCGATGGTGCAGACGCCGATTTTCGGATTGTACTTCTCTTCCATGGCGGCGATGACGTCGAAGTTCTGCACGCCTTTGAGGGCCGAAGCATCGTGGAAGGTCACGCCATTGTTGTTGACGTGCAGCTCATACCACTTGCCGGCTTCCGGCTGATCTTCGATGATCATGGCCTTGATGCCGAGCTTGGCGAACTGCTGAGCGCTGGTGCCGCCGGCGTTGGATTCCTTGATGCCGCCGGTCAGGGGGCTCTTGGCGCCAGCAGACATACGGCCGGACTGGGCAGCCGGGGTGCCGGTCAGCAGACCGGGGGCGAAGACCAGCTTGTTGTTGGGGCCGAGGGGGTGGCAGGTGGGCGGGACTTCAGCTGCCACGATGTTGGAGGTCAGGCCGCGGCCGCCGTGGCCGGCCCAGGCTTCCGGGACTTCTTCGATCTTGCAGGTGAGGTCCTTCATGTTGACGCGGAAAATTCTGTTCATTGTTTTCTTTTCCTCCCAAGTTACCTAACGTTTGGAACGGTTCCGGGAAAAATCTCCTTTCCAAAGGTGGGAGGCGCCGCTGTTTCCAGCGGAACCCGTCGGCCTGTCAACCATAAGGACCTTCCTCGTAGGTTGCCAGGCTCGGAGATTGAGAGTACAAAAACGACGCGCACAAAGCGCGTTTTAAAAACATAGAACTGCGTTATATCAAAAGCTAGAGAAAAGTACAATACCTATAGAACAAGCTTTTAACTAACAAGAATCGGGCCATCGCTGCGAGGGGGCCGGGTGCGGGGGAGTGTAGTCGCAAAACTTCTTTTGAAATTGCGTGGTTGCCTGAAAGTAAACGGTATTGGCGTGAGGCAATTGCAGGGCTATAATTGTTTGCGGGTGTTCCAAAATAGCGCAAATGGGGGTTAAAGAAGACAGTGGGCCACGTAAAATACCAGTCCGATGGCTACCAGCAGCGGGGTCAAATCTTTTAGCCCGCGGCTGCGGGAACCGCCAATCGTCAACTCAGCCGACTGAGGGATGAGTGACAGCAGGCTGCGGGCCAACTGCCGAGGTTCTGTATCGCTCAAGGCAAAATAGCGGCCACCGCTGCTGCTGGCAATTATTTGCAGATTGGCCGGTTGCAGGCGGGTTCGTAGATGGCGGCCGGCTGCGTCGGTATAGAACCCTTCGATGCCGGTTCCGCCGGGGCGGCGGATGGGAATGTAGACTTCCTCTGGCTGGCCGACCCCGACGGTATAGACCGGTAACCCATCGCTGTTCATCTGCTCGGCCTGGCTGATGAGTTCGTCCAGATTGTTCTCTGTATCTTCTCCGTCCGAGATCAATATGACGGCGCCGGCGGTCTGGCTGTGGTCGCCAAGAAGCTCGGCTCCGGTTACCATGGCCATTTTCAGGTCGCTGCCCGACTCGGTCAGTTTCGCCAAGCGGGTATGTTGCACCATGTAGCGCAAGAAACCCTGATCTCTGGTCGGGGCCACTACTTCGATGCCGTTGCGGGCAAAAAAGAACAGGCCGGCCTGTTCGCCGCCCAGTTCTTCAAATAATCGAAGGGCGAAAAGGCTGGCCGAATTCAATCGGTTGACGACCGCCGAAGGATCGGCTGAAGGGCCATCAAGGAGCACGTCCTCTGCCAGCATCGATTTGCTGACATCGATGCCTACGGCCAATTTCAGATGATGGCGGGGGTCGTCTTTTAGCATAGCCCAGAATTGCGGACCGCTCA
Source organism: Desulfuromonadales bacterium (assembly GCA_030613545.1). Taxonomy (GTDB): domain Bacteria; phylum Desulfobacterota; class Desulfuromonadia; order Desulfuromonadales; family Syntrophotaleaceae; genus Syntrophotalea_A. Next base: position 5,884 of record JAUWLU010000018.1, read on the forward strand.
GGGCCATGATCAGGGCCAGCAAGGCAAGACCACCGGTGATCATGCGGGCAGTGCGGCGCCACTGCTGGGTGGTGGAGGACGGCAGAGAAAAGGCCCGCTGCACTCGGCGAACAAAACGTTCGTTGGCTGCTCCCAAAAAAATCCCAACAGGCAGCAGAATCAGTAACCAGAAGGCCCATGGCTGAGAAAATTGCATGATTATCGCCTACTTTTCCACTCGGGTTTCGGCAGGCGCGCCCGGCGAAAACCCTGGCGCTTCGGGAATGTAGGTTTGCAGTTGCTGCTGCACCCGAGTGGTATCCGCGGGGGGGATTTCGGTCAAGCCGAGGCGGCGATATTCGCCGACGGCCACGATCAGTTCCAGGTTCCAGCGAGGCAGAGCTCGTTCGAAGGAGGACAGGCTTACCTCATCCACCTGTCGAATGGCGGTTTTATAATCATCCAACGCATCAGTGAGAAGTTTCGCCGCTTTGCGTCCGTCCTTTTCGTGGTAGAGCACGCTATAGGCGAGCAGCACGGCGGTGTTTCCTTTAAGGTTATAAAGTTTCCACTGCCATTCAAGGGGCAGGTTCTGGTTGTCAGCCAGGCTTTCGGAGATGGCATCTCTAAGTTGCAGTAGGCGAGCGTGGAAGTCGGCGGCGGAAATGCGGGCGCGATCTGCAAGGTAAGGATTGGCCAGGGTGTTTCGGAGTCCGTCGAAAAGGGTCACCGCCTGCAGCCACTGACGGTGGAGCAGGGCGTATTCCACCTCCGGCAGAAAAAGGTTTTGTTGGTTGGCGTCCTCGACGAGGCTTTTCAGCTGCTGTGGGGTGGCGATTTCAACCCCTGCCCGGTTGATACTGGCGATACGGTCGTTCAGGTCAGCTGTCCGGTACCGTTGCCGCACCGCTCGCTGCCAGTGGAAACCTCCCACTATCAACAGGCATAAGCCGCCAGCGGTTACAATCAGAGCCAGGTGGCGCCGGTATTTTGTTAATTTGTGGAACATGGTCTGTTTCCTTTGTTGGTAATGAACCCCGTGGCCCTGCGGTGGTCACTCCACGGAAATTAATATTTCCGATAACCGGGCAGGGTACGCAGCCCCATGCCGGCCAGTATCAGCCCCAGTGCCGCGGCGATGAACCAGGGGCGGGTCCAGCGGGGCCGGACCGTGGCGCGAATCAGGTTGCGGTTCGCCTCCAGGGTGTCGATCTCGCGGTATACCTGCTGAATCTGTTCGCGATCAAAACCTTTGGCCAGTGGAAAAATCCTGCCGATGGGCGGTTGTCCGGCGATGGGACTCATTGCCTCTGCGACGGCCTCATCGACCTGGCCCCCTATGGCAATGATGTAGAAGCGTATGTCGAGGGCCTTCATCAGGGCGATGATATTCACCAGGTTCGGCAACTGGCCGCGCCGCACATGGGCTCGCAAGCGGGGCTCGATGCGGCCATCGGTAAAGAGAATGACCGCCATGCCGGTGCCCAGGCCGGTTTGGCGCAGCTTGAGCGGGATGTCGAGCAAGGTGCCGGGCTCACCAAGGAGGAACTGGCGCAGGCCGTCAATTTCCCCGGTGGTCAAGCGCCGCTCCTCCGGCAGCATGGAAAAGAACACCGACAGGGCCAGCCAGACCGCTTCGGAGGCGTTGGTGCCGCCGCCGGCGCCAAGCTCGCGGTAGATCCGCGACCGGTTTTGGCTACGGACCAGATCGAGCTTTCTTTTTAACAGAGCTCGGTCTGAGGTCAAAGGCGCCAGCAAACGGGCAAAACTGGAAAAAGCAACCAGGCCGATATAGTCCCCTTCCCGGCGCAGATCGACAAAGGATTCGAGGCCGTCCAGGGCTATATCGCCGACGGTCAGCCGGGAAAAACGATCGACCTGGCGTCTCATGGAGCCGGACAGATCGAGGGTCAGGATGATCCATTTCGATTCGATGTACTGTTCTACGCTACGACGGGCATAGCCCGGATTGACCAGGGCCAGAATAAGACAGATAAAAACCGCCGCAAAAACCAGGCTGTCATAATTTCTTTTCCACCAGCCAGGCTGCAGACCCCGCAGGTGGATGCCGATGGACGGAAAGGGCAGCATGCTGCGGGTGCGTTGCCGCAGCCGCAATATCAGGGGCAGCAGCAAGAACGCCAGCAGGGCAAGAGGATATTCCAGTTCCATATCTGGCATGGTCGTTAACGGGCCTCCGTGTCCGTCTGCCGCCCGGCCGCTCGCTCTGCCAGTTCGGTCAGCAGCTTTTCAGCCTGGGCCAGCAAAGCACGACGCTGCTCGAGGTCGAGACGGTCAGCGGCCAACAGATGCTCAATGCCCTTGAGCACGGCTTCCGCCTGCCGCATTTCGCTGTCTGAGAGACAGTCCTTCAGCCGAAACAAAAAGGAGGCATGGCTGCCGCCGCGGGTTGCGGCCGATAGTCCTGCGTATTCGGCCAGAAACGCCTGCAGGGCGCCGCCCAGTTCCGCCCAGTCGACGGGTTGCAGGGCGAGCGGGTCACTTTTGAGTCTGCCGGCAAGATCTGCCTGACGTTTCTGCAGCCGGGCCTGGCCTATGTTTTCTGCCTTATGGGCTCGGTGCGATGGGGTTCGAAGCCAGGCGATCGTGCCCAGGACCAGCAACAGCAGACCGGCTGCGCTCAAGGTCGCGGCCCTTTGCAGGCGCCCGCTCTGCCCGGGATCGGTGACGGTCGGCAGGGCAGCGGGCGCAGCGACTTGCAGGCGATAAGCTTCTGCCCCCTCGGGGACCATGGATGCAATGCGGATCGGTATGTATACGGTGCGGATGGTTACGGGGCGGGCATCGCCGGTGCGGCGGTCGGTGTAATAGACCGGCAGGGCTGGCAGTTGGTAGTCGCCGCTAGCGTAGATCCGCAGGGTGCCGGTGATTCGAATCGGGCTGCGGGACAGGTCGACCGCACTGAGGGGCTGGTCGAAGCTGATTTCATAGAGATTATGAAAAATTCCGCTCGGATTGAGGTTGAGGTTGGCGATGGTGGCCGCGTCGATTTTGATCCCCTCGGCGAAGCGGATCTCCAAGCTAAAGGGCATCGGCATGCCAGCCACCGCCCCCGGTCGATCAAGCAGGAATTGGATCGCTACCGGTGGTGCGAGGGGGATTTTGAGCGGAACGGCCCTGGCCACATACAGGTCTTCGACGAGCAGCGCGGCGGTCTGCCAGGCCAGGCGCTGGCAAGGGTCGATAGTCACCACATCGGTATGGGCCCCCTGGGCGACTACCCCCTGAAGGACTTCGGCCTCGGCTAGCAGTCGTTGCCGGGCCTGCTGGTCGGTGGCTGTCTTCCACTCCAGCTCAATTTTATCGAGGGGGGCATAGAGTTTGTGTTCGATTCGCCAGGCCGGCTGGATGCTGTGTATCTGCGAATCGTTCCGCCAGCGCTGCAGCAGGGCATCAAAAAGCCCGTAGGGCAGCCCCTGACGCAACCGGTAGGCGGCCACGGAGTCGGCTGCATCCGGTGTTTCCACCAGGTCATCAAGGGCTTCCCGATAGCGGTTGTAAAACTCTTTCGCCAGTCGGGGAGTCGCGCCGGGTTCGCGGAACTTGACGATCAGCCAGTCTCGAGCGACCTCGGGGACGACTTGCCGGCCCTCTGCATCGAGATACCAGGGGTGGTCATGGGCCATTTGCCAGATGCGGTCAAAACAGGTGATTTGTTCGGTGCCCGGCTCCTCGGCGCCGACCGGGTCAGCGGCAATCGCTCGGCCAAAGGGGCCGTTCGGCATCAGGATCAGCAGCAGTCCGGCAAGACAGAAATAGCCGTAAAGAGCAAGATGCCGGGTGCGGACAGGGTGGCGTCGGTCGCTAGCTGCATTATGATTAGGCATGGTTCATCCGTTTCGGTTGCCGGCTGTTTCGCCGGGTTCACACCCTGGCCGCCAGCCGCCTGGCGAAAAGGGCGTTGATCTTTTCCTGAACATTGTCCCGGTCGGCGATAATGACCGTCGAATCGATGCCGGCCCCGGCGAGCTGCCGTACCAGATGCTGCCGCCAGCGGCGTACGGCGACTTGGTAGCGTTGCTGTTGCGCCAGGTCGAGGGTCAAGTCCTCGCCTGTCTCCAGATCCTGTAATGGCACCTGGCCAGACAGTCTTGGCAGCTGCCATTCCGCCTTCTCCAGCAGGTGCAAGGCCAGCATTTCGTGAGCCGGCGAGCGATCGCTGGCGGCGGCGTTGAGCAGGCCGGTTAAGGAGCCGATCTGACCGTGAAAGTCGGAAAGGATGATCCCCAGACAGGCGGGTAATAGAGTGGTCAGATGTTCGATGGCTGGCTGCAGCCGGGTTTCCCGGCAGTTTACCGGCCGGGACCTTTGCAACATGCCGAGCAGACGTTGATATTGTCTGGCGGCAGCGCTGGGCGCCTGATAGTCGATGACCCGGTCGGCGAACAGCAGCAGGCCGCAGGGGTTGCTGTTTTGCAGGGCGCTGTACGCCAGGCTGGCGGCGATATCCCGTGCCAGGGGGAGTTTTCGTCCGTACCCCATCGAAGCGCTGACGTCGACCAGCAGCATGAGCGTGTAAGCACTATCCCGCAGGAATTCCCGTACGTAAAGTTTGCCGCTGCGGGCCCGGGCTTTCCAGTCGATATGGCGGAAACTGTCCCCTGGCAGGTATTTGCGCAACCCCCAGAACTCGTAGCCGGTGCCCTTTTCGACCCCGGCCCAATCACCGGCCAGGGGCTGGTGGGGCGGATACTTGGGCTGAATATTGAAACGGTAGCGGGGCTTCATGGTCTAATTATTTCCCCCAACAGTTCCACGCGGGCCTTTGGGCCTCGCCAAAGATAGGCAAAACCAAGGCTTCTACCGCAGAGGTCGCAGAGAGCCCAGAGAAAGGCAAACATACAAGGGCGTCTGGCGGGACGCGCCCCGCCGTTTTGTTAGCCTAGCTCCTGATCCTCCAGCTGCCGTTGGGCGCCACCCTTTTTTTGGGTTATAGGTTCATATATGGTCTCCCCCGTGAACTCTGTGGTAAATAATTTCGGTTAGTTGAGTTTAAACACTCTTCAAGCCCTATTGATACAATAGGGGGCGATTCCGCTGATAATCTTCCTGAGCAGCTCGGCTGGACGAATCCCTTCAAGAATCGCTGCGTCGCTCAAAATCAGGCGATGGCCGAGCACCGCGGCGGCGCAGGCGTCGATATCCTCAAACGAGACAAAATCGCGGCCCTGCAGAAAAGCGCGTCCCTTGCAGAATGCGATCAAGTGCTCGCCGCCGCGAGGTGAGACGCCGACCGTGATGTATTTGCTGACCGCGCCGCTGGCGTGCGGCGATTGAGGGCGGGTGCGCAGGCAGATCTCCAGCAGGTAGGCGATGACCCGGTCGGAAATGCCGACTTCAGCCGCGACATGGTTCTGCATGGCCAGGGCCTGCGCCGTAGTCAGCAGCTGAGGCACGGCTTTTTTCAGGGCCTCGAAGTTGCGACTTTTTTTATGCAGCAGATGCGCTTCGTCCGCCTGGGCGGGGTAGGAGAGTTCGACCTTGGCGATAAAGCGATCGAGTTGGGCTTCGGAGAGGGGGTAGGTGCCGAGCTGCTCCACCGGGTTCATGGTGGCCAGCACCATGAACAGGTCGGGCAGGGGATGCTGGTCGCGATCGATACTGACGACCTTTTCCTGCATGGCTTCGAGCAGGGCTGACTGGACCTTGGGCGCGGCCCGGTTGATTTCATCGGCCAGCAGGATGTTGCAGAACACCGGCCCCTGATTGAAGGAAAAGGTCGAAGTCGCCTGATTGTAAACGGTGGTCCCGGTGATATCGCTTGGTAGTTTGTCGGGAGTGAATTGAATACGTTTGAAAGTGCCGCCGATCAGGCGGGCAAAGGTCGCTACAGTCAGGCTTTTGGCCAGGCCGGGAACCCCTTCGAGGAGCACATGGCCCTTGGCCAGCAGGGCGCAGAAAATGATATGAATCATCTGCTGCTGACCGATGATTACCTTGCCGATTTCCGCTTCCATGTGTTGCAGTTGGCGGCGGAAGTCCTCGCTTCGAGCCCGAATTGCGTCATCCGGGCTTTGTGCGGAAGAGGTCATGGAGTGTTTTCCCCGGTGGTCGACCTGTTTTGAAAAGTTCCACTAAAATCGGAACTCAATTGCCATGGCGACTTTTGTTGTATCGTACGCGGAAGTTTCCGGCCCCTCGAGAACGAGAGCCATCCCTGGGGGACTGAGTACGAGTACGATCATTCCTTGCCAAACCCGACAGCCTCCTAGGAGGGTGTCGGACTTGCCATGAACCGACTGCAAAATCGTCTGATCGGCCCATATTTCCGATAATTTTCGCCAAATAGCCCTGCTATTCGCTCTCAAATTCTCGAAAATCTGGCCTCGAACAGCCAATTTTTCGTTTCGGCCCGTTAAGCTCGACACCCTCCTAGAAGTATACAAATTTTTTGCGGTCCTTGATGATCAGGTGGAGAAAGAAGGGTCCCCCCAGCAATGCGGTCAGCACGCCGATGCGCAGCCCGCCGCCGCCCCATAGGCGCACCACGCAGTCTGAATAGACCACCAGGGCGCCGCCCAGCATACCGGAGGTCGGGATCAGGATGCGGTTGTCCGAACCGACGAAGCCGCGCATGATGTGGGGGGAGATCAGGCCGACGAAGCCGATCGCTCCGGCCACGGCGATGGCGCCGCCGGTGAGCATGGCGGCGAGAAAGAGCAGCACGCTGCGCGACCGGATGACGTTGACCCCGAGGTTGGCGGCGATTTCCTCGTTCAGCATGAGGATGTTGAGGTCGCGGGCATAGAGCAGCGAGGCCAGGGAGCCGAGCAGGACAATGACCAGCACGATTTGCACGTGTTCCCAGGAGCGGTTGGTCAGATCGCCCATCAGCCAGCCGATGATCTTGCGCGCCATCTCGAACTGGTCCGTCGACAGGACGATGAGCAGGGAGGCCAGGGCGCTGAAGATGGCGTTGAAGGCGATGCCCGCCAGGAGCAGGGTATAGCGCGAGGTCAGGCCGCCGATGGTGGCGATGACCAGCACGATGAGCATGGAGAGGAAAGCGAACAGCACCGCAAAGGCCGGCACTGCATAGATGTTGGTGGCGGCCAGGCCGAAATAGATGGCGGTGACTGCCCCCAAAGCGGCGCCGGAACTGGTGCCGATCACCCCCGGGCTGGCCATGGGGTTTTTAAAGATGCCTTGCATGATGGTGCCGGCACAGCCGAGGGCAAAACCGACCAGGGCGCCGGTGATGGTCCGCGGTATCCGGCCGTACCAGATGATGGCCTCCGTGGCCGGATCGGGGGCGGTGCCGAGGCCGAACAGCTTGGCTGTCAGGACCTGGGCGATATCGCCCAGGCCGATCTCCCAGGGTCCGAGGCGCACCGAAAGAAACATGCCGGTCAGCAGCACGACGGCCGTCAGGGCCGAGGCGATGACGGCGACGGGGTGCAAGCGGCGGCGAGTGGCATCATTTTTCATAGAGCAGTCCGGCCAGATAGTTGGTGCTCGCCACCAGATACTGGGAGGCGCTCAGCAGATAGACGCTGGGGATCTTGCGGATGTTGCGTTCTTTGACCGCCGTGGCCGAGGCGAGGATCCTGGTTTCGTAGAGCTGCTGGTCGAAGGTGCTCTCCGCGGGCACGACGATCATGTCGGGGTTCCATTGCAGCAGTGTTTCGTAATCGACCTGCTTGAAATACTTGATGCCCTTGGCGGCGGCGATATTGACCACCCCGAGCAGCTGACACATGGAGTCGAAGGTGCTGTGCTGGCCGGCGACGTAGCCCATGTTGTCGTAGTAGAGCACCGTCAGGGGCCGGTCGCCGTGGCGGCGCTCGGCATAGGCCTGGATGGCCTTGATCTTCTCCTCCATGGTGTCGGTCAGCCTGCGGGCGTTGCGTTCCTCGCCGATCAGCCGGCCGATGAGCAGGATCTGCTCCTCGATCTGCCCCAGATCGCCGAAAAAGCCGAGGCGGACGCTCGGCACCTTGGCCCGCTGCAGCTGGTGGAGGAAGTTTTCATCGGAATAGTAGGTGGGCAGCACCAGGTCAGGCCGATGGCCGATGACGATCTCGGCATCGTTGGTGCCGTAGGTCGGCAGATCGTCCGGCAGCTGGCCGGCGATGAAGGAAAAGCGCCGGTCCTTGCAACTCTGATGGATGGCGACGATCCGCTGCCGCGGGCAGATGGCCCAGAGGATTTCGGTAATGCCGATGGCCTGGGGGATGATGCGCTGCGGCCGGCGGGGGATGACCGCGCTGCGGGTTTCCTCTCGCAGGCTGTCGCGGGCGATGTCATAGGCCAGGTAGCGATAGTCGACGGTCCGCGGGAAGGCCGTGGGGCCGGCCGGACCCGGCTGGTAGACGTCGGTCAGGGCGCCCATCAGGGCGTCCATCTCCAGGGGGAAGGATTTCGCCCCTGTCCCCCGCTCCGCCGCCGCGCTGCCGGCGGCTAAAATCACCAGCAGCAGCCCTGCCAGAGCGCGACTAATAAAACAGCAGCGAGACGCCGCGGTCGCTGGCCATCTCTTCCACATCGACATGAAAAACCTCCTTGATCCGCTCCTGGGCGAAAGCGTCCAGGGTGGTGCCGTGAAAAAAGACCTGGCCGTTGTGCAGCATGGTGACCGTATCGCAGTAGCGCCGGGCCAGTTCCAGGTCGTGGATGCTGATGAGAATGGTCTTGCCGCCTTCCCGAAGAGCCACCAGCAGCTCCATGATATCGAGCTTGTGGCGGATGTCGAGGGCGCTGGTCGGCTCGTCGAGGAGAATGATCGGCGCTTCGGTGGCCAGCGCCCGGGCGATGCTGACCAGTTGCCCTTCGCCGCCAGAAAGTTCGTTGATCAGCCGCTCCCGCAAGGGTCGGGTGTCGGTCAACTGCAGGGCTTCTTCGACGATGTCCAGATCTTTCTGCCGTAATCCCTGCAATCGTTTCAGATGCGGGTGGCGGCCCATGGCGATGAAGTCGGCGACGCGAATGGAAAAGTCGACCCGGGTGTCCTGCTGCACCAGGGTCACCAGCCGGCTGAGGGCCTTGCGGCCGATGCGGCGGTAATCGTTGCCGTCGATGACCACCCGGCCGGACTGGGGTTGCCAGATCCGGCAGAGGTTCTTCAGCAGGGTCGATTTGCCCGAGCCGTTGGGGCCGATGATGCCGTGAATGCCGCCGGCGGCAAAAGTAGCGCAGATGTCATGCAGAATCGGCTGCCGGCCGATGGCGAAATTCAGGTGCTCGATCTGCAGCAGGGGCCGATGGTTCATTGAGGCGCTTTCGGTTCGGTCCATTTCAGCTTCCAGGCCAGGGGCAGAGCAAACTTGGCCATGGCGGTCAGCACCATGCCGCTCATGACGATGCCCCACATGACGCCGTGTTGCAACTGGTCCCGGAACAGGCCGGTCACCAGGGTGGTGCCCCACAGCAGGGTCAGCCCCAGAATCAGCTGGACGTTATGCGACATGGCGTGAATACCCCAGAAATTATCCGAAATCTGCCTCAGGCGCCCGTAGCGGATCTTGATCTCGATCAGTTTGAACCAGACCCGCCCTTCGGCCACCTGGGCCGAGCCGTCGCAAACGTGGTGCAACAGGTAGAGCAGGATCAGCAGGTATTTGCTGTAGGCAAACGAGCCGAATAGACCACTGAAAAAGGGCGGATAGCAGAGTACCAGCATGACCGCCCCCAGAGCCTGGCCGCCGCCGATCAGGGCCAGGGCGCGGATCAGCTTGGTCAACTGCACCTGCTGGTCGCAGAGGCTCTCCAGATAATCGACGAAGACCGATACCTTAACACTGCTGACGAAGGTAATGCCAGGGTAGATGTATTTTGTGAGGACACCGAGGACGGCAGCGACCCGGTATTCGTCTTCGGCCATGGAGAACATGGTATAGAGCACCGCCCCTTCGAGGATGCTGTTGCCGACGGTGTACATCAGGTTGCCGATTTCGCCGAACAGGTAGAATCGGTCCAGGGCCAGGGCGCGGATCCAGAGGCCGGTCTTGTGAAGAACATCCCTGGTCAGGCCGAGGGAGTGGTTTTTCTGGGGGGGTCGGTTCATGAGGCCTCTGCTACTGCATAGTCAGCAGGAAAAACCGCTGTTGCCGGTAGGGGTGGTTAAAAGTAAGGGGCCCGGCGGGCCCCTTACTTTTGTTCAGCAATTGTCCCTTGGGACAGGTTTGTCAGGCAGTTACATGGCTTTCAACAGCTTGACCGTCTCCCGGGCGGCCTTTTGCGGGGTAAGGCCGGTGTCCGAAATGCCGGAGACGACCTTGGACACGTCGTGGTCGACGGCGCCGGCCTTCTGCCAGGTGGCCGGAGCGACCTTGGTGATGTAGGCGGAGAAGGCATGGTGGCCGCTGCCCGGGCGTTCGCCGATGATGTGGATAATCGCCTTGGGCGCCGCTTCAGCGCTTTTGTTGTACAGCACCTCGCCGCACTTGTAGCCGATCCGGACCCGGCCGGTGGTGACCATTACATGTTCCTTGCTGACGGTCATGCCGGCCTTCTGCAGTTCCGCCCGCAGTTCCTGGAGATAGGGCATCAGGTGGCCTTCGTCCATGATCGCCTTGGAATTGAGGCCGTCGGAAATGACGATCTGCACATCGGGGGCTTTCTGGCCGTCCCAGCTGTCACGCAGTTTTTCCAGGGTCGCCACGGCCGCTTCGTTCAGCTCCTCGCCGGTGCTCGGATGGGCGATGTAGTCCTCGCGGTCGGCGGATTTGCTGGCGATGCTGACGGCGCTGGGGATCGTGGCGACGAATTCGGGGGTGAATTCGGTCCACAGGCTGACCTTGGCATCGTCGTAGAGGGCGTGGATCTGTTTGTCCAGTTCAGGATCGAGATCCCAGATGTTCTCTCCGTAGCCGAGGGCCAGGGGTACGCCGCGGGCCAGCACCTGGTCGATGCTCTGCTGCCCTTCGGCATAGACTTCCTTCATCGGGCGGGTGTCGCCCTTAGCCAGGCGGTACTGGTAGTAGACCCAGAGGGTGTCGCCGAAATGCTCGGTCGGCTTGCCGTCCTTGTCGATGATCTCGATCTTCTTGAAGAAGTCCCACATGGCATCGTCGATCTTGTAGCCGAACTTTTCACGTAGCCGGACGTGGTCCTGGTAGGCCGTGGTCAGGTAGCTGAGCATCGGGTCGTTTTTGGTCGGCAGGGACATCAGGTAGGCCGGGTTGGCCGGCGCGATCTGATCCTGGCACCAATCGAGCTCGTCGAGGGTGACCGGCATGTGCAGGGTCGAGCAGATGTCGAGGCCGATACAGAGGCCGTGCAGCTTGCCCATGGCGATGTCCTCGAGGCAGCAGCGCACCAGCTGTTCGCGGGTCTTGAAGATTTCGGGGCCGATGAAGCCGGCCACGTCGTTGACGTGGCACCAGGCGCCCTGGCCGTCGGTCTGCGCCGCGGCCACCTGCTGCTTGAGGGCGCGGGCGAAGCCGTACTTGCGCGACTCATGCACCACCATGTCGAAGCCCTTGCCCTGGCCGTTGGTGAAGTCGGCACCCTGGCCGGTCTCGTGGTAGAGGCCGTACTTGCCGGTGCGCATCCGGGCGTAGTTCATCATTTTCTCAATGGAGATGTCAAATATCTTGTTGGCGTCGTCGACCCCGGCAAGGCTCTGAAACCAGATGGCGGTAGAGCCGGGGTTGTTCTGCTCGACCTCGGCCTGGACATCGATGTGCGACAGTACGCACCAGGGGTTGTACTGGTCGGTACCGAAGGTCTGCATCACGTCGCGCAGGGCCAGTTCGACGTTTTCGACGTTGCTTTCCGTACTGTCGACGGGGTTGGTGCCGACCACCAGGTCGCCGACCGCAAAGGAGTAAGCGTTAAAGACCTGCCAGACGATGTCGTCGGCGTTGTCGGTGGGGGAGTTGGGCTGGATGCGGGCGCTGAGATAACCTTTGGCGCCGAGCTTGGTGCCGGGCAGGGGGTTGAAGACGGTCTGGCCGATGCGGGTCAGTTCGTCATTGGACATCAGCTTGACCACGTTGCCGGTGATGTCGCTGTGCAGCCCGTACATGATCCCCTTGATTTCGGCCTCGGACTTGGTCAGCAAAAATGTTTTCAGTTCGCCCAGGGTCCAGTTCTTGACCTTGGCATACTGGGCCGGATCGGTGGTGTCCGTGATGAGTTTGTACAGGTCGTCGACGAACAGCGGTTTGTCCAGCAGGTCCTTGATCTTGCTGTTGGCCAGCAGCTTGCGGGCATTTTCCCGACTGGCTTCGTCGTCGGCCGCCACGCCGATGGCCTCATCCCCTTCCTTGAAGGCGTTGGCAGCGCCCACCACTTGCTGGTAGAGGGTCTGGTCGAAGTCTCCCTTCATCCGCTGCACATAATCGAAGACGTCCTCATCCGGCTGGATGTTCCGGATGCTCACCGCACCGGCGGTACTGGCGAGAAACGCCATCGCCAGGCCGATGGTGATACCGATAAGCAGTTTGCCCTTTGTTCGCATGTTGCACCTCCGTTTTGGTCTGTGAGTTTGCGGCCTGAAGGCCTTGGCGAGTCATGCTCCGTGGCGTTCGGCCCTCGGTTGATTGAAGAACGATATCCTCAGCCGGCAAACCGGCTACAGGGGGGGGCTGTTATTCCCTGTGTTTTTTGGCTTCTTGCCACATGGCATCGAAGGCCTCTTCGGTTTCTTCGGTCATAACCCTCCACAGGGCCACCGTTTTGAAATAGTCGTTGTCACCGACGTGGAACATGGCCTTTTCCTTGGCGCTGAGTTCTTCCCCGATTTCGGCGATAACCGGCGAAACCCCTTGGGACTTAACCACGTCGACCTGTTGTTTTTCAGCGAGCATGAAGTTGATCCATTCCTCGGCCAGCTGTTTGGTCAGGCCTTTGGCTCCGGCACCGATATACCAGCAGTCGATCCAGGCGGTGCCCCCTTCTTTCGGTGCTGCCAGCAGCCAGTTGCCGCCCTTGAGGTTGGCCTGTTGAGCGGCAAAGCCCCAGGTGGTTGCCAGGGCGAGTTCGGGGAACTCGTCCGGATTGGCAGCACCGTCCCACAGGCTCTTGGCATTTTGCGCCAACAGGTCGAGCCGTTGCTGGATTTTGGCGCGATCGAGTTTGTCGATATCGAAGATGTCGTCGTAGGAATAGCCGAGGGCCAGGGCGGCGATCCAGGCATTGACCTTGGGGAAGTTATTGTTGATCGTGTACTTGCCGGCGTACTGCGGCTCCCAGAGGACATTCCAGCTGTCGGGAGCCGTTTTGACCTGGTCGGCATTGTAGGCCAGCCCGTAGGGGCCGCAGTTGTAGGGGACGCCGTAGCGGCGGCCGTTGTAAATGGGCGTGGTGTCGTTGCGGAACACCGGCAGCATCTTTTTCAGGTTGGGAATGTTGTTGATGTCCACCGGCTGCAAGTAAGGCTGACTTTCTTCAAAAGAATAGAAGCGCGGGGTTTTGGGCAGCTCGATGGGCGGCGAGATGAGATCGGCTGTGTTGTCTTTTACGGCCAGGAAGAATTCGTCCTGATCGGTGGGGTTGTGGATGCTCAGCTCGACATCGACCTGGTACTTGTCCTTGACCAGGGCCTTGAAATCCGCTTCGTAGGGTTTGGCATAGCCGGCCCAGCAGCTGATGCGCAGGGTCGCTTTCTCTTCCTTCTGCTTGCAGCCCGGGGTCAAGACCAGGGTCATGGCGACCAGCCCGCCCGCCATGGCGATGATCGCTTTCCAGAGAACTTTTTTCATGCGTTCCTCCTGTTGTGTTTGTCTTTGCTGCCGAGGTTTGCGGCCTGGCTGCGAAACAGGCCTGTTGCGGATCGCCCGACTGAGGTTTCATTGGCGGTTTGTGGCCGCAAGGAGGTGCGGAGAGGAGAAACCTGCCTCCTCTCCGCCTCACTCGGCAGCCTACAGACAGACTTGGTCTTCAGGAGACAATGCCGCGACTCCGATCTTAGAAGGTGAAGGTCAAATTCAACGCCCCCGCCGTTTCGGTGTCGATGGCCTCCTTGGCGGAACTGCTGATGCCCGAAGAGAAAATAAAGATCGGGCTGATGGTCAACTGGTCGGTCAGGGCGTAATCGAGGCTGGCGCTCAGTTCGTAGTTATGCCAGCCGCCAAAATCGCCGACGGAATAATCGCTGTGCTGGTTGTATGCCACCAGGGCGCCGAGGTTGAGGGTGGATTTCTCCATCCACTGACCGAGATCGAAGCTGTGACTGATGTCCAGGCTGTAGAACAGGCCGTCTTCTTCGGCAGCATCCCAGTCCCACCAGATTTTCAGGGTCGGCGCCAGCAAAGTATTGAGGGTGGCATGGACAAAGAACTCATTGGTGTCCTCGGCGGCGCCAAAGTCGAGGGAATAAAAGATGTCCCCGATGCTGACGGAGACCATTTCGCCGACATCGAAGGAATAGGTCAGGATGATGTCGGTCTCGTTCATTTCCCCGGAGCGGAGGTTGTCACTGCTTTTCAGTTGCCAGTTGTGCCAGGTGCTGAGGGTCCATGCGCCGGCGCTGAGGTCGATGCCGCCCTGGATGGTGGGGCGGCTGTCGCTCAGGTTGAAGCCGCGCCACATGTACTTGTCCCAGATGCCGACATAGGCGTCCCCCTCGACTTCGATTGCGGCCTGCGAACTGGCGGTGAAGCTTGTCCCGAGCAGCAGAACCGCTATTAGCATTAGACTCCACTTTTTCATTTCCTTACCTCCATATGAATATAGACCCAGCCCAAACTGCCGCAGGCCCTTCCTGCGGCAGTTTGACCGTTGCAAAGGCATCATCTGCCGTTGGCGATCAGGCACATGTTAAAATCTAGCGTAAAATAATGATCTTTAAAGAGGATGGAAAAAATATATTTAACAGGGGGTTGGGCAAGTTGTCTTAGTAGCGGAGGGGAACAGCCATTAGCGGCAAGTGTCGGCAGGCGAATTAGAACAGGAGATGGCGGACTTGCATGGGGCGACCCGGTCGGGTCAAATAGAGGAACAGGACCAGGCTGTGTTCGGGGAGTTGGGGCTGATGATGAAACAGGGCGGCCAAATGCTGGACCTTGATGCCTCGGCCCTTCAGGGCGGCAAAGATACGCTGCATTCTTGCGCGAACACGCATCTGTTCCGAATCTGACAGGCCGGTGTCGAGAAATTCAGGTGCTTTATCCTGCGGGATGCGCTCACTGATCGCCAGGTCCCAGCCAAGGCACTCGCCGAGTCGGGCGCGGGGCCGGCCGCTGTAGCTGGCGCGGACAAAAGCCCATAATTGGTCGAACAGATCCCGTTGGGAGAGGGGGCGACGAAACAGGCCCAGCTGGCGCCAGAACTGTTCCAGCTGCTCCAGACCGGCGCTCAAAGAGCCGCTGGCTTCGGACAGGGCAGCCAGAAAATGGTGGCCGCGATCGGCATTGCAGGTCAGATCGAGCAGCCGGCTGATGCCCTGCAGGCGTTCCAGTTCGGTAAAGCTGAGTTGCTGAGTGGCCAGCACGCTGTAGGGCGGATGGGGATCGAAGCGGATGCCGTACCGTGCCGCGTTTTGCCGCAGGGGGGCGCCGGGCAGCAGCTTGACCGGTTCGAGTTGCAGGTGATGGGGGCGCAGGGCGGCGACCCGGTCGATGGAGGCAAGGAAGTCGCGATAGCCCTCTCCCGGCAGGCCGGCGATAAGGTCGAGATGGAGGTGGATGTTGCCCATTCGGCGCAGGCGGCGGACGTTTTGTTCCAGAAGTTCCAGCGCTGCGGGGCGGTCGATGGTTCGCAGGGTGTCGGGCAGGGTCGACTGGACGCCGATTTCGAACTGGAAGGTGTCTTTGGGCACCGTAGCGAGGAGTTCCAGAGTCTTTTCATCGAGCAGGTGGCCGCCGATCTCAAAATGAAAATGGCTGCCGCGATTGTGTTGCAGGATAAAGGCAAAGATGCGGCGGGCTCGGTCCGGGTCGTAGTTGAAGGTGCGGTCGACCAGCTTGATCTTGGCCACTCGCTTTTCCATGAGCAGTCCCAGGTCCTGCTCGATGCGGGCCATGGAATAGGAGCGCACCTTTTGATCGAGGGCGCTCATGCAAAAAGCACAGCGATAGGGGCAGCCGCGGCAGGTTTCCAGATAGACAAAGCCGCGGCTCAGGTCGACCAGGCCGAGCTGCAGGGGCGAAGGAATAGCGTCCAGCTCTTTCAGCAGCGGGCCGTCGGGATTTTCGCAAATGCGGTCGCTATCGCGCCAGGTCAGGCGTGGCACCTTCGTTGGCAACCGGTTCTGCTGCCAGGCTTCGAGCAATCCGTGCAGGGGCAATTCACCTTCGCCGCGCACCAGGGCGCTGACGCCAAAGTGGCGCCGCAGCAGATCCGGCCCGTCGAAGGAGACTTCCGGGCCGCCCAGGACGATCCTTAGCCCCGGCCGGGCCGTGGCCAGCGCATCGGCCAGTTCCAGGGTCTGGCGCCGGTTCCAGAGATAGACGGAAAAGGCTATCACCTCGGGCTCTTCGGCCAGCAGGGCGCCGAGCACCTGCTCTTTCGGTTCGTGAACGGTGAACTCGCGGATCAGCAGATCGTCGCAGATGTCCCGGCAATAGGCGGCAAGCAGTGGCAAAGCCAGGCTGGCATGGATATATTTACTGTGCAGGGTGGCGAGTACGATACGCATGGCGACAGCATAACCAAGCTGACCCGGCAAACAAAGAGCTATTTTGTCCCCTTTGGCGGCGATTGCTCTGCCCGAGGCCCTGTGCTATGCTAGCGTCCGGCGCAAGGCACTAATAAATAAACAAAAAAGGATTTGTATGGCCCAGGGTAAAACCATTCTCGCGGTAGTAGCGGATCAGGACGGCCAGGTATTCGAACACCCCGACCTGCTTATGGTCGGCATGAACGGTCTGCACAGCCGCCAGCCTCGTGCGACGGAGCTGATTCCGCTGCCCGAGGGCAGTCGTCTCTTCACCATCCCTGATACGCCGCCCATCGGCTTCGATCCGCGTAAACGCCAGACCGTAACGTTGCGGCGATTGCCCAAGGCCCTCGGCGGCGGTCAGGTGCAGGCGGTTTCAGCCTTTCTTACTCCCGGCTTCATGCGGACCCTGCTGCCCGCCGCCGATTATGGGCAGAAGCAGGTCCAGCTGCCCCTGTGGTCCTACACGGCGGTCGGCTGGTGCGTCGAGGAAGAGCGTTTTTATACGGCGGCGGTGCGGGTCGATCGCAATAACCAGTGGCAGCCCGATCAGTTTGACGACCGTCAACTCGATCCGCTGGTGCGTCGAATGCTGAAGGACCAGCCTGGCAACCGGTTGCTGGAGCAGTTAGCCCGCTGCGCCCTCGATTATCACTGTTTCGCCGCTAAGAACCTGTTCTTCCGCCGTTGGGAGGCGCCGCTGCCGACCTCGCCCCAGTGCAATGCTCATTGTCTCGGCTGCATCTCTCTGCAGGAGGCCGAGTGCTGTCCGTCGAGCCAGGAGCGCATCACCTTCGTGCCGACCGTCGAGGAGCTCACGGCTATCGCCGTGCCCCATCTGGAGCAGGCCGAAAACGCCATCGTCTCCTTTGGCCAGGGCTGCGAGGGGGAGCCCATTCTGCAGGCCGATACCATCTGCGCGGCGGTGAAAGCGATGCGCGCCCGTACCGCGCGGGGCACCATCCACTTCAACTCCAATGCCTCCGATCCTGCGGCCGTCGAGCGCTTGGCCGAAGCGGGCATCGATTCCCTTCGGGTTTCTATGAATTCGGTGCAGGAACGTTTTTACAACGCCTATCACCGGCCCTGCGGCTATCGCTTCGCCGATGTGCGCGAATCGATTCGTCGCGCCAAACAGGCCGGCCTTTTCACCATGCTCAACTATCTGGTCTTTCCCGGCATCACCGACCGTGACGACGAAGTCGAACAGCTGATCGAACTGGTGGAGGAGACGGGTATCGACCTGATCCAGATGCGCAATCTGAGTATCGATCCGGACCTTTACTGGAGCACCCTGGGCGCCAGCGGCCAGGGCATGGGCATGGCCGAAATGCTGGCCCGGGTCAAAACCCACATTCCCCGCCTGCAGTACGGCTATTTCAATCGTACTCGGGACAACTTTCACCCGCCCGGCTTTGAGAGCGACTGGCCTCTGGCCCCTTAAGTCGGCTTGCCACTGGGAATATCATGCGCTTCTATCGGCCGAAATCCTTTCTGGTGCTGGTACTGATCGGTTTTGCCGTGGTGGCTCTGCCGCTGCTGCTGGCCCTGGTCCATGCCGAGTTTTTCATGGTTCGACTGGCGCAGCGTAGCAGCCAGGCCATTCATCGCTCGGTGGCGATCATTCAGGGCAGTCGTAGCCTGCTGGATGAATTGCTGTTTCTGGAGCGCCGGGCCCGTCAGTACCAGGTGCTCGGCGATCCCGAGTTGCTGCAGGATATCACCGAAAAACACCGCCAGTTCGGCCAGACCATCAACCAGCTGCTGGCCCAGGCTCAGGGAGAAGCCCAGCAGAAACGCCTTCTGATTCTTAAAGCCGAAGAGGGGGCTTTGTACCAGCTCTGGCTCGGCGGCTCGCCCGATGATTCGGCTGCCGGCAAGTCCCTGGTGGAGCGATTCGCCCTGTTGACCACCCGGGCCAAGCAGATTTACGAAGAGAGCCAGGAACTGATCGTGCAGGAAGCCAACGCCATGCAGCAGGCGACTCACCAGGCCCGCAAGGTTCTGACTTGGCTGCCTCTGGCCCTGGTCCCGGTGACGGCCCTGATCGTCGCTCTGTTCGCCGCCTTGATCGCCAAGCCGATTCGGCAGATCGCTCAGTGTATCAATCGTCTCGGCGAGGGGGATTTCCAGGAGCCGATTCGAGTCGGCGGCCCGAGGGATCTGGAGTTTCTTGGCTGCCGCCTCGATTGGCTGCGGGTGCGCCTCGGGGAGGT
>JAUWLU010000256.1 GCA_030613545.1 Desulfuromonadales bacterium
GCGACCCTCGGGGCAATCGGCGGATGGGTGTCCACATCGGTCTTTCCGTCGCCCCAGCCATAGACATCTTCAAAAAGCCGTTTGGTGGAAATCAGGGTATTTCCACCGTAGCCACCCATACCGCTTCCCATAACCACGGGCGTCCCCGGGAATTTTTCGACCCAGGTCTCTACGAGGATCAACTTGGACGCTACCGTATCGAAGGCTTCGACCATGATATCGACATCACCATATATCGATGGCATATTTTCGGCATTCAGAAAGACCTGATGCACCTCGTATTGCGAAAAGGGATTGATGCGCTCCAGATTTTCTTTCAGGGCCACTACCTTGGGTTTACCTATCTGATCTACGAAAAACTGCTGGCGGTTCAGGTTATGGGGTTCCACCTTGTCGAAATCGGCGATTACCAAGTGGCCGACCCCGGCCCGCGCCAATGCGACGGCAATGTTGGAACCCAGGCCACCTGCTCCGGCAATGCCGACTTTGGCCTTTTTCAAGACAGGAACAATCGCCGGCTCATGCCTTGAGAAAAATTCTCTTTCCAGACCTTCCATGGCTAGCCTTTTTCCTAAGAGCGGACCTACATCCGAAAACCAGCCTGTCAGCCGCCGCCGACAAAGGGATAGACTTTTACTTCTGCCCCTTCGGGCACAATGAACGATTCGTATCGCTCCCTGACGACCACTTCACTATTTACCCGGACCATCACCAAGGAGGGATTGATTCCGTTGGCAATCAGAACCTCGGCAATGCTTTTATCGCCGTCGAAGGTCACGCTCTCGTTGTCGAAAACAAGTGTTGACATGCTGTCTCCCCTTGGCCCGCGAATCTTTTACGGACCTGTTCCTCACTGCTTTTGGGGCAGGTGGTCTGCCCTGCCAAAGTCCCGGCAGGGCAGACCACCCTTTTTCCTGCCTGTTGTTATTTACTTGGCAACAATTATCGTTGATCTTCAGTGGTGCGCTTACCCTTGCGGTACTCATAGCCGTTCAGGTCGAGCCGCTTGAGGGTTTCCGGAGTGGGGATGCCCCACTCGTCCCAGCCGCGAGCACGGTAGTAGTCGCGCAACATAAAGCCCAGGTCGGGCACATAGTCGCCGGAGCCACCCTGGCGGGGGCTGGTGGTGATACGAGCCGGCAGGGTATCGTCCTTGCGGCTGACCCCTTCGCGGGTATTGAACAGACGTTTCATGTTGAAAATCCGCTCGCCGCATTCCAGCCACTGTTCGTTGGTAAAGTCCCAGCCGGTGATGTGGTTGAGGAACTGGGTCATGGGACCGACGGTCATACCGCCAAAGATGGAGAATTTGCAGAGTTTCAGCGAGTCCATCATGCTCATGAAATGCTGCTGGTCGGCAACAAACTTGCCTTTGCCTTCGTTGGTGTAAGGCGGCAGCGGCGCATCGTAGCCCAAGTCGGCGATATTGAAGCAGCCTTCGCCCTCGAAGTCCTGGTTGTAAGCCTGCATATGACAGGCACCGCGGTTGGAGGTAGCGTAGGCAACCCCGAGACCGCCACGACCACGCGGATCATGGGCGGGGAAGTCCATGCCCTTGACGTGAATGGCAAACTCTTCGCTGGCCGGACCGACCCGCTTGACAGCTTCCAGGATGCCCTGGGAACAAGGGTCGCCGATACCATCGCGTAAGGCGATTTTCTTGATCATCTCGACCATGGCTTCGCCGTTACCCCAGGTCATCTCCAGGCCGTCGGTATCATCCTTGTCGATCATGCCGTGTTGCCAGGCTTCCATAAGGAAGCTGATCGCCGCGGAGGCCGAGATGGTATCTATGCCGTAGTCGTTGCACAATTCGTTGCCCTTGCAAATGGCTTCAACATCATCAATCAAACAGTTGGAGCCGAGCATACCTAGGGTTTCATACTCGGGGCCGCCACCCATCTCCATCTTGAATGCGCCCGAGGGAATCTCTACGGTACGGCCACAGCCGATCAGACAACCACCGCAATGGTAGCGTTTTTTGAGGACTGTTTTAGCCAGTTCCTGGCCAGAAACTTTGCTGGCCTTATCCCAGCTACCCCACAGCCAGTTTTTGATTGGCAGGTCACCACAATCGTTGAAGATTTGCACGGCACAGGAAGTGCCGTATTCCCCGAGCGGTCCGTCATGAACCTCCAGGGTCTTGGCACGGATTTCTTTGACCAGCGCATCGTAGGGTTCCTGCCTGGCGATGGCGACTTTTTTGGTCCCCTTACATGCGATGGCTTTCAGGTTTTTTGAGCCCATGACAGCGCCGCCGCCACCGCGACCGGCTGTACGGCCTTCGCGCCCGTCGCTCATGATGGAGGCAATCTTGACAAGCTTTTCCCCGGCCTGGCCAATACAAATAACCTGGGAACCTTTTCCTAACTCATCCTTGAGGATCTCGTCGGTATCAAAGCTGCCCTTACCCCACAGTTGGTCGGCCTTTTTAATCTCAATCTTGTCGTCTTCGATGGTGACATAGACCGGTTGCTTGGCCTTGCCCTTGACCATAAGGCCGTCGAGGCCGCAGGACTTGAGGGTCGCACCCCACTTGCCACCACAGTCAGATTCGAGGTAAACCCCGGTCAGGGGGCCCTTGGTGATCAGCTCCCAACGGCCCGATTGTGCCACCTTGGTGCCAACATAAGGACCGGTCATGCAGATCAGGACATTTTCCGGGCCCAGCGGGTCTATACCCGCCTTGGTGTTTTCATACAGAAGCTTGGCGCCCAGGCCGCTGCCGCCGATGAATTTTTTCAGATCGTCTTCACTGGGCTTGATGTAATCCACCTTTTCCGTTGTCAAATCAATTAGCGCAATTTTTTGCCAGTAACCACCTAACATGTGCTTTTCTCCCTTCCTCAGACGAGGTTCTTCAGAGCCAAAATCTCCTTTCCGAAAGGGAGGCTTCGCCGTTTCCAACGAAACCCTGTCGGCCTTTCAGCCATGAGGTCCATCCTTTTAGGCTTAAGACTCGGAGACGGGTTCGGCTACTCTCCAAAGCGGAGAGTCCAATTGTGCTATCAGGGACATAAAACGGGATCTAAGGGGTAACGTCATTAATTCATATATTAGACGCATTATTTTTTCAAGTGAATTTTTATATTATTTGGCTATTTTTTTTGGATCTTGAAAAATTGGACCTTAAGCATG
>JAUWLU010000289.1 GCA_030613545.1 Desulfuromonadales bacterium
ACACGGCCGGCATTTTCTCGACTGACGGGACGCCTGCCCTCACCATCCCCTTCCGCCCCCCAACGGAAAGTTGCTATAATGATAGCAACTTTCCGTTATCTGCTCCAAAAACCTCTGTCGGAGCACACCCATGAACCCTGCCGACCTGTCCGGCCCGATTCTGATCGTTGAGGACGACCGCAATACCGCGGCGCTGGTGGCGACCTATCTGCAGCGGGAAGGCTTTATCACTTTGCAGGAGCATGACGGGGCCCAGGCCCTGGCCACGGCGCGGCGGGAGAAGCCCGGCTTCGTGATTCTGGACCTGATGCTGCCGGGGCTGGACGGCTGGGAGATCTGCCGCGAGCTGCGCAAGGTGTCGGAGGTGCCGATATTGATGCTGACCGCCCGTGAGGAGGAGATCGACCGGGTGCTGGGGCTGTCTTTGGGCGCGGACGACTACGTGGTCAAGCCCTTCAGCCCGCGAGAACTGGTGGAGCGGGTCAAGGCCATTCTGCGCCGGGTGCGGCCGGCCGCTTCGCTGGAATCGGGCACTCTTCAGCACGACGGGTTGACCCTCGACCCGGACAAGCACCGGGTAACGGTGGACGGACAGACGGTGGCGCTGACCGCCGTCGAATACAAGCTGCTGCACGCCCTGATGCGGGCGCCGGGCCGGGTGCTGAGTCGAGAGGAGCTGCTCAACCGCCTCTACGACCACGGAGAGTCGGTGATCGACCGGGTGGTGGATGTCCATATCGGCAAGCTGCGCCAGAAACTCGGAGACGACCCCAACGCGCCGCTCTACATTCACACGGTGCGCGGCTTCGGCTACCGGTTCGCTGACGACGGCGGGGATTGAAGGAAGGATCGGCCGATGAGACAGCGCCTGCTGTGGAAACTGCTGCTGGTCAACGTGGTGCCTGTGATCGCGGTGGTGGTGCTGACCATCTGGCTGGCCATCGACCGACTGGCTGCCAACTACTTCATGGCGCTGATGGACCAGTACATGGTCGAGCCGGTGGAAACCCACCGCGCCTTCCTGACCGCCATTCACCACTACCTGCTGTGGGCCAGCCTGGCCGGGCTGTTGCTCGCCCTGCTGCTCAGCTACCTGCTCACCCGCCGGGTGCTGCGCCCCCTGTCGCAGATGGTGGCGGCGACCCGCGAGGTGGCCGCCGGCAACTTCACCACCCGGGTCGAGGTAACCGCCAACGACGAGGTCGGCGAACTGGGCAGCGCCTTTAACCGCATGGCCGACAGCCTGGAACGGCTGGAGAAGCTGCGCAAGACCATGGTCGCTGACGTCGCCCACGAACTGCGCACCCCCCTGACCAACCTGCGCGGCTACCTGGAGGGGCTCAGCGACGGGGTGCTGCCGCCCGAGAAACAGACCTTCGCCATGCTGCAGCAGGAGAACCTGCGCCTGGTGCACTTGGTCGAGGACCTGCAGCAGCTGGCGCGGGCCGACGCGGCCAAAGCCTTTCTCGATAAACGGCAGCTGGACCTGGGCGAGCTGATCGGCGAGATGCTGGCCCTCTACCGGCCCAATCTCGAGGAGAAGGGCATCGCCGTCTCCTGTTCCGTCGATCCGCAGGCTGGCCAGGTCAGCGCCGACCGCGACAAGCTGCTGCAGACGCTACGCAACCTGCTGGAGAACGCCTGGAAGTACACTCCGACCGGCGGCCGCCTGGCAGTGAGCACCGAGACGACCGCAGAGGGCACCAAAGTGACCTTCGCCAACAGCGGCGCGCCCATCGCCGCCGCCGACCTGCCCTTCATCTTCGAACGCTTTTTCCGCGCCGACCGCTCCCGCTCCCGCGAGGCCGGTGGCGCCGGTCTCGGCCTGGCCATCGTCAAGCAGCTGATCGAGGCCCACGGCGGCCGGGTCGGCGCCGAAAGCGACGCCGAGGAAACGCGCATCTGGTTTCTGCTGCCGGGCGAGAGCCGTAAGGCGTGATGCGTAATCGGTGATCGGAAAAAGCTGAACAAAAGCTCTTGGACGGGGTTTTTCAGTCCCCCATTCCCCATAATTCCCATGCCTCCTGCCTTTCGCACCACAGCTGCCCTGCGGCAACCTATCTTCAACGC
The DNA here is from genome assembly GCA_030613545.1 of Desulfuromonadales bacterium. Classification (GTDB taxonomy): domain Bacteria; phylum Desulfobacterota; class Desulfuromonadia; order Desulfuromonadales; family Syntrophotaleaceae; genus Syntrophotalea_A. The sequence goes on from JAUWLU010000289.1 coordinate 2,071, forward strand.
TTTACCAAATCTTTACCGCGCCTTGGCCGGCCCTTTACCTGCTTGCGCTATGGTGCAGACAACTACAAATCATTGCCAGGAGGTTAATCGATGGCACATCGGAGAAAAACATTGCTGACCCTGCTGTCCGCCCTGCTGCTCGGACTGCCTTTGGGAACCGGAGCCGCGAGGGCGGAGCCGATCAAAATCTTTTCGACCGAGCAAGGGGGGTACGTCATGAGCGAAAAAGTCGTCAAGAACGATGCGGAATGGAAAGCCCAACTGGGCCCCATGCAGTACCACGTGTTGCGCGAAGAAGGGACCGAGCGCGCCTTTAGCGGCAAGTACCATGACCACCACGAGGCGGGCATCTATCGTTGCGCCGGCTGTGGCCTCGAGCTGTTCCGCTCCGAGACCAAGTACGAGTCGGGGACCGGCTGGCCGAGCTTCTACGAACCGGTCGCTGAAGAGAATGTGAAACTGAAGAAGGACCGCAAGTTCTTCATGGTGCGCACCGAGGTGGTCTGCGCCCGCTGCGGCGGACATCTCGGCCATGTGTTTGATGACGGCCCGGCGCCGACCGGCAAGCGCTACTGCATGAATTCCGCCGCCCTCGACTTCGCTGCCAACC
>JAUWLU010000050.1 GCA_030613545.1 Desulfuromonadales bacterium
GCGAAGTGGTCGGTGCCTTCATCATCCGCAAAGAGGGCGTAGACATCACCGAAGAGGATGTCATCGACTTCACCCGCAACCGGATCGCGCCGTACAAAAAGCCGAAGCACGTCATCTTCGTCGATGTCTACCCGATGACCGCCAGCGGCAAGATCCAAAAGTACCAACTGCGCGAGATCGCCTGCGAGAAGCTCGGCATAGAAGGAAAGGTGTTCGCGGATAAATAGGAGGAGTAGCAGGAAAAGCCAAACTCTCTGTGACGACCTTCCACAAGGAGCTGTGCAAGGCCTGCGGACTCTGTATCATCCACTTCCCGAAGGATATTCTGAGCACCTCCGACAAAATCAACGAGCTCGGCTACCTTCAACGGAGAATCACCAGTAATCGGGCGACCACAGATTCATCACTTTCGTTGAAGGCATGCTTGAGGTAATGCAAGCCACCCAGCAAGCGGGTCGGTTTGCCGGGCGACCCTATTCGGCAGGAAGGGAACCGAGCGTTTTGCCAGAGGCCGACCAGTCAATCTGATTGGCAAGCACATACACTCAACAGGCTGGCCTCTTTCAAAGGTGATGCTTTCGCAAAAACTCATAAGATGGCTAAGCAAAAAATTCGCCCTACAAGGCGTAGTGGTTTTTCAGGGGTGAAGGCATACATATGGTATGTCGAGGTCCTGAAAAAGCACTGCAACGCAGTAGGGTGGACTTTTTGCGACGCCATCAAAGGTGACTATCTGGTTTCTGTCCGGAAACGGAACTTTCCCGAATCAAAACGTGCCAGTATTCATCCGGAAAGCCCGAATCAATACTATCTAGGCCACCAGTTCCTGCATGATAAAAGAGCGGATCAAACGCATATCTTCGAGACTTATATCGACAAACTGCACCCCCATGCCCCTTGGCAGCCGAGGGTTTTGCTGACCGTCTTCGGCATTACGCCAGGCCACTCGGCCGAGACAGCGAATCGGCCGCTCCTGCCCGGGCAGAAAAAACTCAAGACGCAAAGGGGGCGCCGCCGGCGGCGGATCGACGGTTTCGATAAACAATCCGCCGGTACTGACATTGATGGAATATTCGTGCAGTTCCCGTTCTTCATCACCGGCGCCGTAATGCACACTGAGTCGCAGCGCCACCCGTGGTGCGTCACGTTGACTAATCTGCAGATGCCGGCGGCCGGCCTCCATGAAGAGTTGTCGATTGAGGGGCTTGAGCAGAATATCATCGCAGCCGGCCCGCTCGCAACGCTGTAGCTCTTCCTCCCGGTCGCCATGGGCCACCATGATTATCGGAATATTCCTCAAATCCTGGTGAGCCTTGAGCCGACGACAGCACTCATCGCCGCTGAGTTCCGGCAGGACAATATCCATGAAAATAAGATCGGGGCGTTCCTCGGCAGCCATTTCGTAGGCCGCCACGCCGTTGCAGGCGAACAACAGATCGTATTCATCCCGATAGAGAAAGGATTTCTCGACCTCTCTGAACAGGTCCCCATTGTTGGCCAGCAGTACTTTTTTCTTTGCCATCGGCACACCCTGATTGCAAAATCGGTTGGGCGAATTCTGTCGCAAGAAACAACCTCAGCACCCGATCTGTCAGCGGGCACAGTCGGAGGGATCGCCTTTGAGTTTAAGCAACCCGTGTTCCAGGGCCGGCAGCACCACAGCCAGGTTCTCGCGAACCCCTTTGGGGCTGCCGGGTAGATTGATGATCATGGTCTGGCCACGCACTCCCGCCAGAGCCCGGGACAACATGGCATGGGGGGTGATCTGCATGCTGGTGGCACGCATGGCCTCAGCCATGCCCGGCACCTGCCAGTCGATAACTCGCAAGGTTGCCTCGGGGGTCACATCGCGCGGGCTCATACCGGTACCGCCGGTGGTCAGAATCAGGTCGAGCTTTTGCGCATCGGCCCAATCCACCAGCATGCCGACGATCTGCTCCAGGTCGTCGGCAACAACCTGATACTGCTGAACCGAGCCAAGGGAGGCCACCATTTCTCGAATCACCTGACCGCTGATGTCCTCTCGCTCGCCTCGAGCCCCCTTGTCCGAGAGGGTCAGTATGCCAATGGCAAATTTCCCTGTCTCGCTCACAGCACCTCCCAGTCGCCCTCAAGCAGCTCGATAACATCGCCACTGGCTACCGGGCCACCGCGCAGCACACGGGCAAAAACACCTTCACGGGGCATGACACAGTCACCGGCCTGGTAATAGATCTGGCAGCGCTCGTGGCAGACTTTGCCGATCTGGGTGATTTCCAGCAGGGCTTCGCTGCCCATCCGCAAACGACTGCCGATCGGCAGGGAGCAGAGGTCGAGACCTTCGGTGGTAAAATTTTCGGCAAAATCCCCGGGGCCGACATCGAGACCCTTGGCGAGCATTTTGGCGACACTCTCCATGGCCAGCAGGCTGATCTGGCGATGGCCGTCACCGCCGTGGCCGTCATCTTGCAAGCCAAAATCTTCCACCAGCACTCCCTGCCCGACATCCTTCTTACGGCCGCCCTTGCCCGGGCTGGTGCACACGGCGACAATTGTTCCTTTTATCATACTGTTCTCCTGAAAAATCTGAAAAGGGTGTAACCGACTAGTTTACCTTTGCCGTGATTTGGCATTAAGCATCCGCCGAGCACTATTGGCGATCACCTGGGAAATATCACGACTCTTGCTGAGCGTTTTAAGGTCCCGTTCGGAAAGGATGTTCATATAGCGCAGAGCCAGCGCCGGCGGAGTACGGGGATGAACGACCAGAGCCTGCTTGATGGCATAGTTCTTCATCCACTCCCGATTCATGGTGACAATCCGAATCAACTCCTCATTGCTGCTCTTGTTGTTAGCCACCGCAAGCACCTCCCCGTCGCTGACTCGAGGATTTTTCATCACCGCTGCACACACCAGTTTGTTGCTTTCCCGAATAAGTAATTTGCGCCATTCCTTATCGCCGGTCAGGGCCGCCTTGATCTTCTCCGCCACCCCCATGTGCATGATTTGCTGATAGACGGACAGGCCTTCCTCGTCGATCTCCTCGTCCCAGTCATCCGCCCCATGGTCAGACTGGTCGGCAGCCTGGGCCGACAGTTCGTCAAACCGTGCCAGCCAGTGGCCATCGGCTACGGGATTGGCTTCCATGGCCTCGCGCAAACCCTCCACCCCGCTGCCGGCATGGCGATCGACCAGATAACCAAGCACATCGACGGTACAACGGCTGGCTAGGGTCAGCAAAGTCTGCCGGGCTAACCCCGGATTATCAAGCAGCAGCACCAGTACCGAGGCGTCGTCGCTGCGCTGCCGGGCGACAAAATCGAGCACCTGGGGATGAAGTTCACCGTCGCAGAGCAGCGGGACCAGCCGATAAGGTGCAATGCCCTTGAGGGTGGTAATGGCCAGATCGCGCACCTCTACCGCTCCGCGATGAGCCAGCAGAAACAGCGCCAGCAGTTCCTCGCTGTTACAGAGCTGAAACTGGCCGCCGGCCACCTCACGCTGCTCCTCAAGGGAGCTGTCCGGTCCGACTAGCCTGGCGACACGGGACGACACTTTAAGTTTTCGGTCGGTAGTCAGATCCTTCATCGCTCTCTTCGGCATGTCGGACAAAGCTCCTTGCCCGGCTGTCAAAACCACCTGCGGAAACGGCAGTCAATGATCACCACCGCCTGTTTTTGGCTGGCGAAAATAACCCTTGTATTGTCAACTGTTCGCCCCGCGCAGTCAAGACACCTTTGTACAAATTAGTCGCTGACGTTCTAAAAGACCTGCCGCCGAGGATGACAAAAGCGTCCTTCGGCTACAACACCGAAGGACGCAGTCTTACGTCTTACTTCCTCAACAGTAGTTCAGGTTTTCACGGGCGATTACTCATCCCGATTGAGCTCAGCCAGCAATTTTTGCATATTTTGCGCTGGCACCTCTTGATAATGGGAGAACTCCATGGAAAACATGCCGCGGTCGGAAGTCATCGAACGCAGCTCCGGAGCGTATTGGAGTACTTCGCTCAGAGGTACCTGCGCAGCAACCACCTGTTTGCCGGTCTTCGGCTCCATACCCAGCACCTTGCCGCGGCGGGAATTCATGTCACCGATAACATCACCGACACAATCGTCGGGTACGGTGATATCCATCTGCATAACCGGCTCGAGCAGAACGGGCTTGGCCTGCTCTACAGCTTTTTTGAAACCCATTGATCCGGCAATCTTGAAGGCCATTTCCGAAGAATCGACGGAATGGTAGGAGCCATCGTACAGGGTCGCCCTGAAATCGACGGTCGGGAACCCGGCCAACACCCCTTTGTGCGCCGCTTCGGCAATGCCTTTTTCAACTGCCGGAATATATTGGCGCGGCACCGCTCCGCCGACGATTTTATCGACGAACTCGAACCCGGTACCTCGCGGCAGCGGCTCGATCTCCAACCAGACGTCGGCATACTGGCCGCGACCGCCCGACTGCTTTTTGTATTTGCTCTGCAGCTTGGCCTTGCCACGCAGGGTTTCACGATAAGGCACCTTTGGCGCTTTGAGCAACACCTCGACATTGAACTTGCGCTTGAGCTTTTCGGCGGTGACCTCGACATGGACCTGCCCCATTCCCGACAGGACCAGTTCCTTGGTTTCCTCGTCGCGCCGCACCTGCAGGGTGGGATCCTCTTCGACCAGCTTGTGCAAAGCAGCGTTTATTTTATCTTCATCGTTCTTGCTGGCCGCTTCGAGGGCAAAGGAGATAACCGGCTTGATCGGCTCGGGATAGTCATAACAAATCGGCTTGGCACCGTCGCACAGGGTATCGCCGGTGGCGGTTTCCTTGAGCTTGGCCACCGCCACGATATCGCCGGGCGTAGCGATCTCCACCGGCGATTGCTGCTTGCCGTTGAGCATGAAAACCTGGCCGACGCGCTCGACCACATCCTTATTGGGATTGTAGAAGTTGCTGTCTGATTTGAGAGAGCCGGAATAGACCCGGAACAGGGTCAGCTTGCCGGTATAGGGGTCGCTGATGGTCTTGAACACCAGTGCGGAAAAGGGCTGATCTTCGGCCGGAAGGCGCTCTTCGAGCTCTTCACTTTTGGGATTGGTGCCCGTCTGGCTGCCGCGGTCAGAGGGTGACGGCAAACAGAGATTGACGTAGTCGGTGAGTTCGCTGACCCCGGCATTGCGGGCCGCACTGCCGGCCAGTACCGGAATGAAATGCCCGGCCAGGGTGCCGGATCGCAGCCCCTGAAGAAGTTCGGCGTCGGTCAGGGTCTCCTCTTCCAGGTACTTCTCCATCAGTTCGTCTTCGGTTTCGGCGACGGCCTCCATCAGCATTACCCGCTGGGTTTCGGCCTCGTCCAGCAGTTCGCCAGGGATGTCCGCCATCTCACTGCCGCCGCTGCCGTCGTCCTTGAACAGATGCGCCTTCATGGTCACCAGATCGATGACCCCGCAGAAATCGTCTTCCGCGCCGATGGGCAGGGTAACTGCCACGGCCGGAGTACCGAGGGAATCGGCCATGCTCGCCATTGCCCTATCGAAATCGGCTCGCTCGCGGTCCATCTTGTTGACGAAGGCAATAGCGGGAACACCGAATTCCTGGCACCAGTCCATGATCTTCTGCGTTTGCGCCTTGACCCCGGAGATGGCCGAAACCAGCAACACCGCACCGTCTACCGCGCGCAGGCAGTTGCGGGTATCGTGAAGAAAGTTGGCGTAGCCAGGTGTGTCGACGATCTGCAGTTGATACCCCTGCCACTCGCAATGGGCGACGGCGGCGCTGATGGTGATGTTGCGCTTGATCTCCTCGGGTTCAAAGTCCATGCAGGAAGAGCCGTCGTCGACCCGCCCCAGTCGATCGGTGGCCCCGCTGTTGAACAGGATCGCCTCGACCAGAGAGGTCTTACCCGCTCCGCCATGTGCAATAACCCCCAAATTCCTCACTTTTGCCGTGTCGTACTTTCCCATGGTCTCTCCCTTCCTTTTCCCCGTCAAGGGAACTCGATTAAGGATCGCTTTGCAGGAAACAACGAATTTCTAGATGCGGCCTGCCGACCGCATGCTATCCACAGGGCAGTGAACAACTGCCGGATGGTTATGAGGAGTATCAAGTGCGACTCGAAGCTAGCGATGAGATTGTCGCTTCGAGTCAGGTTTTGTTACGCAGGTAAAGGATTCGCAATCCCTCCAATGTCAAAAATGGCTCCACTTCCTGAATAGTCTGGGAAGCGGGAGCGATAGCCTTGGCAAGACCGCCGGTGGCGACCACCAGGGGATTTTCCTGGGTCTCCTGGCACATGCGTCCGACGATGCCATCCACCAGGCCGACATAACCGAAAAACAACCCGGCCTGAATACTGTTGACGGTGTTCTTGGCGATCACCTGGGGCGGACGGGAAAATTCAACCCTCGGCAATTTGCTGGCCCGCTGAAACAGGGCCTCGGCGGAGATATTCAGCCCGGGAGCGATGGCGCCGCCCTGGTACTCGCCCCGCGCCGACACCAGATCAAAGGTGGTGGCGGTGCCGAAATCGACGATAATCAGGCTGCAACGACGCTTTTCATAGGCCCCGACAGCATTGACAATGCGGTCGGCACCGACCTCCCGAGGGTTGTCGTAATGAATCGGCATGCCGGTCTTGATTCCCGGCCCGACCAGATAGGGGGGACGCTTAAAATATTTGAGGCACAACCCTTCCAGAGCGTCCTTGGTCGGCGGCACAACGCTGGAAATAATGACATCATCGATGGCCGACATGGGAATATCACCCAGACGCAGCAACTCATGAATGAGCATCGCATACTCATCCACCGTCCTGGTCTTGTCGGTGGTAATTCGCCAGTTTTGCACCAGGTCCTCGTCCTGATAGAGGCCGAGTACGGTATTGGTATTGCCTACATCGATAACCAGCAGCATAGAGTGAATGGCCTCTCCTGAAAAAAATTATCGGTCACTGGCCGGTAAGGGGCCGCACATCCCCGGCCAGCACGCGTTCCTGGCGGCCGTCGGCCAACTGCAACAGTAAGGCGCCATCGTCATCGAGGCCGACGACCCGGCCACGTAGCAAGCGCCCCTGACAATCGACCTCGACCTGTTGTCCGGTCAGGACGAAATACTCCTGCCAGGCCTGCATAATCGGCTCAAAACCTTCCCGCCGATACTGGCTATACAGGCGGTCGAGTTGTTCCAGCAGGGTGCGGGTAAAGAGCAGCCGCGACACCTCTCCGCCGCTGGCCATCGCCAGCGAGGAGGCCGGATAGCGCAAATCGTCCGGGAACTGTTCGGCTCGCATGTTGACATTCACGCCGACACCGAGAATCAGGTAGCGAATCCGTTCCGTTTCGGCATCGAGCTCATTGAGCAGGCCGGCCACCTTGCGCCCGTCGAGCAGCACATCGTTGGGCCACTTGACCGTCGGCGTCAAGCCGGTGCTTTCAGAGATGGCCCGGGCCACGGCCGCCGCCGATAAAAAGGTCAGTTGCGAGGCATGCCGGGGAGCGATGGGGGGCCGCAGAATAATCGACGCATAGAGATTGACCCCGGCTGGGGACGTCCAGCGGCGTCCGAGGCGCCCCTTGCCGGCCTGCTGGGCTTCAGCGATAACCACCGTGCCTTCGGCGGCACCGTCCTTGGCCAGGGCATGGGCCCGGTCGTTGGTAGAATCGGTATCGGCGAAATAAACCAGCTCCCGGCCGACGATCTCCGTCTCCAGACCGGCCTGAAGTTCGGCCGGCAGCAACAGGTCGGGCGATGTGCGCAGACGATAGCCGCGGGCCGTAACCGCCTCGATCTGGTAGCCCAGGGAACGCAGATGCTCAATGTGTTTCCACACCGCGGTGCGGGAAACCCCCAGGGCGCGGCTCATCTCGGCGCCGGACACAAAAGCACCGGGCTGCTGACGAAACAACTTCAGGATCTGGTCCTGGCGGCTCTGCTGGTTCATAGACCCCAACGGCGCTCCATCACTGGAACAGCATGGAAATATCGACGGCGCGACTGGAATGGGTCAAGGCGCCGACGGAGATATAATCGACCCCGGTTTCAGCGATAGCCCGCACCGTTTTCAGGGTAACACCACCGGACGCCTCGCTCAAAGCCCGCTTGTCGATCAACAGTACCGCCTCGCGCATGGTGGTCAGATCCATGTTGTCGAGCATGATGATGTCGGCCTTTGCAGCCAGGGCCTGTTCGACCTCTGCCAGAGTCGTAGTTTCCACCTCGACTCGCAGGGTATGGGGGGCCCGTTGCCGGGACCGCTCAACGGCAGTAGCGATATCCCCGGCCGCCGCAATGTGGTTTTCCTTGATCAGCACCCCGTCGTACAGGGAGGTGCGATGATTACGCCCACCCCCCATGCGAACCGCGTATTTTTCCAGACAGCGCAGCCCCGGGGTAGTCTTACGGGTATCGACCACCGCCGCTTCTGTGCCCTCGATTTCTTTAACGAAGCGCGCCGTATGGGTGCTGATACCGCTCATGCGCTGCATCAGGTTAAGGGCCACCCGTTCCCCCTGCAGCAGTACCTGAGCATCGCCCTTGAGCCAGGCCAGCACCTCGCCACGCTGCACGGCGAAACCGTCCTCACGCAACTTTTCAAAAGCCACCTGCCCATTGAGCAGGGCAAAGACCCGGGCCGCCACATCGATGCCGGACAGAACGAAATCCTCCTTGGCCACCAACTCGGCCCGGCTGAGGGTGCCCGGCTCGATAGTGGCCAGAGTGGTAACATCCCCGAGACCGATGTCTTCCTGCAGGGCATTCTGAATAATACGATCTATTTCAAGCATGCAAAGCTCCAGAGTGTGGTTTTAAAACGCTTATTTTATAGCATGGCAGGTTGGCCAGCCGCAACCGAAAAGCCCGGTAAACACAGCCCATTTTGCCTTTGCAATTTTATCTCGAGTGTTAGAAAATCGAGGGTGCTTTGAAGATGGTTGTCATTCACACCCCAATACCCTTTGCCGTACAAAGGAGCATGCCGTGCCGCGTCCCCATTCTGTCTTCCTTCTGCTCTTGACCGTTCTGCTGGCCGGTTGTGTCAGCAAAGCCGACTATCAGCGCAAAAGCGATGAAGCCGCCCATCTCGCCACTGCTCGAACCGAACTGGAACGGGACTACAGCCAGCTTTTGGCCCAGCAGCAGCAGTTGGCCCAGCGATACGACCAGCGCGGCCAGCAGCTGGAAGAGGCCAACAGCGCCAACCGCGCCTTGCGCCAGGACCAGTTGCGCGCCGCGGCGGATATCGCCCGACTGGAAAAAGTTCTCTCCGAGCGCAGCGCTTCCACCGGCGCCGCCATGAGTGGGATGCGGCAGACCATCGATCGTCTGGAAGAGGTGAAACGGGAGCTGACTGCACAACTGGAAGAAGAACAGCTGGCCCGACAGGCCCGCATAGCGGCGATGAAAACAACCTATGACCAGCTGGTGGAAAAGATGGAAAGTGAAATCGAGCGGGGCGAAGTTACCATCTCCGAACTGCAGGGTCAGTTGACCGTCAATCTGGTGGAAAGGATTCTGTTCGATTCGGGCCAGGCCGACCTCAAAACCGCCGGCCTGCAGGTCTTGCACCGGGTCGGTGACATCCTCAAGGAGGTCGCCGACAAAGAAATTCGGGTCGAAGGACACACCGACAATATTCCCATCAGTCCCCGCCTGCAACAGACCTTTGCCAGCAACTGGGAACTCTCTACGGCCCGTGCGACCAACGTGGTGCACTTTTTTCAACAGCGCAAGGGCATTCCCGGCGACCGCCTTTCGGTATCCGGCTACGGTCCCTACCAGGCCATCGCCAGCAACGATACCGCGACTGACCGAGCCCAGAACCGGCGGATTCAGATCGTGCTGGTTCCCCGGCAAAAGACCCCGTGAAATAGCGCTCGCCCTCAACTCCGCTGTTCCAGCATGAGCAGGTGGGCCACCTCCATACCATGCCGGGCCATGTTTCGAACGGCATCGAGCATGGTCAGAAAGATAGGGGCGGCGTGGGGCAGACAGAGTCCTTCGATCAGACGCGCTTCATGGGCGGTGGCAAAATCGATGCACAGTTGACAGAGGCTGGGACCTTTCTCCTGACGCAAAAACGTTTTCAACATCTCGTTGTCGGTCTGAAAGATATCCGCCAGCACCCGCAGCATCTCCAGTTGGCCATCGAAAAGTTCATTGGTCTGGGCGATCCCCCTCTGCGAGAAGGGGATACCCTGCCTGATCTGCTTACTGAGTACCGGTATCATTTCGCCAATATCCTCGGCCATCAACTGGACATGGGCCAGCACACTTTCCAGCTTCAGACAAAATTCCCGACCGGGCCCCTGCTCCTCGAACAGCAGTTCATCCAGACTATTTGACAGCAGAGCGATCTCATCAGCGACGATTTTCTGATGGTGAAGCATCTCGTCCAAATCAGCAGTACGCTGGCGATTGAACGCGCTGCACGCCTTTTCGACCATAATAATCAGATTGGTCATCACGCCATTAAAAAGCCCAAGTTGCTCCTTGACCGATCGCGTTGTCATCATAACTGCCCTCCCCTGAAATGCTCCCTCCTGGCGATCCAATTCTCTTTTATTCAACAATAACAGGTTATTCCGCGTAGAAAAGCAAGAAGATTACCCGGCCGGGAAATCCCTGGCCTAAACAGCAGATAACGCGTCTGAAACTCTTGCCATTTGTTGATGCTTTCGCAAAAAGTCATGAGATGGCTAAGCAAAAATTTCGATCTACAAGGCGTAGCGGTTTTTCAGGGGTGAAGGCATACATAGGGTATGTCGAAGTCCTGGAAAAGCGCTGCAACGCAGTAGAGCGGACTTTTTGCGACGCCATCATTTGTTAAATAAAGCGAAAATAAGGTAAGCTGAAATTTGTACACACAAACATGCTGTTAAACCAATCCCGCCCCTGAAAAGGAGAAGACACCATGCTCAGCCAACCGTTGGTCGACGCATTGAACGAACAGATGAAAAATGAATATTTTTCGGCCTATCTCTACAAAGCCATGGCCGCCTATTTTGAAGCCGAAGACCTGCCCGGCTTTGCCCACTGGATGAAACTGCAGGCCCTTGAAGAACTCTGTCATGGTGAGAAATTTTTCAATTATATTTGCGAAGCCGGTGGCCGCGCCGTGCTGCTGCCCATCGACGGACCGAAGGCCGATTATGAGTCGCCACTGGACGTCTTTGAGTATTCCCTCAAACACGAACAGTTCGTTACCGCCAGCATCAACAACCTGATGACCCAGGCCAAAAACGAAAATGACCACGCCACGGAAATATTTATGCAATGGTTCGTTACCGAGCAAGTCGAAGAAGAAGCCAGCTTCGGACTCGAACTGAAAAATCTCAAAAGGCTCGAAGGCGACGGTCGCGGGCTGATGATGATGGACAAAGAACTCGGCCAGCGCGCCTTTACGGTACCGACGGGCATGAACATCACCGGTGCCTGACCTTCCAACGGCCCACAGCGCCGCAAACTAAAAGGCCGGGCGGAAAAGTACTTTTCCGCCCGGCCTTTGCATTTACCGGGTCTAACCGGCTTACAGCAGCAGAGTCTCAAAGGAGACATAGGGCTTGAGCAGCGGCGTCCCGCCTCCTTCGGAGACGACCCGCAACGCCCCGTTTGCATCGAGCACACGAGCCCCGGCGATACGGGTTAGGGGCGTTCCGGCAAAGGCCTGAGGACAAAAGGGGGCCGACGGACCAAGCAGCACCGCTTCACGGGGCCGGCTCAGATCGGCCAGCAGTTCATCGCAGGTACCGGTTACCAGGCTGGTGCCGGTCAGGATAGCGACGCTGCAAGCAGACAGGACAGAACGGCCCTGCTGCGGCGACAACACACCGGGACGGGAACTGTCGAGCTCGATGATATCGAGCCGGCAGCCGCTCGCCTGCAGTCTTTTTACCAGCGGGCCGAAATAGCCGACCATGGCGACATGATCCGCAGCCGTGATCTGTAACCCCTCGACAACCTCTTCCTTGCTGGTTGCCGGTTGCGGCAAACAGGCCAGCAAAGCATTGGCCGTAGCCAGACCGATGGTACGCAACAGCGGCTGCTCAGCCGCCAGCATTTGCAGCAGCTCAGCGGCCGGACGCTCGGTCAGGGTGCCGGCCATCTTAAGATGGGAACAACCACCACTTACAGGCGGCGGCGTCCAGGCCAAGCCCGTTTGGCCGCTACCCAGACGAACGGCCGAATAACCGAGACCGATACGGACATCGGCAATGCGGGTTTCGTTGGCGATCGGCGCGAGCAGCTCGACCAGCCGGTGCTGAATCTGCAATGACATGGGACCTCCCTGGGAACGTGCGAGACGAAGACCGTAGGCACTCCTCCCGACTAGATCATCTAGGTGTTAAACACATCTCTTATAGCCTATTTGTGCGCCTGTGGCAAGGGTTGCCGTATGGCAACCTGACTTGGCCCGGCGGTACCTGATCCCGAGCCGTGGCTTACCTGTTGGCGCCATTCACCAGGTCGTTGACGCCGATAATAACTCTGCCGTAGCTGCAGATTGCTGATTCCAACATAGCGCTTTGCCCCAGGATGGTTCAGCAAACCGTCGGTCACCAGGATGACACCACCGGGCAGGGCACAGGCGTTGGGTATACGGTGGGGCAAAAGAAAGATCCGGTAACTGAAGGGCTTTTTCGCAAAAGCCGCCAACTGCCCGACGATTTCCTGCAGGTATTGCTGGGCAACCGATTCGGCGTCTATTGCTGCGGCGTAACGAGAGGCAATGGCATCGCCGAATTCTTTTTCATCCAGGCTGTCGATGGGGATGCCCCGCGAAAAGGCCCGGCCCAGAGACTGCACCGGCCTGCCAAGCACTTGGCAGGTGCGGTTCAGGGCCGCTTCCGATAGTATGAAGTCTAAAACAGAACAACCTTTTCCGGCAGTTCCCCTCCGCCCCTACTTGGCCAGCCCCTTTTCGTAACAGGTTATTTCCTTGGCGAAGGCCACCCAGGGCAGCATGCGTTCACAGAAGATGTTGACTTTAGGAATGAATTGTTCAGGCCCATCCAGACAGCCGAGGGGAACGACCGTTACCTTTGGGTAGAGCTTGTTACGATTGAAAACCGGGGCGCCGCAGACGCGGCAGAAATGTTTTTCGCCCTTGTCCGACATCGCGTAGCGCGTCAGCAGATCCTGCCCCTTGACCACCTCGAACGCCTCTTCGGGAACCACCACAAAACTGGAGAACGCCCCACCGTTGGCCCTGCGACAAATGGAGCAATGGCAGTTGACCACGTTGAGCACTTTGCCGTTGATCGTGAAGGCCACCCTGCCGCAGTGGCAGGTACCGCTGAATTGTCCTTCCATGGGATCTCCTTTATCTTCTGTACTGTTTTCTCCTCGCCAATCCGCTGCAACGCCTTAACGATAGCATCTTTTGCCTTGCTAACAGGGCGTCGGTCAGGAAAAAGGCACCGCATATATTTGTGGTCGTCACCCCAGCACTGCCCCCCCAACCGGACTTTGAATCGTCCCAAATTTCCTAGACACTCCTGAATTATACGGTGTTTCGCGAACCACCATTTATCAGACCTGGAAATGGCCCGCCCCGAATCCGGGTGGGCCATTCTTGTTTTGCAGGGGGTCTGAGAATCTCGTTTTTCTGTCAAAAACACACCCTCAAACAATAAAAGGGGATAAAAAAGAGCTTTATCCCCTTTGACCTTACCCCTTTCGATTTTCCACTCTAGCTGTTAAGGCGTTGAAAACGCATTAACCCGTTCTATTGCGGCGTCGACAATCAGGCCGGCGCCGGGGGCGTAGATCTTGATGTCCTTGGAGTTGGGTTCCAAGGAAGTTGTCTCCAAGGTTTTCACGCTGTTGTTAAAGGTGCCGGCTGGTGTCTCCACCGTCAGGCCCATTTCGATGTTCTCCGCCCGATCCAAAGCCACCTCCGGGGCCACCTCCTGATCGTATCTAGCCCCCAGAAGGAAGGTTCCCGGCATAATCAGCCCGGGCAGATTGACGGTTTCACCATCCTCGGCAGGTTCTCCGGCCAGCCAGGCTCCGGCCTCTGCACCGGTTATGATGGCGATTAGATCTCCCTCGTCATCGTATTCGTAAATCTCGACATCTTCACCAAAATAGTAAACAGCATTGGTTTCTTCGCATCGGGCGAAAAAATTCCTCGAAACCTCAACCAATTCCTCATCGACCCATTCCATTTCTTCAATGACTCGCGTCACCACGGTGCCGAGACCCAAGGTATCGAGGTCAATGTCCATTGTTTCGTCAAGAACGGTAATCTTAACCTGAACGAGTTCCCGGTCTTCCTCGCCCTCCAGTAGAATTGGATTCATCGGACCGGGAGCAAAATCCAGAGAAAAATAGGCATTCCCGCCCGTGGCCGAAAAGGTACACGCTGCCAAATCGAAGTCTGTGGTGAATTGTTTGTGTTTGCTTTCACTGTCCGCCCAGGCGACGCTCGAGGCCAGCAGTAGCGAAAGCGCAATCAACAATAGTGATCTCCACTGAAGATAACCCTTGAATATCCACATGGTCAGCTCCTTTTCCAGTTAGTGTCCATCCGGAAACCCCGGAGGGGCACGGGGTCAGTTTCCATATGGGAAACGAGCGATTTTTCGCAAGGTCAAGGAAATCAAACGGTTGCGCGGAGGCGTAGCTGTCTACGCCACACAAGCAAGCGTGCAGATTGACGCCGAGATTGCGGAAAAGGGCCGTTTCCGGATGGAAACCAGTTAGAGTCCGTGG